>NC_009253.1:2405402-2706078 GCF_000016165.1 Desulforamulus reducens MI-1 | reverse complement strand
ACCCGGGGATTTACAAGAAAAGATTGACCCATACTTAAGACCACTCTATGACAGTTTATATGACATTTTAGGCTTGGACCATACGCAAAAATATCTGGAACGAAATATTATTGAGATTGCACCATTGGCCTACATGAGAGGTAGAACATTGGAGGATGCATTTATTATTTTAGACGAGGCCCAAAACACGACGCCAGAGCAGATGAAGATGTTTCTAACGCGTCTTGGTTTTGGCTCCAAGGCAATCATAACTGGTGATATAACGCAGGTGGACCTACCCAAGGGGCAAAGCTCAGGCCTTGTGGATGCCAAGAGAGTATTGGAAGGCATTAAAGGAATTGCATTTCAATGGATGACTGGAGCAGATATTGTCCGCCACCCCCTGGTTATGGATATAATCCGGGCTTACGATCAGCAGGCTGAGGAGTAGGACAGGCCTTTTGGTAGGCCGGGGAGTGATTGATTAAACATGCTATCGCTAAAACAAATTGGTGGAGGCCTGATCAAAGGCCTTAAATATCTTTTTCAAAACAATGGGTTTAAACGTTATTTCGCTGCAGGTTTGTTTTTTTTGATTTTTACATTGTTGGTATCCTTTGAATTTGTACCTCAAAAGGTAAATCTACAGGTTGGTCAGATTTCTCCTACAACAATCTATGCACCCAGAGCGGTTGTATACATTGACCAGCAGAAAACAGCGGAGGAACGCCGAAAAGCGATAGAAAAGGTACCTAAGGTACCCGAGATCAACCTAGGTGTTTTGGAAACTGTCCAAAAAGATATCAACAACGTATTAAAACAAGTCAAGGCAACCCAAGCAGATACAGAAAAAGAAGTCCCTGAAAAAGTTGCTCGGCTAAAATCGATTATACCCTTTGTCATGCCCGAATCGGTATTCAATCAATTGGCCGTGGGTAACCCCACCAGCACAGATCAACTGTCAGCAGGTATTTCTGAGGCCCTTTCAGAAATCATGAATCAAGAAGAGGGGATTACGGCCAATCAATTAGAAGAGGCAAAGGAAAAGGCTGCTGCTAAAATTGCAGCCAGACAATTTGATGAATCATACCGATTACTAGGGCAGGGATTAATCAAACAATTCTTAAGGGCAAATGCCTATTTTGATGAAGAAAAATACAAATTACTTCAACAAGAAGCGGCTGAGAGTGTGCCACCTGCCAGGGTTAGTATTCAATACAAGGAAAGAATTTTAACCCAGGGGGATGTGGTAACCGAAGAGCATATGGCTAAGTTGCAGGCCCTGGGCTTATCCAGACCCCAACATACCTTCACCACCATCATGGGCACAGGACTGCTGGTGGCCTTAATGATGGCTTTGGTATTGCTCTATACCTACATACACAATAAGGAGATTTACCATAACAGAAGCTATCTTAACCTCGTCGGAATTATTGCCCTCATTATACTGGTGGTTTCCCGGGGGGTTATGGCCATAACCATTAGCCAATGGCCTGAATTTGGTGCATTGTTTGGCTACTTGGCACCCCTAGCTGCATCAGGGATGTTAATTACCATTCTTTTGGATTCACGTTTGGCAATGTTAATGGTTTTTAACTTGGCTTTATTGCTAGGGGTTATGTCCGGAAACCAGTTTCACTTTGCCTTAGTTGGTTTTGTGGGTGGGGTCAGCGGCGTTTACAGCGTCTCCAAATTAAGTCAAAGGGGAGATCTGGTCCGAGCAGGCATTTATGTTGGCGCAGCCAATGTGATTATTATTTCTGTGGTGGGCCTGATTACAGGATTACCCTGGTATTTACTAATCACCTCAGCCTTTTCCCTTGGCATTGCCAACGGTTTGCTGTCGTCCATTTTGACTAACGGCGCCCTGCCATATCTAGAAACCAGTTTTGGTATTACCTCGACGGTTAGGTTGTTGGAGCTATCTAACCCCAATAACCCATTGTTAAAAATGTTGATGACAGAGGCACCGGGTACCTATCACCACAGCATTTTGGTAGGCAATCTGGCAGAAGCAGCTGCAGAAAGTGTAGGGGCTGAGCCGCTGGTGGTAAGGGTAGGCGCTTACTACCACGATATAGGTAAAATTAAAAGACCCTATTTCTTTATCGAAAACCAGCTGGGCGGAGATAATCCACACGATAAAATTGCCCCTACACTAAGTACACTGATTCTTACCTCCCATATTAAAGATGGTGTAGAACTGGCCCGGGAGTATAAACTACCCCAGGTGATTACAGACATCGTGGAGCAGCACCATGGAAAAAGCTTAGTCCGCTTCTTTTATCACAAGGCAATGGAAGGAGATCGTGCGGAATCCGTTAACGAAGAAGATTTTCGTTACGAAGGGCCTAAACCAAGAACCAAGGAAGCCGCCATTGTTATGTTGGCAGATAATATAGAGGCAGCTGTTCGTTCCCTGCAGAATCCTACATCCGGCAGGGTAGAGGGATTGGTTCGTAAGATTATTAAAGATCGATTGATGGATGGTCAGTTGGACGAGTGTGATTTAACATTGAAGGATTTGGATGCAATAGCCAATAGCTTCTTGCGGGTACTCTCTGGTATTTTCCATAACCGAATTGAGTATCCTGATATGAAACAGGAGATGGAAAGGAGAAAGACTCGGTATGGCGGTACTCGTAAATAATTTACAAGAAGAAATATCAGTGGAGGAAAACTTACTTAAACTGGTAGAGTCTGTGGTTAAGGTAAGCCTTGAATCAGAGGGTTATTCCCCCGATGCCGAGGTGGGTCTGATCTTTGTGGATGATAATTACATTCGTAGTCTAAACGCGGAATACCGGGGAATTGACAAAGCCACTGATGTTTTGTCCTTTGCCTTGAATGAAGGAGAAGAAATGCCTGAGGAAGAAGAGGCTGAGGATCTATTGGGGGATATTGTCATATCCCTCCCCACGGCCCAACGTCAGGCTGCTGAATATGGCCATAGTTTTAATCGAGAAGTGGCTTATTTGACGGCCCATGGTTCTCTGCACTTGTTAGGCTATGATCACATGACAGAAGAAGATCGGCAGGTTATGCGGCAGAAGGAAGAGGGGATATTAGAGAGGCTGGGGATTAATAGATAGCCCACAACAGGGTTAGCCATCAGCTATCAGCCCTCAGCCATCGGCTTACGGTGTAAGGCCAAAAGTTGTTAAACCTACTTTGAAAGGTTACCTATGATGAAGGATTTTGTTAAAAGTTTTACTTTTGCTTTAGCAGGAATTTGGTATGTGTTTCGAACCCAAAGAAATATGCAGGTTCACTTTACTGCGGCACTGCTGGCAGTGACGGTGAGCCTTTTTTTGCGTTTGTCTCCTTTGGAATGGGGGTTGGTCTTTTTTGCTATTTTTATGGTAATATTGACAGAGTGTATCAATACCGCCATTGAAGCCGTTGTGAACTTAGTTTCACCGGAGTTCCACCCCCTGGCCAAAATAGCTAAAGACTGCGCCGCCGGAGCAGTCTTACTGGCGGCTATCAGTTCGCTCGTTGTGGCATATTTGATCTTATGGCCCAAGATTATCATACTATTCTTTAGTCATTAGCTATTAGCCATGGCTTAAGGGATAGTCTTTTGGGTCTAGCCATTAATCCTTAGCAATTTGCTAAACCCAAAAGCTAAAGACTAAAGGCTTACCCCAAAGAAATGCGGTATAAGACGAAGGAAGGACTGATTAAATGACAATCTCGGCGGAGAAACTGATAGAGATGGCTAAAGAAGCCAGAGAAAAGGCCTATGTTCCTTACTCAAAATTTAAGGTTGGTGCAGCCCTATTGACCCAGGAGGGGAAGGTTTTTACCGGTTGTAATGTTGAAAATGCATCCTTTGGACTGACCTGCTGTGCAGAAAGAACAGCTATCTTTAAGGCTGTTTCGGAGGGTAATAGGGAATTTGTTGCCCTGGCGGTAATAGCCGATGTGCCAACCCTCTGTAGCCCCTGTGGCGCTTGCCGGCAGGTTATGGCAGAATTTGCCGGTGATATGAAGGTGCATATGGCAAACCTGCATGGCCAGTACAAGACGATCACAGTAAGCGAACTGTTACCAGGGTATTTTACTGCGGAAGATATGGAGGCTCAAGGGACGGGTAGCGGGGTCCAGCCATGAGTTATGAGCTATGGGCTATGAGCTGAAAGCTAAAAGCTCAAGGCCCAAGGCTCACAGCCGACCCCAAAGACATACCCATAAGCACCAAAAGCAACAAGGAGGAAACGATATGCTAAATACACCCGAAGGATATCGCTCGGGTTTTGTGGCCCTGGTGGGCCGCCCCAATGTGGGGAAATCTACTTTACTAAATAAGCTGGTTGGTCAAAAAGTAGCCATTATGTCGGACAAACCCCAGACCACCCGTCATAAAATTCACTCTGTCCTTACTAGAAATGATGCCCAGATGGTCTTTCTTGATACTCCGGGTATCCATAAACCCAGGCATAAATTAGGAGAATATATGGTGGATGTAGCACTGGGAGCTCTGAAAGAAGTAGACGTTGCACTTTTTCTGGTGGAGGCATCAGAAGCCCCAGGCCCTGGCGACCAGTATATTGCCGAGCAATTAAAGGGTATAAAAACCCCAGTATTCTTAATGCTGAACAAAGTCGATCTCATTCAAAGGGAAGCTGTATTAGAAAGAATCCTCCAATATAAGGATCTGCTGCCCTTTGCTGAAGTGATTCCCGTTTCCGCTTTGGCCGGGGAAAACGTGGAGCGGCTCATTGATACAATTATTAAGTATTTGCCCGAAGGACCTCAATATTACCCCGCAGATATGGTAACCGATCGACCCGAGCGGTTTATCATGGCGGAAATCATCCGGGAAAAGGTATTGCATTTAACCAGCGAAGAAATACCCCATTCGGTGGCAGTGGTGGTAGAGCAAATCAAAGAACGCAATAACGGTGTGGTGGCTGTAAGTGCTGTCATTTATACCGAGCGTGACTCCCAGAAGGCTATCTTAATTGGTAAGGGTGGCAACATGTTGAAGGAAGTAGGCCGCCGCTCCCGGGAAGAGATCGAAAATCTGCTGGGTTCTAAGGTATTTCTTGAATTATGGGTTAAGGTGAAGAAGGATTGGCGCAATAAGATGACCGATATACGAAATTTTGGTTTTACCAAAGAAGATTAGTACAATAAATGGGTGGGCTTAGTCCCACCTTTTATTGTTAGGACTGTAAAATAGGACCAAGGTTTTATCATAAACCCCCAACAAAAAATCAAATAATGCCGTAATTTATAATATAAAAAAAACAAGGAGTGTTTCTAGTGAGCAAAGTAGGTAAAGGCATAATTACATTGGCGGTGGCCAGCAGTCTGCTGGTGGGCGGGGCCATGGCAGATGCAGCCCCAGGGGGTAATGGTAAGGGATCTTCAGATAAGAGCAGCAAGCCCTCCAGTAGCCAGGTTCAAAAAAGCAGCAGTCAATCCAACAGTGGTACTCAAAACAAGTCTGTCAATGGTGTAGAGATTAAAGAAACAAAAACTAATAAGGCAAATAATGACAAAAAATTTGGTGAAGTTCAAAGCAAGGTAAAATATGCAGCTAAGGACTTCAAGGATACGCAAAATCACTGGGCAAAGGGTCCCATCCAAAGATTACAAATGCTTGGCATTGCTTCGGGTTTCCCTGATGGTACTTTCCAGCCGGAAGCGCCTGTAACCCAAGAGCAAGTAGTATCTATGGTAGTGAGAACCCTTGAACTGCAGGGTGAAGAAATTAATGAAACGACCAATGAGACTGATGAAATCACCACTGAGCAGACTGAAGCCACCGAAGAAGAGCTGGAAGATGTTCCGAACTGGGCCAGAGGAGCAGTGGCTGAGGCCAAAGCAAAGGGAATTATTAACCTTAACCGCTTCCATTCCGGGGTACAGGCCAGCCGAGTTCAATCCATGGTTTGGCTTGCAAAAGCAATGGATTTAGAACCTGTGGAAACAACTGGTCTGCCCTTCAAAGATGGAATCCTGGTCTCTCCCGAAGATATGGGTTATGTTATGGCTTTATATAAAGAAGGTCTTGTGGCAGGTGGTCCCGGTGGAATGTTGAATCCAAACAGTGCCGTAACCAGAGCACAGATTGCCGCTCTGATTGACCGTATGTTAACCGAAGAGCAAACGGAAGATACAGATACATTCCAGGGTGTAGAAACTGCAGATGGTCAACAGGTTTTAAAAATTGGTACAGGTGAAAATGCCGAGGAAATTAAACTGGCAGATGAGGTAGAAATTTACATTAATGGTGAATTGGCAGAACTATCAGACCTAGTTAAAGGAACTGCAGTCAAGGTTGAAACCAACGAGGAAGGTCTGGCCATTAAAATTGAACAAACTGTAGAGGAAAGCACTACTGAAGATGATACCACCGTTGAAGAAGAAACCGATAACACTGCTGAAAATAGCACCGAAGATACTGATAATATAAATTCCTAAATCCCCCTAACAAGAATCTCCCCAAAGAATTAAGCCACGCAAATTGCGTGGCTTAATTCAACTCTCTTTTACCTACTCCGTCCACCGTTTTACCAAGTTATTTTCTACCCCCAGTCGGTCCAGTATACGTCCCACAGTTTGATCAACAATGTCTTGGATCGATGCCGGGCGATGATAAAAGGCTGGCATGGGCGGAAGAATCACTGCTCCGCACTTAGCCAGTTTTAGCATATTTTCCAAGTGAATAGCATTTAAGGGCGTTTCACGGGGTACTAAAATTAATGGTCTGCCTTCTTTCAAAGTAACATCAGCTGCCCGTACAATCAAATTCTCTGCATAGCCATGGGCCAAACCCGCCAAGGTTTTCATACTACAGGGAGCGATAATCATCCCCTGGTGGCGGAAGGAACCACTGGAAATCGCAGCAGCCAAATGATCCTCTGGATAGTAAATATTGGCCAAATCAATGACTTGGCGAACCGAATAGGACGTTTCTAACTCAATGGTTCGACGAGCCCAGTGGCTAAGAATTAAGTGGGTTTCTATATCCATTTTTTTTAGTTGCTCTAACAAATTGATGCCGTAAATAGCACCGGTGGCTCCGGTAATTCCCACAACAATACGCAAATTTCATCTCCTCCCCCACCATTGTACAAGGATTTGGTCTGAAATAATAGATAATGTAAACTAAAAACAAAACCGGGGTGTGCTACCCCGGTGTATGGTTTTGTATAATGTTGTTTAAGCAGGAAAATAACGATCCAAGATGCCCTTTAAAGCCCTCGCATGGCGGGCCTCGTCCTTGGCAGCTTCATCAAAGAAATCATGGGCTTCATCCACATCATTTTGTTTGGCAATACCCGCAGCTTCCTTTTTCATTTTATTAGAAACGGTCTCACCGGCGATGGCCTTTTGTAAATTCTCCCGGGTACTGGTGGAAATTTCACCGTTGAGTTCCGCAAAGCGAGCAGCGTGCCAGGCTTCTTCCATGGCGATGGTCTTTAATACTTCAGCAATTTCAGGGTAGCCTTCCCTTTGGGCATTTCTGGCCACAGCCAGGTACCAACCTACCTCCGAGTTTTCACCCTTAAAATTTTTATCCACATGTTCTTCAACGGCGGTTCCTTTGGTTATACCATACTGATTTTCTGTAATAAACTCCATTTCCAAAGTCCTCCTTTTGCTATTTATAGCTGGCTTTCTACTATTTTGTCCTAAAGGTCACCGAAAGATAATGTGCTAAATAAGATATAATAGAATTAATTTAGTGGTAGTAAAGAAAGGTGACAGCCTAGTTCATGAAAATATATAAGTTAGACGCAATTGTTTTAAAGTCCCGGGATATGAGAGAAGCCGATAAAATTCTTACGGTATATTCCATACAACGGGGAAAGCAAAGAATTGTGGCCCATGGTGCCGCAAAGCCCAACAGTCGCAAAAGGGGAGCTGTGCAGCCCTTTTGTTTTTCTGAATTTATGTTGCACCGGGGAAGGGAAATTGATGCCATCAGCCAGGCAGAATTAAAAGAGGGTTTTGCAGAGATAAGGTATGACCTGGATCGACTAACGGCTGCAGCCTATATAACCGAGTTGCTGGATGGATTTGTAGCGGAGGGTGAGCCTAACCAGAACTTATTTAGTTTACTTTACAGTGCACTGCACCTGATTGCAGTTGGTAATAGTGAAATGATTTTACGGGGCTTTGAAGCGAAACTACTGGGGTTTTCAGGACTTCAGCCGGATCTAACCAACTGCAGTGTATGTGGTGCTGAGATTCGGGAAACCAAGGTTTCCTTTGCAGTCCAACAGGGAGGGATTCTTTGTAAGGATTGTGCAACCCATGAAAAAAGAATCCTAAAATTTAGCCGAGGAACAGTAGAGGTGTTGAAAACCCTTTATCGTTGGGAATTAACGAAACTGCAACAATTAAAAGTTTCTGAACCCCTAAAGACAGAACTTAGTGCACTATTACGTTCCTATATTGAGTATTACCTAGAAAAAAAATTAAAAACCACAGAATTTATGGATCGCTTGTATAAAAGTAACTTGGGTAGGGGTACAAATATATAATACAAAGGACTATGGGGAGGTTTGATATAGTGACCAGTGAACTGGAGAAGATAGACCTTCTGCGAGCCCGACTGGGCGTTAGTTACAAGGAAGCAAAGGAAGCCCTTAATCTAGCCGATGGCGATGTTGTGCAGGCTTTAATAAAATTGGAAGAAAAGAATCGGCATTGGAATGAGAAGCTCCATGGCAAGGGAAATGAATTTATGGGCCAATTTAAAACACTCCTGGAAAAGGGCCAAAGGACGAAAGTAAAAATAAAGAAGGATGATGATACCGTGGTGGAATTCCCAGCCACAGTGGGTGCCCTAGGGGTCTTGGGAGCAATGGCCAGCACGCCTATTTTAGTGGTAGGTGCCCTGGGCACCATCGCCGGATTAGTCAATAATTACCGGCTGGAGTTTCAAGAGGATAGTGATAGATGGGAACCTGAGGTTGAGGTTCCAGAGAATAATTTTGACAAAAATAATCCTCAGCATTAAAACTATTGACAAGAACCTGGCAGTTTGATAGATTTTTGGTTATAATTAAAAACTTTGCGATGAGGGAAAGAGTATACGAGAAACTGGTTCTTAGCGAGTCGGGATGGTGAAAGCCGGCAACACAGGCCGTATACGGGGGCTCCTGAGCAGCAGGGGGAAAGCCGCACACAGGTAAGTAAATCCTGCAAAAAATGAAGGTGGGCTGTGGATCAGCCAAACAGGGTGGAACCGCGGGAAACTCTCCCGTCCCTGACATTATGTCAGGGGCGGGGGTTTTTTTAATTTAACCCCCAAAATTGGAGAATAGATAATCCCAAGCCAAACAGAAGTGGGAAATCCACCAGGTGTTTAGTTTTATTAAATAAGGAGGCAAAAACAGTGAACTTTCAGGAACTCATTCTGACCTTGAACAAATTCTGGGCCGAACAAAATTGTATTATTCAACAGCCCTACGACATCGAAAAGGGCGCCGGCACCATGAACCCGGCTACCTTTTTACGGGCCCTGGGACCAGAACCTTGGCGGGTGGCCTATGTGGAACCATCTCGTCGTCCCACCGACGGTCGCTATGGAGAAAACCCCAACCGCCTGCAGCATTACTTCCAATACCAGGTCATTTTAAAACCTTCCCCCGACGATGTTATTCCCGTTTATTTAGACTCCCTACGGGCTATCGGCATTGATCCGGATAAGCATGATATTCGCTTTGTGGAAGACAACTGGGAATCCCCCACCCTGGGTGCCTGGGGATTGGGTTGGGAAGTGTGGCTGGATGGTATGGAGGTAACCCAGTTTACCTACTTCCAGCAGTGTGGCGGTATCGACTGTCACCCGGTATCTGCAGAGATCACCTATGGTCTAGAAAGATTAGCCATGTTCATTCAACAAAAGGATAGTGTTTACGATATTACCTGGGTAGGAGATATCACCTATGGAGATGTTTACCACCAGAATGAAGTAGAACAATCGGGCTATAACTTTGAAGTGGCCAATACTGAGATGCTCTTTGACCTCTTTGATATGTATGAGGCAGAAGCCAACCATATACTGGAAAAAGGTTTAGTTCTCCCAGCCTATGACTATGTTTTAAAATGCTCCCATACCTTTAACTTATTGGATGCCAGAGGGGCCATCAGTGTCTCTGAACGGCAGGGCTTTATTGCCCGGGTAAGGCAGATGGCCAGGGCCTGCGCCCATGCCTATGTGGAGCAGCGTGAAAAATTAGGATTTCCTCTGTTAAAGAAAGGGGGCAATATCAATGGCTAAGGATTTTTTATTGGAAGTTGGTATCGAAGAAATGCCTGCCCGTTTTTTGGGTCCGGCTTTAACACAATTAAAGGAACAAACGGTCAAAACCCTGCAGGAACTTAGAATTGAATATGCGGATATACAAACCTATGGTACCCCTCGTCGCCTGGTACTTTACATAAAAGATCTAGCAGAAAATCAGGCTGCCCTGGAAAAGGAAGTAAAGGGTCCTGCTAAAAAAGCGGCCTTTGATGCAGCTGGTAATCCTACCAAGGCTATTTTAGGCTTTACCCGTTCCCAGGGGGTATCCATGGAAGATCTGGTGGTACGTAGTATCGGACAGGTAGAATACCTCTATGCCCTTAAGCGGGAAGAAGGTCGTCCCACAGCGCAAGTTCTGGCGGAAATATGTCCGGGACTTATCGCCGGGCTGCACTTTCCCAAACCCATGCGCTGGGGTGAACTGGAACTCCGTTTTGCCCGGCCCATTCGCTGGTTACTGGCCCTGTTTGGTGAAGCTGTAGTACCCTTTGAACTGGCTAACTTGCAGTCCAACCGTTTTACCTATGGTCATCGCTTCCTGTCCACAGGCGACCTGTCCATAGCCAATCCAGAAGATTACTTCACCAAAATTCGAGGTGCCTATGTACTGATTGACCCAGCTGAACGAAAGGAACTCATCTGGCAACAGGTGCAGGAACTGGCTACGGCTGAAGGTGGCGTGGTGGAAAAGGACGAGGACCTGCTGGATGAAATCACCAACATCCTTGAGTGGCCCACGGCCCTTTGTGGCACCTTTGATGAGGATTATTTGAAGCTGCCCGGAGCTGTACTGGTTACTCCCATGCGGGAACATCAACGTTATTTTCCTGTGGTTAGCAATGAAGGAAAACTATTAAATAAATTTATAGCGGTAAGAAACGGAACCAGGGCATATATAGAAATTGTAACTGCTGGTAATGAAAAGGTTCTACGGGCCCGCTTAGCAGATGCGGCCTTCTTCTTTGAAGAAGACTTAAAACAACCCCTAGCCAGCAAAGTAAACGGTTTACAGAAAGTGGTGTTCCTAGAGGGTCTGGGCTCCATCGCTGATAAAGTGGACCGTATAGGCGCAATGGCAGACCACCTGGCAGAAACACTGGGAGCAAATGAGGAACAACGGGAGAATATTCAACGGGGAGCCCTGCTGGCTAAAGCCGATCTAATTACCAATATGGTCTATGAATTTCCCGAACTCCAAGGAGAAATGGGTCGTGAATATGCCCTGCGCAACGGTGAAGCCCCAGAAGTTGCAGAAGCCATTTTTGAACATTATTTACCCCGTTTTGCAGGGGACCTGTTACCTGAGACCCTGGCAGGCAGTGTGCTGAGTGTAGCTGATAAGATGGATTCTATCGTTGGGTGCTTTGCCATTGGTATTCAACCCACTGGTTCCCAGGATCCCTATGCACTTCGTCGGCAGGCCCTGGGAATATGCCACATGCTAATTGAAGGTAACATTCACCTGTCCCTCAGGGAACTGGTTCAGTGGGCCTACCAGGGTTACCATGAAGGGGTAGAGTTAAAACAGGATTTAAACCAAGTAATCACGGAAATTGAAGAATTCTTTAAACAGAGACTTAAAGGCATTCTCAACGATCGGGGTTTGTCCTATGACACCGTAGATGCTGTACTGACCGCAGGCTTTGACGACATAGCTGACGTTGTAGACAGAGGAATGGCTCTAGCTGCCTTCCGTGAATTGCCTGCTTTTGCAGCATTGATGACAGCCTTTAACAGAGCCAATAACTTGGCCAAACATGCCACCACCACACAAGTACAGGAAGTTCACCTGGAGCATTCGGCAGAACAAGAGTTATACGGTCTGTTGACAAAACTTGAAGGGGAAGTAAGGCCCCTGCTGGAACAAAAGAATTATGCCTTAGCTTTACAAAAAATCGCCACTATTCAAAGCCCCCTCGATACTTTCTTTGAAAGCGTTATGGTTATGGTAGAAGATGAGGCGGTAAAGACCAATCGGTTGGCCCTTCTGAAAAAGCTGGTTGGACTAAGTATGAATGTGGCTGATTTTAGCAAAATAGTGGTTGAAACAAAGTAGTATAAAAAAAGACAAAAATTTTTCTCAAAAAGTAGGATTTATTTAGTCGAATATAGTATATTATTGTAAGGGAATTCACTATCAATAGTATGTCACATTTTAGGTTAGGGGTGAGGGGATGGAACTTTCCAAAAGGCAGGAAACCATAATTGAGATTGTCAAAAATGATGGTCCCATCACCGGTGAGCAAATTGCAGAGCGCCTCAACCTGACAAGGGCAACTTTAAGACCTGATTTATCCATCTTGACAATGGCAGGGTTCCTTGAGGCTCGACCGAGGGTAGGCTATTATTATAATGGTAAAACTGCAGACAGGATACTGGCGGAGAAAATTACCCGGCTACAAGTAGGTGAGGTTAAATCTGTGCCAACTGTGGTATCAGAAAGCTGTTCGGTATACGATGCAGTAGTTACCATGTTTATCGAAGATGTGGGTACATTGTATATTGTACGAGAAGGTGGTTTGTTAGAAGGTGTTGTTTCTCGCAAAGATCTACTAAAGACCACCCTTGGTGGTCAGGATATTCATAAACTGCCTTTGGGTGTCATTATGACACGTATGCCCAATATTCATATGGTGCAGGAGAATGATTCGGTTTGGTTGGCAGCCCATAAACTTCTAACCCATGAAATCGATTCTCTACCAGTGGTCAGGACTATACAAGGTTCCCGCGGAAAAGATTACGAAGTCATTGGCAGATTTTCTAAGACAAACGTTACCCGGCTCTTTGTTGAATTTGGCGAAGGGTCTTGAGGAGGGGTTTACCATTATAGCACCTAAAGACGATCATCCTGTAGTTTATATTGTATCGGATTCCATTGGCGAAACAGCGGAACTGGTTGCGAAAGCGGCGGTTAGCCAATTTAACGGCGGTAACGTTGAAATACGACGGGTTCCCTATGTAAATGACCCTCAGGATATTGTAGATATTGTTGACGAAGCCCAAGGTCAGAACTGCATCATTGCCTTCACATTAGTGTTACCTGAGCTACGGGAAGTCCTCGTGAGGGAAGCAGACAAACATAATATTCCCACAGTGGATATTATGGGACCATTTTTGGATGCCTTAACCCTAATTACAGCTGCCCCCCCTAAACTTGAACCCGGTCTGGTACGTAAGTTAGATGAGGAATATTTCCGCAAAGTGGAAGCCATTGAATTCGCTGTAAAGTATGACGATGGTAAGGATCCCCGGGGTATTCAAAGGGCAGATCTGGTAATTCTAGGGGTGTCCCGAACTTCTAAGACCCCTTTGAGTATGTATTTGGCTCATAAACGAATTAAGGCTGCCAATGTTCCACTGGTGCCTGAAGTAGCACCTCCTCAGGAAATCTTTAGCCTGTCATCTCATAAAGTGATTGGTTTAACCATTAAGCCCCAACAATTAAATGTGATTCGCACTGAACGCTTAAAAACCCTGGGGCTTACATCCAATGCTGACTACGCCAGCCATGAACGCATTTTAAAAGAATTGGACTATGCCGAGTCCATTATGAAACGGGTTGGTTGCCCGGTAATTGATGTAACCAATAAAGCGGTGGAAGAAACTGCCAGCAAGGTACTGGAGATATATTACCGAGGCGAACGGTACAGGTAGTTTTTAAGATCCAAGGGAGATACAGTAAGAGGTGGGGTCTAAGGGGTGAGGAATTCTTTCTCTCACCTCACCACCTTGAAGGTATGATTTTACTGACATGATAAAAAACAGGAGGGAATTGAAAAATTGGCAACCCAAAAATACGTGTATGCTTTTTCCGAGGGAAGAGCAGATATGAAAAGCCTGTTAGGCGGTAAAGGCGCCAACCTGGCAGAGATGACCAACATTGGTCTTCCGGTGCCCCCTGGTTTTACCATTACCACCGAGGCTTGTAAAGAGTTTTACATAGCCGGACGTAAATTCCCCGAGGGACTTGAGCAGGAACTAGAAACAAAGGTAGACTGGTTAGAGCAAACCCTGAATAAAAAATTTGGTGATCCCAATGGTCCCCTTCTGGTGTCTGTACGTTCTGGTGCAGTTATATCCATGCCTGGTATGATGGATACGGTTTTAAACCTAGGACTTAATGACCAAACTGTCATTGGTTTGGCTACCAGCAGTGGCAATGCTCGCTGGGCTTATGATTGCTATCGTCGCTTTATACAAATGTTTGGTAATGTGGTGCTAGACATCGAACATCATAAGTTTGAAGGCATCTTAGAAGAGCAAAAGCATAAAAGAAATGTTCAGTTTGACAATCAGTTGACTTCCGAAGACTGGCAGGAAGTTATAGGAAAATATAAAGCTATTGTTCAGAAAGAAACCGGTCGTGAATTTCCTCAGGATCCTAAGGAACAGCTACACAAAGCCATTTTTGCTGTCTTTAATTCCTGGGAAAATGACCGTGCCATCGTGTATCGTAAAATTCATAAAATCTCCGATGACCTGGGTACAGCAGTAAACGTACAGGCAATGGTATTTGGCAACATGGGGGATGATTGTGGTACCGGTGTAGCCTTTACCCGCAATCCTTCCACAGGCGAAAAACTACTCTATGGTGAGTTTTTAACCAATGCCCAGGGTGAAGATGTAGTGGCTGGTATTCGTACGCCTCAGCCCATTGCAAAACTGGCCGATGAAATGCCAGATGTTTACCAACAGTTTGCCCGTACTTGTACTTTATTGGAAAACCACTATAAAGATATGCAGGATATTGAATTTACCATTGAACGCAACAAGTTATGGATGCTGCAGACCCGTAACGGCAAGCGTACTGCCCAGGCTGCCATTCGCATTGCGGTGGAAATGGTAGAAGAGGGTATCATTGATAAAGAAATGGCCATCAACCGTGTTGATCCCAATCAGTTAGACCAACTGTTACACCGTCGCATTGACCCCAACGCTAAATTAGAAGTTGTAGCCAAAGGTCTGCCGGCATCCCCTGGTTCCGCATCTGGTGCTGTGGTCTTTAATGCTGATCTGGCTGAAAAATTAAACAAACAGGGACAAAAAGTGATCTTAGTGGGTACTGAAACCACTCCCGACGACATCCATGGTATGGTGGCTGCTCAGGGTATTCTAACTTCCAGGGGCGGCATGACCAGCCACGCTGCTGTGGTGGCCCGTGGTATGGGTAAACCCTGTGTGTGTGGTTGCGAAGCCATTCGCATTGACTCTGAAAATAAACAGTTTTTTGTAGGCAATATTACCGTTAAAAATGGGGACATTGTATCCATTGATGGTTCCACCGGTGATGTTATCCTGGGTGAAGTGCCCATGATTGAGCCGGATCTATCGGCGGAATTCTTGAAATTGTTGCAATGGGCTGACAACATCCGTACTTTGGAAGTACGCGCCAATGCCGATACCCCGGAAGATGCTGCAAAGGCTCGGGAATTCGGTGCCCAAGGTATTGGTTTAACCAGAACTGAGCATATGTTTATGGCATTGGACCGTTTACCCATTGTGCAAGAAATGATTTTAGCCAATGATATTGAGGAGCGTGCAGCAGCACTGGCTAAATTACTGCCGATGCAAGAAGGGGACTTCTACGGTATCCTGAAGGCCATGGAAGGCCTGCCGGTATGTATTCGACTATTAGACCCCCCGTTGCATGAATTCTTGCCCAATGCAGAAGAACTGGCTGTGGAAATTACTCAGTTGAAGTTGACCAACGGTGAACCGGCTAAAATACAGCAAAAGGAAGATTTGTTACGTAAAGTACGTTCCTTGTCTGAATTTAACCCCATGCTGGGCCATCGGGGTTGCCGTCTAGGTATTACCTGGCCGGAAGTATACGCCATGCAGGCCAGAGCCATCTTCCAAGCAACTGCTCGTCTGGTGAAAGAAGATTGCAAGATAGATCCAGAAGTTGAAATTCCTTTGGTTATTGAACTAAAAGAATTAGCATACCTGCGTAAATTGGTGGAAGATGTTGCTGAGGAAGTTAAGAAGGAAACCGGTGTGGACTTCCATTATAGTGTGGGAACCATGATTGAAATTCCCAGGGCAGCTTTACTGGCCGATGAAATTGCTAGCCAGGCAGAATTCTTCTCCTTCGGTACGAATGACTTGACTCAAACCACCCTGGGCTTTTCCAGAGATGACGCAGAGGGCAAATTTATGCAGCCCTATATTGAAAAGAAAATCCTTAACGATAACCCCTTCATTGTATTAGATCGTAAGGGTGTTGGTAAGCTTATGCAGTGGACTGTGGAAAATGCCCGTCGGGTGAAACCAGATCTGCTCATTGGTATCTGCGGTGAGCACGGCGGCGAACCCAGCTCTGTGGAGTTTTGCCACATGATTGGGTTGAACTATGTAAGCTGCTCCCCCTACCGGGTACCCATTGCACGGTTGGCAGCCGCCCAGGCGGCTGTAATCAACAAAGACCAATCGAAGTAAGGCTTAAAATGATATAGGCAAAGCTCTCAAGACCGAGATACGTACAAAAATTAGGAGTGTCTGGTTCTAGGTAATGTTACCCGCCGATAAAGGTACTGAAAAAGCATCTTTATCGGCGGTTTTTATGTTCTATAAAAGGATAGGACAAAACAACTTTGTTAACGGCTATTTGAGGCGAAGTGGGATAAATAAAAGGATTTAGTGCTGACAGAACTCCCGGTGTATAGGGGATAGCAGCATATTATAGACAAATCGATTCGGTGGTAGTATAATAAGCATATAATAAGGCCATATTATTGCTACCGAGAGAGGTGATTTGTATGATGAATATCAAACCGTCCGCAGCAATCCGCAAAAACTATAATGAGATTTCCGAATTGTGCAAGCGGTCAGGAGAACCGGTTTATCTTACGAAAAACGGAGAAGGGGATCTTGTGGTCATGGATATAGAAACTTTTGCAAGAAGGGAAAGTATGCTTCGGCTACGGGAAAGTCTGGTTGCTGCAGAAGAAGCCAGGCTGAATGGAAAACCAGGTTATTCCATTGACGAGGTCTCTGCTATAATGAAAGTAGCAGTCCGAGAGGTGCTAGATGGACAGAGAAAATAAACGGTACACCGTAGTTATTTCCGATGAGGCCAAGCAAATGCTGGTATCACACGCACAGTTTCTGGCACAGGTTAGTGAGCATGCAGCCATACGGTTAATTGAAGACTTTCAGGTAAGGGCAAAGTCATTGGAACAGTTCCCGGAAAGAAATCCATGGCTGGTTGACCAGTTGATTCCGTCAAGAAAATACCGAAAACTCTTATTGGAGAAAAGGTATCTATTGGTCTATCAGATCAAGGAAAACACCGTATATGTGGACGCGGTTGTCGATACACGCCAAGATTATGGCTGGTTATTGTAGGTTGGATAAACAAATTGACATTAAAAAGGAAGGACGCTGCGGAAATTCAGCGTTTTTGTCGGTTTTTGTATATAGAGGTGAACTTGCTTGTATTTCCAGCAAGGCGTGCCTCAGCAAATGCTCCTTGTGATTATTAAACTCTATGTTTTATACGCAATGACTTCACTCTCCCGAAAGTCACACAAAGTTACATCAGAATAAGAACGGCACAAGTACGGGTTTGACTACTGGTAACAGATTAATTGATAGTGTAATTTGATTCTATATTGAAATATTTGTATAAGATTATAAGAAGTATTCCATAATAGTGTAAAATAGCGATTGGTCTATTATGATAGCAGCCGCCCAAGGGGCGGTAAAACATCAAAGGGCATAGTTAACGCAAAAATAGTAGGAATAGATTTTTAAGCCTTTTACTTCAAGACTTAGAAGTTAAGAGAAAATAAATATGGGTATTGTCTTTTAGTAACTTTAAGAGACAGTACCCTATTTTTATTTGACCCAACACTTCAAATAAGTATAACACTATTAAAATTGTTTAAAGCCATGGCCTTAATTTAATATTGATCCTTACCATAAAATAAGATAAAAATTTTTTTCTTTTTTTAAAATTAATGGATGAAATTATTTCTAATATATTATATATTATATAGTGTATAATATATTGAAGAATATTGGGGCAATTAGCATAACACATATCCTGCTCCACTGGAGAAATTAAACATGGAACTTAGTCCAGTGGTTTGATAAACTTTTCACTTACACCAATTATTGGTAGGTAGATATGCTAGGAAAGGCCATATGAAGTCCTATTGCAACGAGCAACAAGAAGGTCCCTTAACAGAGTGAAAAATATCAGATAATTTAATTTATTCATAGTAGTCTAAAAAAATGGCATAAAAATATTAACAGGAATTTGAAAGAAATCTCATTATGAAATTTAGCCCTTACTTATATTCCGGCCCAAAAGGTCTTGCCGGATATGTAATAAAATGTTCTTCAATAAAGAGAGGAGTTGGTAGCATTGGGGTACCAGTTTATTAAATGGTTTAATGAACTAACCAAAGAAGATGTCGCTATGGTTGGTGGAAAAGGGGCTAATTTAGGTGAACTTACAAGGGCAGGCATTCGAGTACCGCCCGGTTTTTGTGTAACGGCCGATGCATATCAATATTTTGTTAAATCCACTGGTTTACAGGTAAAAATTCGTGCGTTATTGGCAGAAACAGACTTAAGTGATGTTCAACAGTTAGATGAGAATACAGCTAAAATACGCCAAATGATTGTTTTGACTTCTATGCCCACGGAAATTAAGAATGAAATCATCTCCGCTTATGGCTATTTGACCGGTTCCGGCAATGCCCCACGTGTAGCTGTGCGCAGTTCTGCTACTGCAGAAGATTTACCAGAAGCGTCTTTTGCCGGTCAACAAGATACCTATTTAAATATATTAGGGGCTAAAGAAGTAGTTTCTCATGTCCAAAAATGTTGGGCATCACTATGGACAGCCCGAGCAACCTACTACCGTCAAACTCAAAAGTTTGATCATTTTGATGTTTACCTGTCGGCTGTTGTGCAAAAACTGGTTTCTGCCGCTAAATCCGGAGTAGCATTCACCGCAAACCCGGTAACCGGAACCAGAGATGAAATTATGATTAACGCTAGTTGGGGGCTGGGAGAAGCTGTTGTTGCTGGTATAGTAACCCCTGACGATTATATTATACAAAAAGATAAATGGGAAATAAAAGAAAAAGAAGTTGCTGAAAAAAAGATCATGGTAATAAGGGACCCAGCCAAAGAAGTAGGAACCATCACGGTACCGGTCAGTGAACATTTAGGAAATGATTATGTTACCAAACAATGCCTGTCCGATGATGAAATTATCAACCTGTCCAAAGAGTGTACCCGTATAGAAAAGCATTACGGTTCTCCACAGGATATAGAGTGGGCTTACGATAATGATGACGGGCAGTTCTATCTGTTACAGGCTCGCCCGATAACCACTTTAGGAGAGGAGAGAAAAGATAATATGAGCGAGGTAAAAAAAGAAGACCTGGAAGTATTAGTCAAAGGCATGGCTGCATCTCCTGGCATAGCTTCCGGAAAAGTAACGATCATTCGTAATGATGATATCTCCGGTGTTAAAGAAGGGGATATTCTGGTGACGATTATGACGAACCCTGATATGGTTCCAGCCATGAGTAAAGCTGCTGCTATCGTGACAGACGAAGGGGGTCGAACCTGTCACGCAGCTATTGTATCCCGTGAGTTGGGAGTGCCTTGTATTGTTGGCTGCAAAAATGCTACAGATGTTCTTAAAGAAGGCCAGGAAGTTACCGTTGATGCTACAAGGGGTGTCGTGTACAAAGGTAAAGTAGATCTCGGGCAGAATAAGACAGAAACAGCTAACAGTGCTGCTACCTTCCCTCCGGAAATCATGCGGGAAATATTCCCGGTTACTGCAACCAAAGTATATATGAATCTGGGAGAGCCGTCTTTGGTAGAGAAGTATAAGAATTTACCCTTCGATGGTATTGGTCTAATGAGGGTGGAATTTATTTTTACGAATATGATTAAGGCTCACCCCATGTATCTGATTAAAACTGGCCAGCAACAGTTTATGATTGATAAACTGGCCGAAGGATTAACTAGCGTGGCCCAGGCCATATACCCACGTCCAGTTGTGGTAAGAATGAGTGATTTTAGAACAAATGAATTTCGTGGTCTAAAGGGCGGCGAAGAAGTTGAACCTATTGAGAATAATCCGATGATTGGTTGGCGCGGAGTTTCCCGTTATATTTCTGAAGAATACTTAGAAGGTTTTCGTGCAGAATGCAAGGCCATGCGTAAAGCACGGGAAGAGTATGGCTTAACCAATATTTGGGCGATGTTACCCTTTGTCCGTACCACCTGGGAATTAAAACAGGTTAAGGCTATCATGGAGGAAGAGGGCCTCAAACAAGGCCTGAATTTTAAACTTTGGATTATGGCGGAAGTGCCTTCGGTAATATTTATGGCTGATGAGTTTAGTCAATTAGTTGATGGGTTTAGTATTGGTAGCAACGATTTAACCCAATTAATACTTGGTGCAGACCGTGACTCTGGGGTTCTGGATAGCATGGGCTATTTCGATGAGCGTGACCCTGCCATTAAAAGAGCCATTGCCCATTTAATAGAAACCGCTCATAAATACGGCAAAACGGTTTCCATTTGCGGACAGGGTCCATCAATTTATCCGGAATTCACTGAATTTTTGGTTAAAACAGGTATTGACAGTGTTAGTGTAAACCCAGATACGGTCATTCAAACCCGCCGTTTGGTGGCTTCTGTAGAACAGAAAGTAATGTTGGAATTACTTAGGGGCAAAAAATAAGGCATTTGTTTTATAAAATACGATTAACTCACGGATTCAGGAACTAGATAGATAAGTGATTCTCAGGGCAGCCTTGCTGCCCTGATTTGTTTTTCAAAAAAAACCGTCAAGGCGCAAAACCATAGGATTATAAAGGTTTAGACTATCATTCTCGGAATACTTCAAGCACATGTGGTAAATCTTAGTAAAACAAAACTTTTCAAAGAGGATTTGGCCGTTCACCGTCGAATATTTCCATACATGGGAAAAAAGATAGAACTATGAAGAATCTGAGATTTTTTATCGCCATTTATAACCTATTGGAAACCTTTTGCCTAAAAGGTAAAGGGGTCTAATCGTATCAGAGATGGCATAAGTTTTTATTAGAAAAACTTCGCTTTCGCTATTTTATTAATTGCACCATCTGATACCTCTAAATTAAAGTTAGGGAGGTTTATTATGCTGATACTAGGTTTGAATGGAAGTCCTAATACCAATGGCAATACGGCATTTATGCTGAACAAAGCACTGGAAGCAGCAAAGGAACTGGGTGCAGATACCAAGCTTATTCATGTGGCAGAACATGTGGCAACAGCTGACCCATTGTTTTGTAACGCCTGCAGCAATCCCTGCGCAGGAGTATGCTATCAAGGCACATCTCTGGGTGATCTGTTGGAATTAATCAAAACAGCAGATGGTATTATCCTGGGCAGTCCGGTTTATTTTGGCACCGTTGCTGCACCTATGAAGCTTCTGTGGGATAAAAGCAGGGCCCTAAGAAAAGAAAAAGCCTTAGTTGATGTTGTGGGGGCGGCCATCTCAGTTGGTGCTTCACGCTTTGGTGGACAGGAACTGACGTTACGTTCTTTACAGGATATTATGCTGGTACATGGAATGACCCTTGTGGGGGACGGAGCTTTTGAAAATGACCCAGGGCATCACGGAGCCTGTGCCCAAAGGCCTGCCGATGGCGATCCACAGGCTGCAGAACGCTGCCGGGTCTTAGGTCGTCGTGTGGCCGAGGTAGCCCTAGCTACTGCTTCCCTGAGAAAGAGGAAAAAAGGATAGGTCCTAGATGGAATTTAGGCAGCAAACTGAAGAATTAGAAGCGAAATTTTTGTCGTCCTTTGCCTGCCTCAGTGCAAAGAGCAAAGGCAGGGAAAGACAGGAAGAGCCATGTCCTGTAAGAACAGCATTTCAACGGGACAGGGATAGGATCATTCATTCCAAAGCCTTTCGACGTTTAAAATTAAAAACTCAGGTATTCATCATCCCCGAGGGGGATCATTACCGCACACGATTAACCCATACCCTTGAGGTTGCCCAAATTGCCAGAACCTGTGCCAAGGCTCTTAGGTTAAATGAGGATTTGACTGAGGCCATAGCATTAGGCCATGACCTTGGGCACACTCCCTTTGGTCATGCCGGTGAGCAGGTGTTAGATAAGGTCTACAGCCGAGGCTTTAAACACAACGAGCAGAGCCTCCGAGTGGTCAGACAATTGGAAGGAGATCAGGGGTTAAATCTTTCCCGTGAAGTTCTTGATGGTATTGTTCACCATACTGGACCATGCAAGCCGGAAACCCTGGAGGGTCAAATAGTAAAAATAGCAGATCGAATTGCCTATATCAACCACGATATTGATGATGCCTTAAGAGCAGGGATATTAAACCTTCAAGATCTACCCTGGGATTGTTTAGACACCTTGGGAGTAAGGCATAGCCAACGCATTAATACAATGGTTTACGATTTGATACAATCAAGTGTAGGCAAACCAGAAATTACCATGAGCCAAAGAATCCAGGAGGCAATGGAACGGTTAAGAACTTTTATGTTTGAACATGTATATATTGGTTCTGAAGCAAAAAATGAAGAAGATAAGGCAAGACATGTGGTAAAGGAGCTTTACCTGTATTACATTGAAAATTACCACCATTTGCCTGGAGAGATGCGAAAAAGGATTGAGCAAGAGGAAGTTTCTAGGGTGGTGGTGGATTATATCGCCGGAATGACAGATCGTTATGCCGTTGCCCAATATAAAAATTTGTTTATTCCCAAAGGATTTCCTCTATGATAGGCGAATTTTGATATATTCATTGCAAATATTGGCAATAATAAAGCTGTCGTCATAGAAAAAATGTCGAAGCATAGCAGGAAAATTTTTAGTTACAGCGAATAAACTTTAAACTGTAGTTCGGAATTCCGGTTACAATCCAAAAAAAGGAAAGCACCCTGCATTGAACAAAAATAAGTAGGGTAGTAAAAGGGTGAGTTTATGGCTGGAAGGATCCCGGATTCCGTTATTGAAGAAATCAGGCAAAGAACTGACATTGTCGAAGTCATTTCCAGGTTTATACATGTGGAAAAACGCGGCAAGAACTATCTGGCCCTTTGCCCCTTTCACCAGGAAAAGACACCTTCCTTTAACATTAACCCAGAGCGACAGATGTTTCACTGCTTTGGATGTGGTGTTGGGGGAAATGTCTTTAAATTTCTTATGATGGTGGAAGGTCTTTCTTTCCCTGAATCTGTGAGGTCTTTGGGGACTAAACTTGGTATAGAGGTTCCCGAAGAAATTTCACCGAAAGAAAGGGTTAAACAGGGAAAAAAGGATAGGGCTTTTAAAATATATGGATTAGCCAGGGATTTTTACCATTTTCTTCTTACCAAAGAAATTGGTATTGGGGCCATCAGATATCTGGAGTCCCGAAACCTGACTGATAAAACAAGGGAAACCTTTGAGTTGGGGTTTGCACCGTTAGGATGGGATTCATTAACCGGCTTTTTAACTGCCAAGGGAATTTCTGGCGAGGAACTCACAAAGCTGGGCCTGGTACAAAAAAAGGAATCTGGTGGTTATTACGATAGGTTTAGAAATCGAATCATGTTTCCCATCTGGGATAATCAGGGCCGGGTAGTTGGCTTTGGCGGCAGAACCATGGGTGAGGATAATCCGAAGTACCTAAATTCCCCGGAAGGTGAATACTTCAATAAAGGCCAGCTTCTTTATGGGTTGCATATTGCCCGTAAGGGCATTCGGGAACAGGGCTACGCTGTATTAATGGAAGGGTATATGGATGTTGTTTCCACCTACCAACATGGCGTTACCAATGCAGTGGCCTCATTGGGGACTGCTTTTACACGCGACCAGGGTAAGATACTCATGATGTATACCCATGATGTTGTTATCGCCTATGATGCTGATACAGCTGGGATAAAAGCAGCAACCCGTGCAGCAGATATTCTCCAAGAATTGGGTTGCCAGGTGAGGATCGCCACCATTGTAGGTGCAAAGGACCCAGATGAATATATTCAAAGTCATGGTCTGGAAGGATGGCAAAGCATAATTGATCATGCAATGCCTTTAGTACAATACAAGCTTTTACAGGCTGCTCAAAAGCATGGCCTACAAAATGCAGGGGCAAAGCAAAGAATACTCCGGGAGGTGCTACCCAATTTGGCTTCTGTGGCCAGTGCCATTGAATTAGAAGAAACAGTTAAACAAGCGGCCACGGTTTTACAAGTAAATTGGGAGACCGTGCTGGAGGAAATTAAAAAGTATAAAAGGAATTCCAGAAAAAAATCCCAAATAGAGGATAATTTTGCAAAAGAAAGCCATAATATATCGAGTGCACGGTATTTTGCTCCTGTTCGTCCCAAGGACGCGAGATCTAATGCAGAAGCAGGTGTTCTAAGGTTTGCTTTGGAAAATAAAGAATACCTGGAAAGAATTCTACAGGAGTTGGGCAATGACTTTTTTCAAAATAATGTTTACCAGAGAATATTTGATGTCCACCTAGGGAACAAGGAACAAAATTCCGCCAGACTGTTGGATGAATTAGACGAATCCTCCCAAAGGATTGTCAGCAGTTTGCTGGTGCAAGAAATTCCAGGGGAGAATATGGATCAAATACTTTCTGACTTTATTAATACCATAAAAAGAACCAGAGAAAAAGCAAAACTTGATGATTTGTTGATGCAATTGGCTGCTGCGGAGAAAAGCGGAGATACCGAACGGGTAATCGAGCTGAGTCGAAAGATTAATCTTACCATGAAATCCGAGGGGCCCGAAAGGGGAGTGGCAACATGAGGGACGAAGCGAAAGTAGAACAAATTAAAGAGTTAATCGAAAAAGGCAAAAAACGTGGGGTACTAACATATAACGAAATTATGGATACCCTGCAGGGCACCGAGTTGTCGCCAGATCAAATTGACGACATTTATGAAAAGATTTCTGCTATGGGTATTGAAGTTGTCCCCTTAGCCAGTGATTTGGAGCCTCTGGAAGTAGATGACTCAGTAGAAAATTCAACCGAGGAAGAGGTTGAGGTTGAAGTTGATTTAAGTATTCCCGAGGGTATTGGTATCGATGACCCCGTTAGAATGTACCTAAAGGAAATTGGCCGGGTTCCCCTACT
Organism: Desulforamulus reducens MI-1; assembly: GCF_000016165.1. Lineage (GTDB taxonomy): Bacteria > Bacillota > Desulfotomaculia > Desulfotomaculales > Desulfotomaculaceae > Desulfotomaculum > Desulfotomaculum reducens. Next base: position 2,680,709 of record NC_009253.1, on the reverse strand, counting down.
ATCGCCCGAAGAAGAAGTAGACTTGGCTAAAAGGATGGAGCAAGGAGAAGAAGAAGCTAAACGACGTCTTGCGGAGGCTAATTTACGACTGGTTGTTAGTATTGCCAAGCGCTACGTGGGCAGGGGTATGCTTTTCTTGGATTTAATCCAGGAAGGAAATTTAGGTCTTATTAAAGCGGTAGAAAAATTTGATTATCGAAAAGGTTATAAATTCAGTACCTATGCCACCTGGTGGATTCGGCAGGCCATTACCCGGGCCATTGCAGATCAGGCCCGTACCATCCGTATCCCTGTACATATGGTGGAAACCATAAATAAATTGATTCGGGTTTCTCGCCAACTGCTACAGGAACTGGGAAGGGAACCCTCCCCTGAAGAAATTGCCAAAGAGATGGATATTTCTGGTGAAAAAGTTCGAGAAATCTTGAAAATTGCTCAGGAGCCTGTATCACTGGAAACGCCCATTGGTGAAGAAGAAGATTCACACCTGGGTGATTTTATTGAAGATGCAGATGCCAGGGCACCAGCAGAAGAAGCTTCCTTTACACTTTTGCGCGAACAATTAGATGAAGTTCTTAAAACCTTAACGGATCGTGAGCAAAAGGTTCTTCGCCTGCGTTTTGGTTTGGACGATGGTCGTGCTAGAACATTGGAAGAAGTGGGACAAAAATTTGGCGTTACTAGAGAACGTATTCGTCAAATTGAAGCAAAGACGTTACGGAAACTGCGACATCCAAGCCGTAGTAAGAAATTAAAGGATTACCTGGATTAATAAATAATTGCGAATAACCAAGTAAAAAATACAATAAAAAATGAAATTATGGGTTGACCTGACATAGTTGTTTTAGTATAATAACTTTCGTGGTGATGCTCCTCGATAGCTCAATGGTAGAGCAACCGGCTGTTAACCGGTAGGTTGTAGGTTCGAATCCTACTCGGGGAGCCAATATAAGGGCCTATAGCTCAATGGTGGAGCATCCGGCTCATAACCGGCTGGTTCCAGGTTCGAGTCCTGGTGGGCCCACCATCTCACCTCTCACCTCTATGTTAAAGATGGCCCCTTGGTCAAGTGGTCTAAGACACCGCCCTTTCACGGCGGTAACACGGGTTCGAATCCCGTAGGGGTCACCATATAAATAATGGGCGATTAGCTCAGCTGGGAGAGCGCCTGCCTTACAAGCAGGATGTCGGCGGTTCGATCCCGTCATCGCCCACCACTAAACCTTACCTTGATAGGTAAGGTTTTTTTATATCCAATGTTCTTTCCAAGGAGATGAGGTATTACTGTTCATAATGTCAGTAATCTGACTAAAAAAGAGATATCCACAGGACATCATGTGAAAGAAATATCATGTATTTTATAATCATCGTTCTATGAAAAATTTCCCAATATAAGGGGGTTAAGAAGTTTGCAGCAGAGTGTGAAGGCAAAATTATTGATACCGCTGATTATGATTTTTGGAGTTTCATTAATCACCCTTGTTTCCTTAAATCATTATCAAATGAGAAGTGCTATCCTAAGCCAGGAGCAGGTAAGTTTCCGGAATATTGAAAGTATTGTTCGCAACGACTTGGAGGCAACTTTTACTTCCACTCGCATGGGGCTGACCAGTGTTATTAATATGCCGGAAGTGCAGCAGGCCTTTGCACGAAGGGACCGGGAAGAACTGCAACGACTTACCGCACCCATTTTTGAGCAAGCTAAAAAGGATGGTATTGAACAGTTTCAGTTTCACTTGCCCCCAGCTACCTCTTTCCTGCGTCTGCATCAACCACAAAAGTATGGGGACGACCTGTCATCTTTCCGAGCCACCGTGGTTCAAAGTAATCAAGAAAAGAAACTGGTGGCTGGGTTAGAAGAGGGACGAGGTGGTTATGGTTTCCGGGTGGTGGCCCCTGTTTTTTTTCAGGGACAACATGTAGGAAGTGCCGAATATGGCATGGGCTTTAGCCCTACAATCTTAGAACGTTGGAAGGAACAGTGCGGTGGAGATTTCTATATGTATCCCTTTGCCAGTTCCGAAGTTGCTTGGCAAAGGGTTGACAAAAGCAAACCATTGGTGGGTACAGCAAAGGAAGATCCTCTTAAAATAGATGAAAATGAGATAAAGAAAGCCATGTCCAGCAAAGGTGTCTACGCCAGCTATGTAAACGGTGATAACCATGCGATTCTGATTATTCCGGTTTATGACTACAGTGGGAAACCCATCAGCTATGTGAAGGCGAACCTGGACCGTACCGAAGTCTTAAATAAATTGGATACCGTGTTGCGGGACAGCATAGTCCACCTACTTTTATCACTCTTGATAATTTCCCTAATTATGTATTGGTTAATTACGATCACATTAAAGCCACTGCAAAGAATCAGTGATAATATGACTACCGTAGCCAGTGGAGACTTAACCAAGAAATTGCAGTTGCAAGGTAATGATGAGATCTCTAAACTGGGACAAAGTTTTAATACCATGCTGAAGGATTTTCGGCGTTTAATTGGAGAAACACGTTATATAACCGGGGAACTCACTAAGTCCAGCAAGGCCCTCAGTATGGTAACGGAAGAAACCAGTGTTTCAGTGGAGGAAGCAACTGAACAGGTAGAAAAATTAGCCTATTCTTTGCAGGAATTGGATACGATGGCCAAGCATGCAGCGGATTATTCCCAACAAGCAGCCGGAGCTGCAGAGGAAGGCCAGCAAGTAGTCCAACAAGCAGTTAAACAGATACAAATTTTGGATAGCATGGTGGAAGGCTTGTCTCAGGAAACTGGTGGACTTGGACAAAAGATCGAAGATGTTAACAAGTTTGTACAGCTCATTAGCGAAATCGCAGAGCAAACAAACCTGCTGGCATTGAATGCCGCCATTGAGTCTGCCAGGGCAGGGGAGCATGGACGAGGTTTTTCTGTGGTAGCCCAGGAGGTTCGTAAGTTAGCCGACCGCTCCAATCAGGCAGCCAAAGATGTAAAGAATATTATTATAGAAATAACAGAGCAATCCGAAAATGTCATGTTTAACATGAATGAAGGGTTAAAGGAAGTCCATGCAAGCCACCAATTGATTAACGAATCGGGAGTAAAATTTAAACGGATTAAAGAGCTTGTAGAATTAATGGCGCAACAATCCCAAGCCGTGGCTGTTTCTGGTAGCCAGGCTACGGCCAGTAGTTCTGAAATATCAGCAGCCATTCAAGAACAAGCTGCTTCCATTCAACAAGTAGCAACCTCTGCAGGTGTCTTAGACCAAATGGCAGAGGACCTAAAGCAACAACTGAGCCGGTTTAAAAGTAGCTAGGATGACAAAGGGTTCTGGGAAATCATTCCCGAGCCCTTTTTTGTACCTGGCCACTAGGCAGAAGCCAGTTTTTCTGTGGAACTGGCAATACTACAGGAAGGAAAACATTAGTGATTAAAGGATTTTTCGGTTTGCCAGAGAAATAAATACAATATGAGGGAAGATAAATTGATAAACCTAAGTGAACGATTGAAATGTCTGGCTCAGTTTGTGCCCAATGGAAGTGTTGTTGCTGATATCGGAACCGATCATGGTTATTTACCAACCCATCTGGTACTGCTGGGAACCTGCCCTAGAGCAATTGCCGCAGATATCAATAAAGGCCCCCTGGAAGCAGCCCAGTCCAACATCCTACAATACAATGTGCAAGATAAAATTGATTTACGACTGGGAAATGGTTTACAGGTGCTTAGGCCCGGTGAGGCAGATGTTATTGTTATTGCCGGGATGGGAGGGGGAACCATACGAGATATTTTAGAGGCTTCACCGGAGGTAGCCCTTCAAGCAACCAGGTTTATCCTGCAACCAATGGCAGATGAAAAGGAGCTTCGGGCATATTTGTTGCAGCATGGTTGGACTCTACGGGACGAAGAACTGCTATTGGAGGATGGTCGATTATATCAGGTCCTTGTGGCCGAAAGGGGTCAAGAGGAGATAGGTGAATCCATTTTACTGGAAATAGGGCCCAGGTTGATAGAGAAGAAACATTTACTTTTATCAGTTCATATCCGTAGATTAATCGAAAAATACCAACGGGTGTTAATGGGTTTACAGAAAAGTACCCAGGAAGTTGCACTAAGGAAAGCAGAACATATTAAGGAAAAGATTGGACAACTTAGAAAAATAGAAGCAGAGCTTTTAAGTAGTCATTAGCTATTAGTTATTAGCCATTAGACCCTGAGGTATTTCTTTAGGATGGCTTTGACCGTAAATTTTGGGCTTTGGGTCATGTGCCGTGAGCCATGAGCAAAGGCACTAAGTAAAATATGCCCAAAAGGCCACAGCCTAAAGCTAACGTCTAATCTGGAGGTGTTAACCGATGTCAACAGCCAGGGAGATTGTTTCAATGCTAGAACAAATCGCCCCACGCCATCTGGCAGAGGAGTGGGATAACAGCGGCTGGCAGGTGGGAGATCCTGCTGCTGGGGTTAGCAAAGTATTACTAACCCTGGACGTAGATGCTGTAGTAGTGCGGGAAGCGGTGGAAAAGCAGGTTAACCTGATTATTAGCCATCACCCGCTGTTGATGAAAGGTATTAAAAACATCCGCTTGGATGAACCCAAGGGGGAATTGATTGCCCAATTAATTAAAAATAACATTGGGCTTTATGCTGCCCATACCAACTTGGACAGTGCTGCAGGCGGAGTTAATGAGCAGTTGGCTAAACGACTGGGATTGCAAAATATAGAGGTTCTCCACCCTGCCAAGGGAGAAAAGCACTTAAAACTAGTTGTATTTGTACCTGTACAACAGGTGGAAGGGGTGCAGAGGGCCATATCCCAAGCTGGTGCTGGTTGGATCGGTAACTATAGTGATTGCACGTTCAGTGTTCAGGGGGAAGGAACCTTTCGTCCACTGGAGGGAACCAATCCCTTTATTGGACAGCAGGGACAGTTGGAACAGGTGGCGGAAAGCCGCCTGGAAACCATTGTACCAGCCAGTAAAATCAAAACAGTTCTCAAAGCTATGCTAGAGGCACATCCCTACGAAGAGGTGGCCTATGATCTGTATCCCTTGGAGAATCAGACCAGCAATGCGGGCTTAGGAAGAATTGGACATTTAGCAGAAACCCAGAGTTTTGCAGATTTTATCATTGCAGTCAAAGAAGCTTTGGGATTGGCCTCAGTTAAGGTTGGCGGCAGCATGTGGAAGGATGTACGAAGAATCGCTGTTTGTGGTGGCTCCGGAGCAGAGCTCTGGCCCATTGCATTTGCCAAAGGGGCCGATGTCTATATAACTGGCGATATTAAGTATCATACTGCCCAAGATATGCTGGCGTCTGGTTTAAATTTTATTGATGCCGGTCATTTTGCCACCGAGCACGTTATTTTACCGGAGTTACAAAGAATACTGTCCGAGGCCTGTGTCAAGAAAAATTTGGTTGTAGAATTTATGCTAACAAAACGTCAATCTAACCCTTTCATGTTTTTATAGGATAGAGGGCTTATAGCTCTGTATCCTATTATTTTTTGAAATATAAATTTTTCTTGAAAGGCTTGGTGAAAGCTAGCCTTTCTCATGGAGGAGGTAAATATGAACTATACTCGTAATTTGTGGCAATTACAACTTCTGGAAAAATACCATAAAAGCATGTCAGGTAAAAAGCCCGGGAATGAAATTATACAGCAACTGCAACAATTAAAAAAAGAAATTGAAGCAGGTCAAATGCAACTCAAAGAATTAAAAACTCATTATCAACGGATCAAGGAACAAAGTTTTGAGTTGGAACAGAAATCTAAGGAAACCAGAGGAAAATGTGAACAAATCAATGCAAAAATCTATGACGGAACCCTCCATGTGAAGGAAATACAGGGTTGCCAGCAAAGGGTGGAGCGTCTAAAACAGGATATTTCACGGCTTGAAGACCTGGAGCTGGAAAAAATGCAAATTAAAGAAGATATTAAAAAGCAGTGGGAAAGTAAAAAAGGGACCCTGGAATTATTAAAGACCAAGTATAAGGAGCTACACAGTCGGTACTTGCAAGAAAAAGAAGAAATAAAAGAACGGACCGCGGAGACGGCCCGTAAGATGGAAGAATTAATTCAGAATGTAGATAAAGATCTATATAAGCAATACCGGCAACTGAAAACAAAGTTCCCAGATCCCGTGGGGCGTGTTACCAAAGATGCCTGTTCAGGTTGCCACCTTGGTATTTCCTTTGACAAAGTAAAGGAACTTAAATATGAGAAGGGTTTGGTTTACTGCAATCATTGTGGTCGTATTTTGTTTTGGGACCCCCAAATGCTAGATTAAGGTAGAGGCCAACTTTATGTTTTCCCCAAAGGATTGTAAACAAGCTTCCACTGGCTGGGGGGTGGCCATATCTACGCCGGCCTTTTTCAAAAGCTCAATGGGGTAATCCTTGCCACCGCTGGATAGAAACTCAAGATATTTGTTTAACTCATTTTGGCCACCCTCCAGGATACCCTTGGACAGTGCCACAGCCGCACTGAAGCCAGTGGCGTATTTATATACATAAAAGGCATTATAGAAATGAGGTATGCGGGCCCACTCCAGGGCAATCTCATCATCCATCTGAACTCCCTGGTAATAAAACTTATTTAATTCATAGTAGATCTCACATAGGCTATCTGGAGTTAGGCTTTCCCCTTGTTCGACCTTTTCATGGGTGATTTTTTCAAATTCAGCAAACATAGTTTGGCGGAACACAGTGGTTCTAACCTGCTCCAGATTATAATTTAATAGGAATAATTTTTCCTTAGGATCTTTGGTTTCATCCAACAGGTACTTCATTAAAAGATTTTCATTTAGAGTAGAAGCCACCTCTGCCACAAAGATCGTATAACTGGCGTTTCGGTAAGGTTGATTTTTATGGGAGTATAGGGTATGCATGGCATGACCGGCTTCATGGGCCAGGGTAAAAACATCATTCATTGTACCGTTATAATTTAAAAGAATATATGGGTGATTGCCATAGGCACCAGTGGAGTAAGCCCCTGAGGTTTTTCCTTTATTCTCATAGATGTCTACCCAACCGTTTTCCAGACCTTGCCTTAGGTTGCTGACATATTGATCTCCCAGCTTATTCAGGCCCTTAAGAACCATGTCAACAGCTTCTTGGTAAGAATATTTTTTATTTAGCTCAGTTACCAGAGGCACATAAAGATCATACATATACAGTTCAGGCAGTTGCATCACACCTTTACGAAATTTTATATACTGATGCAGTAGTGGAATATTCCTGTGAATGGAAGCAATTAAATTATTGTAAACCGAAACAGCTACGTTATCCGAAAAGGTACTGGCTTCCAAGGCACTGTTGTATTTGCGTAGTCTGGCATAGAGACAATCCTTTTTTACAGAATTAATAAAGGTTTGGGCAATGGTATTCTTGAAGCATTTATAGACCCTGTATAGTTCGTTATAGGCTGCCTTACGAACATCACGATGACGGCTCTGGATGAGACTCTGATAGCGACCGTGGGTAAGTTCAACGGTTTCATTGTTCTCATCTTTTACTTCTCCAAATTTGAGATCTGCATTATTTAAGGTTTGAAAAATACTTTTGGGTGCCCCGGCAATTTCACCAAAGGAGGAAAGTAGTTTTTCCTCCGAATCCGAGAGAATATGTTCTTTGTTTCTGCCAATTTCCCGGATGAAGTGACGGTAATCCTGAAACCTTTCATCCTTTGCATAGCAGCTTAATTGTTGAAAGTCTAACTTCATGATTTCTGGCACAAAAAAACTGGTATCTTCACTGTATAGAACAAAAAGACTTCTAACCTGGTCGAAAAGAGCCAAGGACTGTGTATTGGTATTGTCCTCGTCCAATTTCATATGGGAGTAGGTGTAACACTTTTCGACCAGTTGATCCATTTGATCTTGTAGAAGCAGGGCTTTCAGAAGGGTTTCTTTATCAGTTAACTTCCCCTGATAACCTTTAAACTGATTTAAAAGGTCCTTAATTTTTTTCATATCCTGTTTAACTTCTTCAACACTTTTATACATGGTGCTGAGGTTCCATTTAAACTGCTCTTCTATTTCATCTCGGTTTTTAATATTGGTATTCATTCATACGCCCCCCATTTTGTTTCTCTAGCTTAGAATTTCTATTATTTTATGCCAACTTATTGTTTTTTCACCATGCTTTTAGGGAGTTACCAAGAAATTATCGTACATCCAGGGGTAGATTAGGCTGCTTGGCAGCTGCCACCGCCAGTTGGTCACAACGTTCATTTTCCGGATGGCCAGCATGCCCCTTAACCCAGTTGAATTTAACATTGTGAAATTCACAGAGTTTTAATAATCGTTCCCACAAATCTGGATTGAGAGCAGGTTCCTTCTTATTACGCATCCAACCGTTGGCCCGCCACTTCTTAGCCCAACCCTTTTCAATGGCATTGACGACATACTGGGAGTCTGTATAGAGATTAACATTGCACTTTTCTTTCAGTGTTTCCAGGCCTACAATGGTAGCCAATAACTCCATCCGGTTGTTGGTGGTATCCCGAAACCCTGCAGACAGTTCCTTGCGGTGTCCTTTATATAGCATAACAACACCATAGCCACCTGGACCGGGATTGCCGGAACAGGCTCCATCGGTGTACATGGTGATTTCTTTTAGGTTTGTATTTTGATTTGTGTTCATTAAAATCCCCATTTCTCTAAATTTACATTCCACTATTTACCAATATGGTCATGTAAATTATACCATGTTATTGGCAGATAATAAAATGCTCCTGGTAGGATGGGAGAAAATAACAACAAGAGGTGAAATAAAGGATGTTTCAAAGGGCAATCCTGTATGCTTCCCGGTACAGCCGGAGAAAATAAGGGAAATGGGTGTGGGAGGTGACCTGCATAAAGCTACGCAGAAATTATAATGGTAAGCACCTATATCTGACCAACCAGCGTCATATGAATGGTATGATGCATCAACATGGGGCCTTCAGCGGTGGTGCACCTTTTTACGACCCTAGAAATTATAAGTAGAACAAAAACAGCCGCCAGTGTGACGGCTGTTACTTATTTATTTATTTTTCTTCCTTTTCCTTCTTGACATCCATAAAACCAGGTGCAGGAGCTGCCCAACCGGGGGGCTGCATGGAGGTACAGTCATGTCCGGCACCGGGCTTTGGGCAACCAGGCATTGGACCAGGACCTGGCATAGGACACCCAGGCATCATATCCTGACCGGGGCTCACTGGGTACTGGGGTTGATAGGGATAAGGTTGGGGGGGCGGGCAAACATCATTCATCGCCCCGGCAACATTAATGGTGCAAATATTCCATAAAGGAATAATTGTAGCCTGGGTTTGGTTGGTGGGACCATTAACTAACTCAATGTAATCCTGGCCCACCGCATGTAAAGTACCTGTTAAAGGAGCAGTGGCTTCTTCGCAATTAAGAAATACTGTAACCCGCATGTGCAGCAATTGACACAGACGCTGTATAAAGGTGGGGGCTACCATCGGCATGTGTTGGCCCGGCGGCATCATTCCGGCCTTGGCTTCCAAATTATCAGCCATTGAATATCAAACCTCCTATTACGAGTTTGATATATAGTATTGAAGTAAATGTTAAAAGGTTCCAAACAAAAAAGGACGGTTTGTAAATATCCGTCCTTCTTCGAAAGGTAAATTTAAAGAGGTGTATTAAGATTGGGTTCTGGGCTTAAAAGTATCGCATTTAGTTTCTTCAGAGGTGCTGGATTGCTCACCTCCGGAATGATTTACTTGAATCATGGGAGCATCACACATAACATTGGAGTTATATGCACACTCGGTTACAGAACATCTTATGTTCGGCATACAATTACCTCCTATCATATACTACATGTAGTATGACCCCGGCGAGAGTGATTTATGCATAACCCAAAGCAAAACGTATAATTATAATACTTAACTAATAAATAAACAACAACTGTCTAAGAAGTATACAAAATAATATTCACAAAGATGAAGGAAAATTAAATTATTTGTAGAAAATTTAACCACTAGTCCCAGTGAAGACAGCTGTAAGATAAGGATAGACACTGGGGAGATTCTAAACAAATAAGGAGAGGAGTTGCCAACTAAATGTTCCGTAAGAAAAGTTTTTTCATGCTGTTGCTGGTATCTTTGCTGGCAGTGGCCATGGTTGGCTGTGGCGGCGGTGACAACAAAGAAAAGGCTGCTGACAAAGCCAAGCAAAAGGTATTTGTTTTTGGCCAGGGTTCCGATCCCAGGGGCTTGGATCCGGCTTTTGTTGATGATGGTGAATCTGCCAACCCTATTGTCAATATTTATGACGGTCTTGTTCGTTATAAAACTGGCAGCACTGAGATTGAACCTGCCTTGGCTACCGAGTGGTCTTCCTCAGAGGATGGCAAAGAATGGACCTTTAAGTTACGTCAAGGCGTAAAATTCCACGACGGAACCCCCTTTAACGCCGATGCGGTGGTATTCAGCGTAAACCGTCAATTGCCTCCTAATCGAACCGATGCTATGCCCTATGCTTCCTTTACCTTTGGTCCTGTGGAAAAGATTGAGAAAGTGGACGACTACACAGTTAAGTTTATCCTCAACGAGCCCTATGCTCCCTTCTTGGCTAACCTGGCAATGGCTCTGGCTGCCCCCATCGTTAGCCCTGCAGCCGTTGAAAAATATGGTGACAAATTTATTGAGAACCCTGTTGGTACCGGACCCTTCAAGTTTGTTGAGTGGAAAAAGGGTCAGCAAATCGTGTTGGAAGCCAACAAGGAATACTGGGGTGGCGCTCCCAAACTTGACAAACTGGTTTACAAGTTTATTAAAGAAAACTCTGTACGTGCCAGTGAGTTAAGAACCGGGTCCATTCAGGCCATGAACGGCGTGGACCCTAACGATGTGAAGATGTTGGAAGAGGCAGGTCTGAATGTAATCAAAAACCCCGGTATGAATATCAACTACCTGGCGTTTTTCTGCAACAAGAAGCCCTTTGACAATCCTAAACTACGTTTAGCTGTTGCTCATGCCATTAACCGTGAGAACTTAATCAACTTCCTGTACCAGGGTCTGGCTGAGCTTCCTAATAGTATGCTGCCCAACTTTATGCCCGGACATGATAAGTCCCTGCAGGCTCCTGAGTATAACCCTGAAAAGGCCAAGCAACTGCTGGCCGAAGCAGGTTATCCCAATGGCTTGAAGGTTACCCTGTTAACCTACTCCACCGTGCGTCCTTATAACCCCGTGGGTGGAGATAAACTGGCTGCTGCTGTACAAGCTGATCTACGTAAAGTAGGGATCGAAGCAGAAATTAAAACCTATCCTTGGAAAGAATACAAGGAAATTTATACCCCTGAAGTTGTTGAGGCCGGCGACATGATGCTCTATGGCTGGATTGGTGACAATGGTGACCCGGATAACTTCTTATCTTTGCTGGAAACCAAGGAAATCAAGAGCACTCTGAATGCTGCCAAGTACTCCAACAAGCAGGTAGATGAACTGCTAATGAAAGGTCGTACCGCCCGAACTCAGGAAGAGCGGAACGCTGCTTACAGTGAATTGCAAAAAATTGTACAGGCCGAAGCTCCCTGGGTGTTCATTAGCCACAGTAAAGATATGGCTGCTGTAAGCAAGAAAGTAGAAGGCTTTGATCTACACCCCGTAGGTGTTGTATACTTCCGTGATGTAGATATCAAGTAGTAAATCAATCACCTTTGGAAGAAACACGAATATGGCCCATGCCATATTCGTGTTTCAATGTTTTACGGTCAATAGGAAGAATTTAGTATTTTTATTACCCCTTGCGAGGGAAAGAGGGAGATAAATGCTCAGATATATAGCCAAAAGAATTATGCTGCTTGTTCCCGTTCTCTTTGGGGTCAGCCTTTTTGTTTTTTTAGTGCTGCACCTTTTTACCACAGACCCTGCAGCCATGATGCTTGGGCAGCATGCCACCGCTGAACAAGTGGCGTCCCTGAGGGAAGAATTGGGTTTCAACAAGCCATTGTATGTACAGTTTGGTGTTTTTATTAGCCAAATTATTCAGGGGGACTTTGGGATGTCTTTAATGACCCGGTCTCCTGTCACAGATGAATTGCTCGCTCGTTTTCCGGCCACTGTGGAATTGGCCTTTGCTGCAATGCTGATTGCCACCCTTATTGGAGTTACTGTTGGTGTAATCTCTGCAGTAAAACAGTATTCGATCTTTGATTATTTGAGCATGGTGGGTGCGCTGTTGGGTGTTTCCATGCCCATCTTCTGGCTGGGTTTAATGCTGATTATTTTATTTTCCGTTACACTGGGCTGGTTGCCTGTGTCCGGCCGCATCGAGGTGGGTATGGAACCGGCCACTATCACTCACTTCTACCTGATTGACAGCCTTTTATCCGGCAACTGGGAAGCCTTCAAATCATCTGTTAGTCACCTTGCTTTACCTGCCATTGCCCTATCTTCCTACTCAATGGCCATTATTGCAAGGATGACTCGCTCTACCATGCTGGAGGTTATCCGTCAGGACTACATTCGTACGGCACGTTCCAAGGGACTGGTGGAAAGGGTGGTTGTGTTTAAACACGCCCTGCGGAATGCCTTAATTCCAGTCATCACGGTTATTGGTTTGCAAATGGGTTCCCTGCTGGGTGGTGCTGTCTTAACTGAAACGGTATTTTCCTGGCCTGGTATCGGTAGTTTTATTGTTAACGCTATCCTGGCCGGTGATTTTCCGGTAGTTCAGGGGGGCGTCATCATGGTTGCCACCGTCTTTGTTGTGGTGAACTTGATCGTGGATATTCTTTATGCTTACCTAGATCCTAGAATTAAGTATTCCTAGAATAGCCATGGGCCGTGAGCCATGAGCTAAAACCTAAAACCCAAGGCCCAAGGCCTACTCCAAAGAAATACCCATAAGAAAGGAATTTGCGTATGCCGCAAGCTCAAACATCTGCGCCGGTTCCTCAACCGGCCGAGCAGACTTACTCACCGTTGGCAGACTTCTGGCACCGCCTGCGGAAAAACAAGCTGGCGATGGTCAGTCTAATCTTTTTATTAACCTTAACCTTTGTTGCTATTTTTGCACCCTTTGTTGCACCCTACGACCCTTATCTCAGTGAAATGCCCAAGGCACTGCACGGCCCCAGTGCGCAGCATTGGCTGGGCAACGATGAATTGGGCCGAGACATCCTAAGCCGGATTATTTACGGGGCAGGCGTATCCCTGCGGGTGGGTTTGATTGCTGTGTGCATTGCCCTATCGGTAGGCATGGTGGTTGGTTCTGCGGCCGGTTATTACGGTGGTCGTTTGGATAACATTATTATGCGTTTTATGGATATTATGCTGGCCTTCCCCTCTATTTTGCTGGCCATAGCCCTAATGGCTGTTTTGGGTCGGGGGGTAGAAAATGCCATTATTGCCATTGGTATTGTGTCTATTCCTGAATATGCTCGAATTATTCGGGGGTCCGTATTGTCCGTTAAAGAAAATGAGTATGTACAGGCTGCCCGAGCCATTGGGAACAATGACTTTCAAATTATTTTCAAACATATCATGCCTAACGTTATGGCCCCAGTAATTGTGCGTGCCACCCTTGGTATCTCCACCGCTATCCTGGAGACATCTGCTCTGGGGTTCCTAGGTCTGGGGGTTGCACCGCCCTTCGCAGAATGGGGAACCATGTTGGGAAGTGGTCGAGGATATATGTATAATGCGCCGCATCTGGTGTTTTTCCCGGGTATTGCAATTACCCTGACGGTTATGGCCTTTAACCTGCTGGGGGATGGCCTGCGGGATGCACTGGATCCACGGTTGCGCCGCTAGGAGGTGGGTCGAATGACACAGACATTATTAGAAGTAAAGGACCTCAAAACCCACTTTTTCCTGGAGGATGGAGTGGTACCGGCCGTTGACGGTGTAAGTTTTTATTTAAACCGTGGCGAGACCCTGGCTGTGGTGGGGGAATCAGGCAGCGGTAAGAGTATTACTGCCACATCCATTATGCGATTAATTCCTAATCCTCCCGGTCGTATCGTGGGAGGGGAAATCCTTTATAACGGGGAAGATTTATTAAAGAAAAGTGAAAAGGAAATGAGAGATATCCGAGGCAATCGCATCTCCATGATCTTCCAGGAACCCATGACCTCCCTGAACCCAGTTTTTCGGGTGGGTCAGCAAATTTCTGAGTCCTTAATTATTCACCAAGGGTTAAACAAAAAGGAAGCCCTGGAAAAAAGTATCGAGATGTTGAAACTAACGGGTATTCCCTCACCGGAAAAAAGGGTGCACGATTTTCCCCACCAGATGAGTGGAGGAATGCGGCAACGGGTAATGATTGCCATGGCCCTATGTTGCCGACCGGAGCTATTGATTGCCGATGAACCAACCACAGCCCTGGATGTAACCATTCAGGCACAGATTTTGGATTTAATGCATGAATTAAAGGAACAATTGGGTACGGCCATTATCATGATTACCCACGACCTAGCTGTGGTGGCAGAAATGGCTGACCGTGCCGTAGTTATGTATTGTGGCAAGTTGGTGGAAGAGGCACCGGTGCTGGAATTGTTTGATAACCCGCTGCATCCCTACACCAAGGGTCTGCTGAGATCCATTCCTCATATCACCGACACCCAGGAAAGGCTTTATATGATTGATGGTATGGTGCCTCCTTTAACCAATTTGCCTGTGGGCTGTGCCTTTGCACCCCGCTGCCCGGAGGCTCAACCCCGTTGTCATGCGGAACGTCCTACCCTAACCCAAGTTTCACAGGGAAGACGGGTCAGTTGTTGGCTACATGAAGGAGGTGCTCGCTAATGTCGGATGTCCTTGTTCATGTAACAAACCTAACGAAATACTTCCCCATTAAGGTGGGGATGTTTGGTAAAGAGGCCGGGCAAGTTAAGGCTGTGGATGGTTTATCCTTTGATATTCGCAAAGGGGAAACCCTTGGTTTAGTTGGGGAAAGCGGCTGTGGTAAGTCCACTACCGGGCGTGTGATTCTACGCCTGTTGGAACCCACCGCTGGACGGGTGGAATTTACAGGAAAAGATGTCTTTGCGGCCAGCCCTGCCGAGATGCGTGCCCTCCGTAAGGATATGCAGATTATTTTCCAGGATCCCTATGCATCCTTAAATCCCCGTATGTCCGTGGGAGATATTATTGCCGAACCAATAAAGCTATATAACCTGGCCTCCGGCCCGGAGGTCCAGAAGAAAGTGGATTATTTATTATCCTGTGTGGGGCTGGCTTCCTACCATGCTAGGCGCTATCCCCATGAGTTCAGTGGGGGCCAACGACAACGTGTGGGGATTGCCCGGGCCCTGGCCCTTAACCCCAAACTAATTATTTGCGACGAACCGGTATCTGCCCTAGATGTATCCATCCAATCCCAGGTTTTAAACCTCTTAAAGGATCTACAGCAGGAGTTTGGCTTAACTTATCTGTTCATTGCCCACGGCCTAAATGTTGTTAAACATGTTAGTGATCGCATTGGTGTGATGTATTTGGGTAAGATGGTTGAATTGGCAAAGGACGATGAACTCTATTATAATCCGTTGCATCCCTATACTAGGGCACTGCTCTCAGCGGTTCCAATCCCGGACCCCCGTGCTAAAAAGGAACGGATCATTCTCACCGGGGATGTTCCCAGCCCGGTAAATCCGCCCAAGGGTTGCCGTTTCCACACCCGTTGCTTTATGTGCGAAGACATTTGCAAGCAACATGAGCCGGTGTTTAAACGTATTAAGCCCGGTCACTGGGTAGCCTGCCATATGGTGCAGGAGGAGAAGTAAAGTTTCAGTGGTTACAAACAAGCTCAGGTTTGTTTGTAACCATTTTTTTTAGCCGTCAGCCGTAGGCTTGAGGGATAGCTGATGGCATTTCTTGGCTTTTGTGCTTTTTCGTAGTAAAATACCAGGATAAAGAACGGAGGGGTCTCATGATAAAAACAATACTATTTGATTTGGATGGCACACTCCTGGATTCACTGCCTTTAATTAAGAGGACCTATAAGAGGGTCTTTCAAGAAATGAATATACCCTGGGCTAACGGCGAGGTCATGAAATGTATTGGATTGCCGCTGGTTGATATCGGTAAGAAGTTTGCCGGAGAGGAAAGGCACGCAGAATTTTTTAGTTTATACCAGCAGCATTATGCCATCGAGCACGATGCCATGACAAAAGCCTACCCCGGTACCATGGAAATGCTAGAAGACCTGCACCAAAGAAGTCTTCGCCTGGGCGTGGTTACTTCCAAATCCCGCCGAGTTGCATTGAGAAGCACAGGGTTTTTAGGAATTGATCGCTACATGGATGTTCTGATCGGTGTAGAGGATGTGGACCGTCATAAGCCTCAGCCAGACCCTATTTTTAAAGCCCTGGAACAAATGCAAGTGCCTGCAGAAGGTGCCGCTTACATCGGGGATAGCCCCTTTGACATTATGTCTGCCAAAGCTGCCGGCGTAACTTCCATCGGCGTTAGCTGGGGAATGGCAGAGGGTGATGAACTCCTGCGCTTTGAACCGGATTATCTTCTAAACCAATGGTCAGATTTATTGTTAGTACTGGAAAATGATACCGAATTAATGGACTAATGAAAAGATCTTTTCATAGTTCCTAATAATGGCCAAAAGTCACCAAGGGGATGAAAAAAACATAACCTATGATAAGCGCGGAAAGTAGGTGTGAGTCATGGGTACGGTTGTTTTTATGCATGGGATGGGTCATGACCAAAATCGGGAATATTGGAAAGCCTGGGGAGAAAAACTGTTGCCCCATCTGATACAAAGAGGTCTTGATCCCTCTTATATACAGTTCAATGGTATATATTACTACGACTTAGTGCCCCAACCAGGGGAAGGCTGGCAAAGGCTTTCTTCTATTTTTAAAAGAAATGTGTTGAGCCATTTTAAGCAAGAACTTTGGGAACATATGGTCCGTGGCGGTAACCCGACGCTATTTTTAGGAAGGGGCCCCTTGGAAGCGCTGGTAAACCTTGTGGTTGATAACTTTGGTGATATTTTTTCCTATCTACTGGATGACGAAACCCATCAGCGGGTAAACAATCGGTTTTATGCTGTGTTAAAACAAGTACCTGGCCCCGTGACCCTAGTGGCCTACAGCTTGGGATCGATGGTTGCCTTTTGTGCTCTGCCAAAAAGTTCCCAACCAGTAGAAAAGCTAAAGCATTTTATAACATTGGGAAGCCCCATTTTCTGGTTCCGTAAATGGCTTTCCCAACGAGTGGTGTTATCCAAACGACCCACCCTGGCCCACTGGACCAATCTGGCCGGCAGAATGGATGTGGCCTGTCCCCATCTGGTGGGGTTCAGCACATGTGGTGCGGACAGCAATATAGAATGTGAATTGGAAAAATACAATCCCGTAAAGGGACATCTGGCCTATTTTAGTGACCCGGAGGCATTAGCACTCCTAGCCTCAGCTGTGGTAAAACAATGGCACTAAGGTTGTAATATTGGTTTAACAGTGGCACAATAGATAAAGAACAGAATACCATTAGGAGATAAAAAATGCACATCCTTGTTGTCACCGCAGCTATTATTCATAGAGAAGATAAAATATTAATTGCTCAGCGAAAAAGTAGTGCTGAGCATGGCCTGAAATGGGAGTTTCCCGGGGGAAAGCTAAACTATGGAGAGGACCCAAAGGATGGCCTTCGTAGAGAGATTATCGAAGAACTGGACATGGAAATCCAGGTGGGAGATATTTTTGAAGTGATTTCCCACCACTATGGGGAAAGGCACATTTTGCTTTTGTGTTACCATTGTGGCTACCTGGGGCAACGGCCCAGCACACGGGACTGTCAGGATTTTCGATGGGTAACACCCGCAGAGATGGCCCAGTATGACTTTAGTGAAGCGGATGTACCCGTTGTAAAAAAACTCCAGGGTATAAAATAGACCGGGATATAGTTTGGGGTACTGTTCCTAAAAGGGGAGATCGGTTTGTTGAAACAAGTTGTATTCCCTGAATTTCTGGGGGAATCTGAAATAGCAGTGGTTGTTATTATTCCTTCTTTAAAAGAAGATATGACGGACCTATTTGAACGGTTTCACGCGGGTGAGGAAGTTGATTACTGGTTTTCCTGGGACTTGGTTGTGACCAACACCGCCGAGTACCTGGTGGTGTTGGAAATAAACTGGGATCAGGGTGAAGGGTTAATTGTTGCTTTTTCATCAGAAATGTGGGAATTTATTAACCTGATTGGCGAGAAAGGAAATATGGTTATCCTAGGAGAAACCGGTGAACTGGAGGAAGGGGCAACTCTGCTCTATGATGAAGGGGAGTACAAACCCTTTGCTTTGTTGATCCGGGATGTAGACAATGGGTTAGCTAAGCTCTATGATCACGTAAAGGAATTGGCAGCTGTCAACGAGAATATTGAAGAACTGGCTAAACTGCAACTGATTTTGCAGGGAAGCAAAACACAAGTTACCACCTATCATTAAGGAACACCCGCTTAGAATGTAAAGGACACCAATTTAGGTGTCCTTTACATTCTAAGGGATATCCCCTGTGGAACAGGGTTTGTTAAAGCAAGCGGGATGCCCGCAAACCAGCTTGTCATCCTCATAGGCATAAAAGGTACTTTGCCCCGGCTCCACCGGTTGACCGCAGATACTGCAGTGAACAGCCTCCGGACAGGGTACCAACACACCGGTCAGTTTGTTACCATTCCAGGTAACCTCCAATTGATGCAGCTGGGATTTTAGCGGTTCCACCGGACTGCATGCCGGGTGGTAGAAGTAACGAATCTTCCTCCCATTGAGCCGATGTTTTAACTCCACCACCGGGTTAAAGGGGGGAATGGGCTGATTGCACTGCTGACAGATACGTGCCTTGCCCATGGTACTCTTTAAGACATACCTGGGCACAGCGGGCTTTTTCCTAACCTCTCGATCCTTCCAATAAAATTTTTTCCTCTCTGGATCACGGGCAATCCATTTTTCAATGGCACTATAATAACTCCGGTAATCCCGCTCTTCTAGTTTAACATCCTTCGGGAAACCTGTTTCAACCACCATGCGGTGGAACTCATTTTCTGCAGCATCATGGGCCAGTCCGTCCATTTTATGGGTTTGCCAGTTATAGCCTTCCTCGGATAACCACTTGTGATAGGTATGGAAAATATTGCCAGAGCAAACCAAGTATTGATCCTCCTTGGTGGCACCAGCCTTTTCCATCAATTCTATCATCAGCTTACAGACCAGTTCTTCCCAGCCCATCTTATTGGTCCAGGTAACGGGAACCCGCGCGGTATATACTTCTCCTGTCTCTTCGCAAACCAACACAACCACTTCACCAAAGGCCTGGCAACCACCGCCGGCATCCTCAACGTACCAGGTTTTCAATGTATCACCTCATTCATAAAGCATCGGCCAAAGCCTTAGCATCTTCAAACTTTCTGCCAATAAAAACAGGCTTACGGTTCTAAACCGAAGCCTGCCCCCAAAATACTGAGCCATTACCTATTATAATAGCGAATTATCAAACAAGATTCAATCTCTGATGAAAATACAACAAGCCATGGGCCATGAGCCAAAAGACCACTAAGCAAAACATGCACAAAAAGCCCAAGGCTTATGGCTCAAAGTGATTTTTAAGCCAATGGCCAATAGAAATAGCTGATAGCTAATCTATTTCCACACTTATTACGCCATCCTGATACACTGGTACCACGTCAAATAAATTCACCTGGGCACAGTAAGTCAAATCCTGCCGCAGCCCTAACTGGACTAACTTTTGGCCATGCAAGGAATCCTGCAGGGCCTGTAAAGGGTTCTGGGCATAATACTCTGCCAGCCGCAGAGCAGCCAGCGCTGCATCTTCCAGTACCAGGTCGTTCTCCGAAAGAATGGGTACCTCATCTAAATAGATATCTGCCGAAGGAACAGGATCTTTGGTCAGGTCTTTGTTCCCTGTTCCTATTCTCTTAACAATTTCTAAAATAACCCTGCCGGCGGCCAGTGTATCCTCTAAGGAAAATTTCCCCCTGGTGCCCGCACAGACCAACACGATATCCTGATTCATTTCCAGAAGTTTCTGGGCCACAGCCGAAGCATTCAGCAAACTGCCGATTAATACCGGACCGCTTCCTTCGGCTGTGCGGCGGATGGCCCTGGTACCGTTGGTGGTGGTTAAAATTACCGTTTTGTCCCTTACAATGTCTGGCTGATATTCCAGGGGCGAATTACCCAAATGAAAACCGGGTAATTTTACAGCACCTCTTTCACCACCTAGTATGTAGGTGTTTTCCGGTAGTGTCTGGGCCACTGCAAAGGCATCTGCTACCTCTTCAACAGGCAGGACTCTTTTGCAACCATTGGCAAAAACTGTCGAAATTGTACTGCTGGCTCTTAAGATATCAAACATGACAGCCGATTTATTAAGAAGGACATCCTTTTCTATCTCCCTGACAGTGGGTACAAGGGTAATTCTCACAATACCAGCCCCTTCCATGTTTATTGCAACTAGTTTTAATATAATTATTATATTATACGAATGAAGGAGGTTAAATTTTAATATCTAGAATACAGGAATTATTAAATATAAAATACAATTTGTTTAAAAAACCTTTTAATGCAGGATTTTAGAGGGGAAAAGTCGTAAATTTTAGATAATCATCTATATCAGATTGGAGGATGTGACTTCTTTGGAAATTATGACCCCTGCGGGGATTTTGTTTGCTGCAGTTTGTTTAATTTCTGGCTTTCTTTTAGAAGGAGGACATGTTAGTGCTTTGCTGGCACCCACTGCCTTTATTATTGTGGTGGGTGGCACCCTGGGTGCAACGGTGGTTGCCTTTTCTACCAAGGAAGTTCTTTCAGTACCCATATTACTTAAGACAGCAATGACAAAAAAAGTACCGGATTTTAGCGAAACCATTAACTTAATTGTTGAACTGGCAGAAAAGGCCCGTCGGGAAGGGTTGCTTTATCTCGATAGCCAGTTGGATACCATTGAAGATCCCTTTCTTCGTAAGGCCATGCAATTGGTGGTGGACGGCACCGACCCGGAAATGGTACGCAGCATTTTGGAAACCGAGGTTTACTCAGCCTATGAAAGACATCAGGTGGGGGTTCACATCTTTGAAGGAGCCGGTGGTTATGCTCCCACCATGGGAATTATTGGTACGGTTATGGGTTTAGTACACGTCTTAGGAAATCTGTCAGATCCGGACAGTCTCGGTCCTGCCATTGCCATGGCCTTTATCGCCACCCTGTATGGGGTGGGTTCTGCCAATGTTTTTTGGTTACCCATTGGCGCTAAACTAAAGAATCTAAGTAAAAAGGAACTGGTATTAAGGGAAATGATGATTGAGGGTATTCTAGCCCTGCAGGCCGGCTACAACCCGACCATTATCCGTGAAAGGCTAAATGCCTTCATCAAACCAGGAGAAAGTAAGCAGCCCCAGGCTGATGAAGGTGAGGTATAATGAGGAAAAGGGGACAAGAACCAGAAAAGGAAAATAACGAACGTTGGCTGATTACCTACTCCGATTTAATTACCCTACTATTAATCTTTTTTGTGGTCATGTATACTCTTAGTAAAGTGGATGCCAATAAATACCATGCCATTGCTTCGTCCTTGGCCAAGACCATGGGTGGGAGTCAAAGCATCATGGAAAGCGGGGGCCCGTCGATGGTTCCCGGTGCCAGTGAAAGTAAGGAATTGGACACCGCCATGGAACAAATTGAACAGCAGAAGATGGAAAAAATTAAAAAACAGATTCAAGAGTATGTGGATAAAAACGGTCTATCCGGTAAAGTAACCGTAGCCATTGAGGAAAGAGGCGTTGTGGTTAGCTTTCAGGATGTGGTGCTGTTCCCCCTGGGGGTGGCGGATCTAGTGCCCCACTCCCAAGGGATTGTGGATAAGGTGGGAGCCATTCTTAGCCAAACCCCCAATTACATAAGAGTAGAAGGGCACACCGATAATTTGCCTATCCAAACCAATAAATTCCCATCCAACTGGGAACTTTCCCTAGCCCGCTCTGCCAGTGTGGTGCACCGGCTGATCAATTTCAGTCACATTCCTCCAGACCGGCTTTCTGCCACTGGTTATGGGGAATACCGGCCAAGAAGGGCCAATGATTCAGATGCTAACCGGCAACAAAACCGCCGGGTAGATATTATTGTTCTTCGCACGAAATATCAGGAAGTGGAACCCGAAGCAATGCAAGAAATAAATACCCTTTCTCCAACCAGTAAGAAGGAGTGATCCACATGACAAACTTTAATCAAAGCAATCAGGAAGAACAAATTGTTGTTTTTCAATTAATGGAGCAGGTTTATGGTGTTGATATTAATTCCGTCTATGAAATTATTCGTATGGAAAGCATAACCAAAATCCCCCGGGCCCCTCAATTTGTTGAGGGTGTTATCAACCTGCGAGGTCGTATTATTCCAGTGATCGATTTGGGCAACCGCTTTGGCCTGGGACAAAATGAACGTACCCAAAACAGCCGTATCATTATTGTGGAAGTTTCCGGGCAAACCATCGGTATTATTGTTGATTCCGTGCAGGAGGTTCTCCGCATCCCTGTCAACAGTATCGAACCCCCGCCGCCGGTGGTCAACGGCATTGATGCAGCCTATATCAGAGGAATTGCAATTCTGGAAGAAAGGCTGATTATTCTTCTGGATCAAAATAGGATTCTGCTGGATGAAGAAAAGGATCAATTACTGCAGGCAAATATGGGTGCTGCCCAGGCCTAGGAGGTATAAACATGTTTTCAGATCTGGAAATTGGTGTATTTATAGATGAGCTTGAAGAGAAAATTCAAGTGATTAACGATGGTTTGCTGGCTTTGGAGCGGGATGAGAGTAATCCTGACATTATCCAAGAGATTTTTCGAGCTGCCCACACCGTAAAGGGTTCTTCGGGTATTATGGGTTACCAGAACATGGCCAGCCTTACCCACGAAATGGAAAACCTCTTTGATAAAATCCGTCATGGAGAAATTCATGTAACCTCGGAGATGATCAATGTACTCTTCGAAGCCCTGGATACCCTAAAGGCATTAAAGGAGGAAGTAACAGGGGAAGGTCCCGCTGTGGATACTTCTGTAGTGGTAGAGAAAATTAAAGCCTTTGTAACCGGGGGCGATGCAGCGCCCGAGATACCCGAACCACCGAAGGAAAACCCTGTAGCTTCTGTTAAAGCAGCCGCCACTGTACGACAATGGCTGGAAATTGGTGATGTGGAAGAAAATGTAATTAGAGAAGCCGAGTTAAGGGGCTTCCAATGCTATCGCATTGCCATCGATATTGATCGGGACTGTCAAATGAAAAATGTTAGGGCCTTTTTGGTCTTTGAAACCCTGCAGCAGGTGGGTGAAATCATTAAAAGTGAGCCCTCTGCCGAGGATATTCAGGAGGGTAAGTACGACATCAGTTTCCAGGTGTTGCTAATTACTAAGGAAGATCAAGACCAAATTAAAAATCTTATGGTTACCATCTCCGAGGTTACCGAAGCAGAGGTTCAACCTGTGCTGCTGAACAGTATCGAAGCAGTGATTGAGCAACCGAAAGCTCAGACAACCACCACGATAAACCGCCCGGTGGAACAGGAGAACAATGCAGTCAAGCTGGAGACCACCGAGAGAAAGACCGTTAAAACCGTTCGGGTGGATGTTACCAAACTGGATAATCTAATGAATTTGGTGGGGGAGTTGGTCATCGACCGTACCCGACTCAATCGTTTTGCAGAAATCTTTGAGTCCCGTTTTGGTTCCGATGAAATGGTGGAAGCCATTAATGAAATTTCCAACCACCTGGGTCAGGTAACCGGCGATCTGCAGGAACAAATTATGAAAGCCCGCATGCTGCCAGTGGCACAGCTATTTAACCGTTTTCCCCGCATGGTACGGGACACCGCCCAAAAACTGGGCAAAGAAATCGACTTTGTGGTGGAAGGTAAGGAAACCGAACTGGACCGTAATGTAATTGAAGTTATTGGTGATCCCATCATCCACCTAATTCGAAATTCCATTGACCACGGCATAGAATTACCGGCAGAACGTCAGGCTGCAGGAAAGAATAGAGTGGGAACTCTATTGCTAAAGGCTTCCTATGCAGAAAGCCATATTGTTATCACCGTAAAAGACGATGGTCGGGGCATGGATGCCAATAAGATCCGCAACAAGGCTGTGGAAATGGGCTTTGTGGATCGGGAAACCGCTGACCGTATGAGTGATCGAGATGCCCTGCAATTGATCTTCAAGGCGGGTTTTTCCACCAAGAATAATGAAGTCAGCGACTTGTCTGGTCGAGGCGTGGGCATGGATGTGGTAAACACTGCCATTGAGCAAATTAATGGTACGGTGGAATTGGATACCAAACTGGGTGCCGGTACCACCATCACCATTCGTTTACCCTTAACCCTAGCCATTATCCGGGCCCTCATGGTAACCCTGGGCAACCAGGTATATGCTTTCCCCTTAACCAACGTATCCGAAACCATTCGTATCACCGATCAAGAAATTCGCCGCATTGGCAACAACGAAGTGATTGTGGTGCGAGATAAAATTCTACCACTGGCTCGCATGGGTCGTCTGTTCAATTGTGCTGAGTGTGAAGAATCCAGCAAGATGTATGTGGTAATTCTGGGTTCCGGTGACAAAAAGATTGCGGTGGTTGTTGATAAATTGTTGGGAGAACAGGAAATTGTCATTAAGTCCCTGGGCGATTACCTGGGGCAAGTACAGGGTCTCTCCGGTGCCTGCATCCTAGGTGATGGCAAAGTGGCCCTCATTGTGGATGTGAGAGGTCTGGTAAAGGATCTCGGGGCTGAGGAGGTAGCCTATGCTGCCGGTTAAAGTCCTGGTGGTGGACGATTCCTCCCTGATGAGGCGGCTGATTAGCCGCCTATTGGAGGAAGACAAAGGAATAAAAGTCATTGGCACCGCTGCGGATGGACTGGAGGCCCTACAACAAATTAAGGCCCTGCGGCCCGATGTGGTAACCATGGATGTGGAGATGCCCAGGTTGGACGGTATTGCCACCCTGCGCCGCTTGATGGTGGATTTTCCTACACCAGCGGTGATGCTCAGTGCCCATACCCATGAGGGTGCCCGGGCCACCATGGATGCCCTGTCCGCCGGGGCAGTAGATTTTGTGGCAAAACCCACTTCCTCCGCTGAATTACCAAGGATGGTGGAGGATCTCAAGACCAAAGTAAAGGTAGCGGCCAGGGTTTCCCTGCGCAGGGTGCGAACCACCCTAACACCGCCGCCGGCACCGCTGGCTCGGCCTAAGCCAGCCACAACAGCCGCCCCTGGGTCAGCTAAAGCGAAGCCCCAGACCCAGGTTCGAAGGCAGCCCTATTGCGGCAAAATTGATCTAGTGGTCATTGGCTGCTCCACCGGTGGCCCCGCAGCCCTGCAGCAAATCATTCCCTACCTGCCTGCCAATTTACCCGCCGGGGTTGTGGTGGTTCAACATATTCCAGTGGGTTTTTCCAAATCCATGGCAGAGCATTTGGATAAGAAAAGTGCCATCTCGGTACGTCATGCCGCAGAGGGTGATGCAATAAAAGCAGGCCAGGTACTGGTTGCCCCGGCGGGCTACGACTTAAACTTTAAGGCCAAAGGCAACGGCTCCACCGTTGCCCTGAGTAATCAAGGGGCTCCTTTGGCTCCCGGGGGTTTCCGCCCTTCGGTGGATTGGGTGATGAAATCTGCCGCCGAAGTCTATGGTTGCCGAACCCTAGCCGTACTATTAACTGGGATGGGACGAGACGGTGCCAGAGGGATGCTGGCCATCAAAGAACAGGGTGGCCCTACCATCGCTGAGCACGAAAGTACCTGTGTGGTTTATGGCATGCCCAAGGCAGCCTACGATATTGGGGCTGCGGGTAAAATGGTACCCTTACCACAGATTGCCCAGGAAATCCAAGCTTTTTTTGATGTTTAATATAAAGTTAAGGTCTTGAACTGCCGAATACAAAAGTAGAAGAGAGAAGAACAGGGTGATCGCTATGAAAATTAACGGCTACAAACCAACCGGTGAAGTATTCAAGGCCTACCAGCAAAATAAAGTGGATAAAAATAAATCCAATAAAGCTAGCCAGCCAGCAGCCGATTCCGTGCAGCTTTCCCATGAGGCAAAGTTTAAGAAAGAAATCGAAAATACCTTGAAGGAACTGCCTGAGGTACGGGAAGACATAGTGAATAAGCTCAAAAAAGAAATTCAGGCCGGCACCTACAAGCCGGATGCCCATAAAATTGCAGATGGAATTTTACAAGAGAGGCTCCTGGACAAAGAGATTTAAAGGATGGTGCAGATGGAGTCTTTATTTTTTAGCCTATTACAGGTATTGACTGAATTGAATGAAAATCTTACAGCCATGTTGCGGGCCACCGAGGCCCACAACCAAGCCCTGCGGGCCAACGACATGACCACCATTAAAGAGGTTCTCAAGGAACTGGACCCGATTTCCAAACAGGTGAGAACCTTTGATACCCAGCGTGAGGCCATCCAAGCCTCCCTGGAGGAAAGGCTTCAGTTACCCAAGGGAAGCACTCTAAACAAGACCCTACAACATGCACCAGTACATCTAGTACAGGATTTAAATAAAGTAGCCCAGAGTCTCACCGATACAACCGAAGCCATTCAAAAAATAGTTGAGATTAACAATGTCCTAACAAAGCAAGCCCTGCATTTTAATGAAGTCCTGCTAAATACCATGAGGCCTGCTAAATCTACCTACAACCCAACAGGCCAAACATCCGGTAATAAACCGTCTACCTCAATTCTTAACAAAACGATCTAGTTGAAGAAATTAACAACTAGGAAACCTAAACCTAGGTGCCTGGCTCACGCCGTTACAAATCCCAAGCACCAAGCAATCGCTCTCAAACGAGCGTGCGCCTGGCACCGTCGAAGAAGCAGATAACTGATGGCTGACAGCTGATGGCTGACAGCTAAAAAGGTGGTATACAATGACCAGTACATGGTTCGGCTTAGAAATTGCAAAACGGGGCACCCAGGTATATCGTAAAGCCATGGATGTCACAGGGCATAATATTACCAATGCCAATACACCCGGCTATTCCAGGCAGGAAGCGGTTATTTCTCCCTCTACCCCCTGGACTCGGCCGGACTATTTAACAGCAATGACCCCCGGCCAACTGGGTACAGGTGCTGACGTAAAAGAAGTTAGACGCATCCGGGACTACTATCTGGACGTTCAAATGCGCAATTCCGGTAGCTTCGAAGGGTACTGGGAAAAAAAGCTGGATATGGCCAAAAGGACAGAAACAGTTTTTCTGGAACCGGACGGCAGGGGATTGCAATTAACCCTACTGAACTTCTTCAATGATTGGCAAAACCTAAATAACTCGCCCCAGGACCCAGGGGTTAAAAAGGCCGTAAAGGAAACCGGTGACGAATTGGCCACCATCTTCCGGCAAATGCACAATCAACTTTCCAACATTGATAAAACAGTCAACAGTTCCTTACAGTATCAAGTGGATCAAGTGAACCACTTAACAACTCGTATTGCCGAACTGTCCAACACCATTATTAACGTGATTGGCAACGGGGCCCAGCCAAACGATCTGCTGGATGAGCGAGATAAACTGCTGGATGAGTTGGCTAAATTTGGCCACATCAGTGTAGACACCCAGGACAACGGAGGCATCGAAGTTCGCTTTATTGAAACCTCTGGATTGCTGGTAAAAAATGATGTCAATGGCAAGGTTATTACTTCAAAACTCTCTCTAGTTCCCTATGCCGGAAAAGATGGCAATGAAAATCATCTGGCAGTGGATGGGAAGGATGTTATCAACCTTACCACCATGGCCGACTACTTTAACACCGCACCAGAAGGAGCTGGCAGGGGAAGTATTTTAGGCCAAGAATCAGCTAGGTTAGAGAACCTGTCTGTTTCAAATAAGTTGGATTTGTTAGCAAAATCCATTATCGATCGAGTCAATGAAAAGTCTGGCCTACCGGGTCCGGCGAAAATTACGAAACCCTTTAGCTTCTTTACCGGCAACGGGGCTGCAGATATTTCTCTGGGCGATGAGATAAAAAATAATCCTGAGGTTATCATCGGCGAAAATGCTCTGGCCGTGGCTCAGCTTCGCAGTACCCCCATTCGGACCCTAACCGGAGATGAAGATGTACGGAACGGCAGAACCTTTACAGATCTGTCCCAAACTCGCTTTACTGTGGAAGGACCCGGTGGCAATAAACAGGAAATTGACCTCTATCTGGATGGGGAATTGGCCCTGGGATACAGAAACTTTGGCGAAATAAAAGCTGCTATGCAAAAGGCCCTGGACCAAAAATTTGGTAAAGGGGAGTTTACGGTGGGGGACGATGGCTTAGGACACATTGTATTATCGGCCAATAACGGCGAAGGAACCCTAAAGGTGCAGGCCACTGGTTCCAATATTGGTCTAAGCTATCTCTTTGGTCAGCCAAAGGATGCCTATGTTTTGGATACTACCTTTGAAAATTTTTTCCAAGGCATTGTTGCTCAGGTGGGTGCTGCGGCGGACCACCACGACAATATGTTGGAGAACCAGCAGGCCATCGGCCAACAAATTGAGGCCCTTCGGCAATCTGTTTCTGGCGTTTCCATAGATGAAGAACTAACTAAAGTAATTCAATACCAGTATGGCTACCAGGCCTGTGCCCGCATGATTTCCATGCAGGATGAAATGCTGGATTACCTAATCAACCGCATAAGGTAAAGGGGTGATGGTCAGTGTTACGAGTATCTACAAGTCTTTTAGGTAATAACCTGCGCAACTATATACAAAACAATTTACAGAGAGCTGCCAAGTATCAAGAGCAATCTTCCACTGGTAAAACTATTAACAGGCCATCAGATAGCCCCAGCCAAATAAGTTATCTGATGTCCGTCAATGCTACTTTGATCAGCAACGAGCAATATTCCCGTAACATTAAGGACGGTTTGGCCTACCTGAACCAGAGCGACTCGGCCCTGGATACAATGGGGAAGCTTCTGCAGGATGCAAAGGTAGAGGCTAATAAGGGTGCCAACGGTACTTTAACACCGGAAGATCGGAATGCCATTGCCGAGCAAATTGATCGGCAAATCGACGCCATGGTGGATATGGCTAACAGTGCCTTAGGGGGCAAATATTTATTTGCCGGTCGGAAAAACGGTCAACCACCCTTCTATCGGGACCCTGACAGCGGCGAAATCTATTACCGGGGAGATACCAACCTGGTCAGTCGGGAAATTATTTTTGGTTACAGCTATGAGGTAGTTGCTGCCGGGGTAGCGGATAATTACATTACCGGCACTGTGGACCTCAGCCAGGGCAAAGTGCTAAAGGCCGAGGACATGACCTTTAAAGTGGCCTTAGATGAGAATAACGTTAAAGAAATTGATTTAAGCGGTTATATATCACCGGGCTTCCGTAAGTTTGATGATATAAAAAATGCCATGCAGCAGGCCTTAGATGATAACTTTGGTACACAAACCATCGCTGTCGATGATGATGGCAAAGGTCATATTGTACTACAAGCTAATAACGACGCCACGGCCTTTAAAGTGCTATCCAGTGATCCACTGGACAGCACCAAACAGGGGCATACCACTTTCTTTGGCGGCGAACGCAGTGTTATAAACGGGGTCTTTGGTAAATTAGCCAGCTCCACAAATCCTGCCAATCAGCTGGATGACCCCATGAACCCCGGGCAAAAAATGACCAAAGTTGTAGGCGGACCCTTTGAGGTTCTTAGTAAGTTAGTGACGAATTTAAGAAACAATGATTCCCAAGCAGTAACTGATTCCCTAAAAGACTTGGAAAATGCCCATGACGATATGCTGAAGCAACGTGTCGGAGTAGGGGCCAGAACCCGCCACCTGGAGGCAGTGCAGGATCAATTGGATGACCAGGAAATTAAATTGAAAAGTATTCTAGTTGATGTTCAAGGGGCTGATATTACCAAATTAACCATTGAAGTGGCCCAGAACCAGCTTGTACACCAGGCATCCTTAATGACAGCCTCCAATCTACTGAATACCAGCCTATTACAATACTTAAAATAAATACTCAACAAACGTTCAGGCACTGCATAAAAAGAAGCTGTCTGAACGTTGTTTTTATTAAGGTGAGATGACCAAAGTCCTAGGTGCCTGGCTCACGCCGACAGAAATCTTTGTATCAGAGAAATCACTACCATACGAGCGTGTGCCTGGCACCTCTAAGAAATTAGACACCGACAAAGAGGTGATATAAATGAAAATCGGCGCCGGTGGTCTGCAATCCATTATCATGAGTGATATGATGCGATCCCTGGAACCCACCGTAAAGCCCAAGGCCGGAGTTGAGGAAACCCTCATGCAAGCCCAGGGACGGGATCAAAATCAGCTAAAAAAAGAACTAAACCGGGCTGTGGAACGCCTTAATCACCTGGTCGAAGCCCTGAACTACCCTATCCAAATTGTCATCAAGGAACTGCCGCCCAGGCTTAGAATGGTATTAAAGGATAAACGAACGGGCCAAGAGAAGGAAATTGAATATGATGAATTGGACCAACTGGCTGCCCATCTGGAAGATGCCAAAGGGGTCCAGTTGGATGGTTACGCCTAGCACCCGCTTTACAGGGTGCTATTTTATTTGGTGCAAAGCAACAAAATGAAAACGAAAATACAAAATAGCATAAAGTGCTGCAGTATGATGCAATGGCTAAACCATCGGAAGAAGTTACCGAAATATGAATTAGAAGGTAACCCCGGGCGGCCGACCGGGACAACCAAAGCTTAACTCAAACGTAAGGATGCGTGCGAGTATAAACATTCAGGGAGGAATAACACAATGAGAATTAACCACAATATTGCAGCCCTTAACACCTATCGTCAGTTAAGTAACAATGGTATTCAAACCAACAAAGCCCTGGAGAAACTTTCTTCCGGTCTCCGCATCAACCGTGCCGGTGACGATGCTGCTGGTCTGGCAATTTCTGAGAAAATGCGTGGCCAAATCCGTGGACTGGATCAAGCGGCTCGTAACGCTCAGGATGGTATCTCTATGATTCAAACGGCTGAAGGTGCTTTAAATGAAACACATAGCATTCTGCAGCGTATGCGCGAATTGGCTGACCAGTCTGTTAACGGTACCAACACTGCCGATGACCGTAAAGCCCTACAGGATGAAGTAACACAGTTAAAGAGTGAAATTGACCGCATTGGTAATACTACAGAATTTAACACTCAGAAGTTGTTAAACGGTTCTTTAAAAGGCGCTGCAGGGGCGGCAGTTGGTGCCAATACAACGATAGGTGGAGTTGTAGGTAAGCTTACAGCTGCAACAATGACAGGCGCTAATGCTCTGAAAGGTGACTGGTCGGGTGCAAATTTAACTTTTGGTACTGATACTTTAACAATTGATGGACAAAAAATTGACGTAAACTGGGATACTTTGTTAACCACAGAGGAAAAATCGTTACTTAATTCCAACTTATCAAGTGCAGATGCAACCACGCTTAATAAAGCGAAGGATACCATTATTAATGCTATTAATACAGCAATTGATAATTCTGGAAAGAACGTTACTCACATTTCTGGTTACCTTGATGGTACTAATAAAATGGTTCTACAAAGTGGTACACAAGGTACCAAATCTGAGGTAACTGTAACAACTATTGCAGCTGGTACATCTGTAGGAGCAAAGCTACTCTCGCAAACTGATGGAGCAGTATCCGCTGCAGCTAACCTTGGTACAGATAAATATAATGGTACAAATATTGCTGCGCAAAAATTTGATGTGTACCTTGGTGATACCTTAATTGGACAATCTGGTGCCTTAACTGTAAACAATGGAGATACCATGGCTAGCGCAGCAACTGCCCTTCAAACTCAAATTAATGCCGCAATTAATACCTACAATACTGGCACAGCTAAAACTGCAGGTCAGGAAGGTTATGTTGAAGCAGTTACCGTTACTGTTACTGATGATGGGCGCTTTGAAATTAATAGCCCAAGTGGTTCGATCAATTTAAAAGATCTGACTGGACAGACCGCTGTTTCAGATTTAGGTTTAAGTTCTGCTCAAACAGAAGCTGCAGGTAATGGTGGAATGACCTTCCAGATTGGCGCAAATCGTAGTCAAACCATTACTTTTGGAATCGGTGATATGCGTTCAGCTGCTCTTGGAATTTCCGGCGTTGATATTTCTACTGCTGGGGGTGCTTCTACAGCTCTGACTTCACTTGACTCTGCTATCAAGAATGTTTCTTCCGAGAGATCCAAATTGGGTGCTGTACAAAACCGCTTAGAGCACACCATTAACAACCTAAACACTTCTTCCGAAAACTTGACCGCCGCTGAATCACGTATCCGTGACGTAGATATGGCTAAGGAAATGATGGAGTTCACCAAGAACAACATCCTCTCCCAGGCAGCCCAGGCTATGCTGGCCCAAGCCAACCAGCAGCCCCAGGGTGTACTGCAACTGCTACGTTAATTCATCAACTATACAGAGAGACCTTAGACCTTCTAGGGTCTCTTTTTATTGCTTTAAATCACGACAACAATTATGTTGCAATGACAACAGTAGATTCCAATTAGAAAAACTTGGCTCCGCCAAGTCTTTTAGACGCCGGCAGAGCCTTAGTTTGCCCTTATGCAAGTCGGAAAGTTTTATACTTTCTGACTTGCTGAGAAAAGACCCTATGCCATAAGCATCAGGGTCTACTAATATTTTCTAATAATTATGCTTTAAATAACAAGGAATAAGCATCCAATTGTCGAATAGTGAAAATTATCAATAATAAGACAAAAGTCCCATTGCATTGAGGCAAAGGTCTTGTGGAGTTAACCAGGTACAGAAAGGGGGAAGGCCTGGCTCAATTGGTACCCAGGCTTGAAAAAATGCAAATAGCGGATATTGAGATGTTTATTAATGCACTGAATAGAGACAAAAAACTTCCGACATCTTTGCAGGACAACCCGGTGGATCAAATTAAGTTTGACAATGGAACCAATCTTGAAGCCTTTTTAAACCAATCGGAGTTGGAAACCTATAACCGGCTAAAAAATCAACTGCAAGAGGTTAACCAAACATTAAAGGAACATGGACACCCTCATATTGAGGAAATCTTTTATTCCTTTGAGGAGATCACTGGTAACTTAAATGCCCTGTCCATGAATGCTACCTTTCGGGAAGGTTTGCTTCAAGGCTTTCGTTTGGCCCAATTTTTTCTGCAAGGAACCTACAAACAAGAGCATTTACCTAAAAAATAAATTATTCCAATACATACAACAGACAATTAAAATTCCTTATTTTTTCTTTGGCGAATCCAACAGGGATTTTACCTCCAACATCTTATTCCATATTTCCTTAACTTTATTTGGACTCATACCTTCTTTTTCCCATTCTTTGATAAGTTCAATGTAACCGTGGTTAATTTCCAGAGCCTCTTTCATTTGTTCAGGGGTTCCTTTTTTGTTTTCCCAGGCTCTGATCATATCCACATAAAGTGGATCTAACTGAACCCTTTCATTACCGGACATTACCTTTGTTCTGCCCAACAAATAGTCCGCACTAACATTGAAATAATCTGCCATATTTTTCACGGTCTGCAAATCTGGTTCTCTCTGTCCGATTTCATAAAGAGACAGGGCCCCTCGTCCCAGGTTTAACTTGGCCGCCAGCTCTTTTTGTGTCAGCTTTTCCCGTGTTCGTAACTCAATCAACCGTTTTGCAAACATAGCTCACCTCATAATTAACAATCAATGCTAGATAAATTATACATCGAAGTTTCGATTAATAACGACACATTGCAACAAAACGTAGCATTATTGTTCGTCTAATGCTTTCAACTTATACAGACTCAGCAAAAACTTTTAACCCATAGACTAAAGTCTGGTTAAAAGCAACCGATCATATAAACAAATGCTACAAAATGAAGCATTAATACAATGACACACCAACGTTAACAACAAATTGCAGCAACAATGCTGTGGTTGGTAAAACCACAAAGGATTGTGGGTGTTCACGAAAGAGGGTGGTCAACAAAATCACAAGGGATGGTGATTAATAGTGCTGGTATTAACCCGTAAGGAAAACCAGTCCGTTGTTATTAATAAGGAAGTCAAAGTGGTGGTCCTGGAGGTCATCGGCAATACCGTAAAACTGGGCATCCAAGCCCCCAACAGTATGGATATTGTCCGTACTGAATTACTGGAGTTGGCAGGGGAAAACTGCCCGGCTGCTAATTAGCAGCCATTAAGCTTATAGCCACTAAAACAAGGTAAGAACGGAAGCTTACCGTAAAATTCAAGGAGGGTTTAATAATGAGAATTAACCATAATATTGCAGCCCTTAACACATATCGTCAGTTAAGTATCAATGGCGATAATGGAAGCAAAGCTTTAGAGAAATTATCATCTGGTCTGCGCATTAACCGTGCCGGCGATGATGCTGCTGGTTTAGCTATCTCTGAAAAGATGCGTGCTCAGATCCGAGGCTTAGATCAAGCTAGTCGTAACGCTCAAGATGGTATTTCCATGATCCAAACTGCTGAAGGCGCACTGAATGAGACCCACAGTATTCTGCAGCGTATGCGTGAACTAGCAAACCAGGCTGCTAACGATACCAACGTAAACGTTGACCGCGATGAAATTCAAAAGGAAATTAACCAGCTAACCTCAGAGATTAACCGTATTGGTAACACCACCGAATTTAACACACAGAAATTACTGAATGGCGGACGTCAGATTACAGCAAATGCTACCAAATCCGGTGTTGCACTTACAGGTGGATCAGCAGCAGCTGCTACTAATGCTTCCGTAACAGGTGGTGTGAATGGTACTGATGCTGTAGCCGCAGTTTGGGATTCAGGGGCAATCAATGTAGGTGCGGGTGTTGCTGATACAGAGACATTTACATTTGGTGGAGTGACAGTAACTCTAAAAGTCGGTGCGGTTACAACTGGTAACCTTTCTTCTACAGCCGGAAATGCTGTTACCTTGGATATTAATACCGCAGATATTGCCGATGCTACAAAATTAAGGGACGGTTTAGTAGCTGCTTTTAATGCTGCAGCTGCAGTAGGTGGAAGTCCAATTGCGGACATTTCGTTTTCTGCTGAAGGTACAGGTTTAAAGGCAACAGGTACGCTAGCTCAAGGTGCTACAAACAATGCTTTTGAATTTGCAGAGACTTCAACCAACGCATCCTTTGGTAACGTTGGTGCTACTGCTCAACAAAGTAACGGTGTTGGTGTAGCTGGTGTTACAGGTGTTGCTGCAACAGGTGTGATTACCTTTACTAACGTTGCTCAAGAGGGTTCTTTCATCACATTGGCTGATAAGAAAATTGCATTTTGGGATAGTGGAAATACTACCTACGCTAATTCTGTTGAAGCAAAAGCTGCATTACAGGCTGATTTTGTAGTCGATGTAGCTAGTGCAGCAAATGCTACAGACATGGCAACAGCAGTGGTTAACCAGGTGGGCGCAAGTGGAATAAATGGCTACACACTTTCCAATGCTGCTGGTGTACTTACTCTTACCGCAAATGCTGATGGTGCATTCTCAGGTAGCACTAGAGCCAGTGTTACAGATATTACTGCAACCGCAGCTGCAACAGGCAGTTTTAACTTTGATGGAACACCTACTGAGGGTTCAATTATTACAATAGGTGATCAAAAAATTGGCTTTTATGATAGCTCTTTAGGAAATTATACAAGTGATGCAACAGCCAAATCAGGGTTAGAGACTAATTTTGCTATCGATGTTAAAGGCTTAACAGCAAAAGAAACTGTGGATAAGTTATTAGCGCTACAATCGGATCTTAATGCTAAATTGGTAAATGATGTTAATCTAGGTAAAAACTTTAGCTCAGATGGAACGGTAAACTTGGTTGTTACTTCAGCTTCAACTGGGTTTGCTGGGAATACTATAAAGCTTGATGTAAGTAAGGATGCAACTGCTGATTTTAAGGCTACAATGCAAATTGGTGCAAATACAGCTCAAAGCTTCTCTATCGATATTAAAGATATGCGTGCTAAAGCCCTTAAAGTGAGTGGAGATACTTCAGAGGGTGCTGTAACAGCTAAGAATGGATCAGTAGCTAATTACGTAAAACTCGAAAATGTTTCCAATGGAACTGACAATAAAAATGTTGAATTTGCATTGGATGTTTCTACCCATACAAAAGCCACGGCAGCGGTAAGTGTCATTAACGATGCTATTGAGGCAGTTTCTGCCGAACGTTCCAAGCTTGGAGCCTTCCAGAATCGTCTGGAGCACACTATTAACAACCTGGGTACCTCCAGCGAAAACTTAACCGCTGCTGAATCCCGTATCCGTGACGTAGATATGGCTAAGGAAATGATGGAGTTCACCAAGAACAACATCCTCTCCCAGGCAGCTCAGGCTATGCTGGCACAAGCCAACCAACAGCCTCAAGGCGTACTGCAACTGCTTCGTTAATTTGCTATCAACAACTAAGGGATCTTGGTTTATCCAGGGTCTCTTTCCCTTTTTCTAATCGTCCTTCCGAAATTTCCCAAAAGGGGACTGTCCCTACTTGTGTTAATAACTTAACGAGGTAAAGTATATTCCGAACCCTTCCAAGGCCACCTCGCCGACAGAGGTTTATTTTTTTTGTGCGTCCATGAAAACCCAACTACTAATGAAGAATATGAATGATTCAGCAACCTTAAAAATTGTAGAAAGCAGGTGAAAAACAACCTACCAGCGAAGAAATATCATCAAAACACCCTATGATATAATAGATCAAGGAGGGGAAAACACCCTTGACAAAGGAAGATCTAGTTATTAGCCGTCATAACTATGATATCATCTTTAAATCCCTAACTGAAACCTTCGCTGAACAGACACTGGAAGTCTTCGATGTAAATACGGTCCC
Organism: Desulforamulus reducens MI-1; assembly: GCF_000016165.1. Taxonomy (GTDB): domain Bacteria; phylum Bacillota; class Desulfotomaculia; order Desulfotomaculales; family Desulfotomaculaceae; genus Desulfotomaculum; species Desulfotomaculum reducens. Next base: position 2,643,900 of record NC_009253.1, on the reverse strand, counting down.
CATCAAATGGGTTGAGAAAACCGAACTACCCCAAATGGAAGACACATGGATTTTGTCTTCTACCTTGCAGACAATACTTACCTGCACCTGAAATTCCAATTCACGGCAGGTACAGAAAACCTGGAAAGATTCATTCTAAATATACAGAAAAGCAGAGGTACAACCCTCTACTTTGGCTTATAGTGATGTATTTTTACTAATACCCTGAGCCAGATGGTAAATGATAAGTTGATTTAAACTTACGTTTTCCTCCTTAGCTTTTTCGGTTAATGCCCTGTGTAAGGATTTAGGCATCCGAACCCTTAATTGCCCGGAGAAATCATCAGATACTGGTTCAGGAATGGAACGGCCCAAAGACAAACTAGTTTCAATCCAGCCTTTCTTAGCATCATTTAGATTGGATATGGCTTCTTCGACAGTTTCACCGTCTGACATACACCCTGGCAGTAGAGGTATCTCGGCAAACCAGCCACCGCCTTCTTCTTCGGAGAGTTGTTTAAGTTTGATTGAGTAATTTAGGTTAAGATAATAATTTAGGTTCTTCAACTTATTCACCCCGCTCTTTAAGTTGTTGTATTGCTTTGATGGCCAGTTTAACATAGATGGCTTTAATAGGCCGGTTATAGGGGATGGTAAGGACATCGGGCAAGTCAAGATGATAGTAATTATAGTGACTAGAGCCACCGCCTGGTTTACGGCACATGAACCCGTGGTGTCTGAGGAGTTTATCCAAATCATCGAATTTAACATCTTTGGGATTATTAACAATTTGTGAGTATAGCTTGGTAAACTTGGTCAATTGAAATCACCTACCAAGTTTCATGGTATCGTATATGGAACCACAATTCAACTTCGCAGAACACATATCGTCAGTTGAGTGCCAATGGTGCTCAAACACAAAAAGCTTTAGAAAAGTTATCATCTAGCTTAAGAATTATCAAAGTGGTGACGGTGCTGCAGGCCTTGCTATCTTAAACAAGGTGCGTGCACAGATTCGTGGCTTAGATCAAGCCTCACGTAACGGATTTAGGCATACTAACCCTTAGTTGTCCCGAGAAATCATTAGACAATTTCCTATCTGTGTTTTCTCAACCATTTTATCTTGATAATGCGATTTTCTAGCTGTTGAAACTCTTTATCTGCAGTTAAAAGTACCCCTCGTACTTGTATTGTTAGTGCTGCTACATAGGAATCTCCTAAAGACATTGGATACTTTGCCTTTATATCACCAGCTACAATTACTTGTTCATGGGATACTTTTATTAGTTCAATAGGCCATGCTTTTATATTCTCAACCAATTCTATTGCTATTTTCCTGTCGTATCTTCGTTGAATAATGTAATATACTTCCCCCACATTGATCCAAGACATATACAACCTAATTTGGTTGTTTTTTGCTAGTTCAAGTATTCCAGCAATGGTCTCCGCAGATGGCTCGTCCAAAAAATAACCGAGCACAGCGTAAGTATCAAAAACATAGCTTTCCATGATTAAAAACCAGCCTCTCTATGCGATTACAGAGACTTTTCTTCTTCGCGGTATTCCTTAATTAATTCGTCTGCCGATGAAACTATCATTGGATGAGTCTTTTTAAGGATTCCTCTGGTATCTTTAATTGGATCGTCCAAAAGCGGTATTATGGCAATATGACCGTCTATTTCGGTAATTTTAATGTTTTGCTCTGGCTTTAAGCCATACTTTTCTCTTAGTTGTTTTGGTATAACTACTTGACCTTTGTATGACATTTTGTTTATGCTCATGTTTTTTCACCTCTCGGTTTTACTTTATTAATATTATATCCGGTTTTGAAAATTAGTTGAACAAACAATCAAAAAGTCCCACGACTTTTAATAAAAGGTTACCAAGGGGGTCCCAGGTACCGTATTCGCGTTAACATACCTGGAGATGATAGGCTAAAATTCATTATTGTTGTATTGACAGAACAAAACCACCTGTTGGACAGTAAATATGATTTAAAGAATACTTTTTATTATTAAAAATATGATATAATTGCTTAATTCATCCCTGCGGTGGGTGACAACAAAGCGAAATGGGATGAAGTAAGAAGGTTAGGGCAGATGGGATAGATGTAAGTGACTAAAGAAGAATTATTGCAAGATGAATTGCAAAGGGTAAAATTTAGGATTCAGATACTGAACATGATAGAGGATAAGCTTAGAGAAATGAAAGCCCTGGCTGAGCAGGTAGTCAGAAAGGAAATTGGACAAGAAGAGATTGCAAATATCCAGTTTCGTGTTAACGAGTTAGTTAATGAAATCAGCAGCCTGGAAAAGCTAGAGGAACCTGAGGTCTTACATTAGGGTTTTACCAACAAAGATTACTTAGGGAGGTGTTTGTTAGTGGACATTGCTGCATTATCCATTATTAAAAATCATGTTCAAATCCAGCAAGATGTTGGTGTTGCTGTTCTAAAGAAAGCAATGAATACAGCTGAAGAGAACGGTAACTTTTTAACTCAGATGCTGGGGAAAGGTGAGAATTCAATTCCCCAGGCTAAATCAGATCATCTGGGAAACAAAATAGATTTTTACGTTTAAAACGGTGCATAGTACCTTGTTAAAGTTTTTTACATCCTTCTTAGGCTACCTTACCTGAGAGGTTTTATTTTTTTGACGAAGTTTATTATTATTTTATTTGCAATAATTTGTTAGTAAATATTTTAAAATCATCTAAATGAGATTCTATAATTTTCTCTAATATATTTAAGTTCACAGCCTGATAGTCATGTACTGCTATGTTACGAAAACCAACCATTGCCTTTAATTTTTCGGCCAGTTCTGCTTCAATTATATTATTCTGACAGAGCAGTTCAAAGGCTTGTCGACTACTCTGGGGAATACCGAGGTTTTTTTCGGCAACGATGTGCATGGCTAAGTCAATGGCAGCTTCACAGGCCCGTTGCAGATTTAAGATAATGGAGTCCTGTTTGGTGTAATTTTGTAGATTTTGAACGTCCCCGTTATATTCTTCCTTAATTCGTTGCAGGCAACGTTTTATAACCTGTGACTTATTTACCAGCACATCATTAATCATAGATGCTACCTCTTTCTTCTAATTTATCAAAGATACATTGACGCTCTTCATTTAGTCGAGCATACTTTTTAAAAGTAAGCATGTAAAATTGCATCCTTTTCGTTTCATCTTTGCTGTAAATAATCTTTCCGGTACTGATTACCTGGGTTTGAAAAACCGTTGATGCTTTTTTTAAATCCACCAGGTCAACTTCTCTTCCTAACTTATCAGCAAGACCCTGGCTACACATAAATATTTCATAGTCACTAAAGTGGTGGTCACTTAAAAAGGCAATATCAATATCACTGTTTTTTCTGAGGTTTCCTTTAGCCCCTGAACCAAATAGGATAATTAAATAAGGAGAAATTTTTTCTGCTAAATATTGTTTAATAATTGGTAAATATTGATCTTCAATGAACATAACCATCCCTCATTTGGAAAAGACATTACACACTAGGGTAATTATATCTCTGGATAATTCTAAAGCCAAGCCAAGGGGAACGATTTTAACCAAGAAAAGTGCCCCGGTGCCAGATTGCAGGCAGGGGGCAGTTCTATTTATTCAGCCATTTTTAATATTTAATCGCCTCATTATAAGCCTGGTGGATTGCATCCATTACTTTCCGGGGTTTTATTGCGTCCCCGATGATGCTCAAATACTCCACCTTACCTTGCAGGGCTTGGTAAAGTTCATTTTGGGAACGGGAGCCAACGGCTAAGATTACTGTATCTGCCGGTAGAATCTTTTGAGTTCCGGCATTCTTCACCAGAACACCTTCCCGGCGAATTTCCAGCACGGTGGTTTCGTCCAGACAGTTAACCTGGTGGCGTTTTAAATCTGCCAGCATGGACCAGCGAGTACTGGGACCGATGTCGCGTCCGATTCCGTTGGCCATCTCCAGAACTGTAATCTTTTTAGTTCCCTGGATTAACAAGCGATAGAGTTCCTTTTCTGTTTCTGCTTGCTGCAGCATGAGAAAACGTAAGGTTTCATTATCCAGAGTACCGGATTCAGCCAGTAATAGAGCTGTTTCTACCCCAACGGCTCCACCACCAACAATAATTATGTTTTGTCCGGCTTTGCTGCGACCTGCTAGTACATCCCAGGCCTGAATGACCTTTACTCCTTCTTCAATTGGGATAGGAGGAGTAATGGGGTGGGCCCCGGTTGCAATAACTACCCTATTGAATTTACCTTCTTGAACGGCAGACAGAATGTTCTCAGGGGTGGCCTTAGTATGATACTGAATTTCTACTCCAAGGTCCCGGCAGGCATTAACCAAATAGGTTCTAAGGTGTAAGAAATCCTTGCGTCCAGGTGGTGCTGCGGCCAAAATCAGTTGTCCCCCGGCCTGATCACTTTCCTCCCAAATTGTCACCTTGTGTCCCCGGAGGGCGGCTACCCGCGCAAACTCCAGCCCAGCTGCACCGGCCCCAATCACTAGAATTTTACCAGGTTGGGAGGTAGGGGTTAGTGACAGTTCAGCCTCCCGGCCTGCCTCTGCATTTACCAGACAGCTTACCGGTTTCATGCGAAAAACGTGGTCTAAACACCCTTGGTTACATCCGATACACGGGCGAATTTGTTCGGGATGTCCACTCATGGCTTTGTTGGGCAGTTCTGGATCAGCCATGAGCGACCGTGCCATGCCGATAAAGTCGGCTTTACCCTCTTGCAGAATTGCCTCTGCAAGGTCAGGGGTGTTAATACGGTTACAGGCGATAACAGGAATAGAAACAGCCTGTTTAATTCCATAGGCCAGGTAAGCATAGGCTCCGGGAGGAACATTCATAGTAATTTGAGGGACTTGAGTTTCATGCCAACCACCGGTTACATTAATAGCGTTTACCCCGGATTTTTCCATAGCTTGGCAGAAAACCTGAGCCTCGGTGTTAGTGTGACTGCCGGGCATAAAGTCATTGCCTGCTACCCGGACGATAATGGGATAGTCCGAACCTACAGCTTCTCGTACTGCGGCTACCACTTCGAGTCCGAAAGTCATGCGGGCCTGGAGGTCTCCGCCATAACGGTCTGTGCGTTTATTGGTAAGCGGGGAAAGGAACTGGGAAATAAGGTATCCGGCACTGGCAATAATCTCAACCCCGTCAAAGCCTGCCGTTTTGGCTCTTTTTGCTGCCTTTGCAAATGAGGCAACAATTTCAGCTATTTTTTCTTCAGTAAGTTCCACAGGTGTTTCACCTGTAAGTTTGGAGGGGATAGGGGATGGAGCCACTGCCGGCTGACCGGTTAAAGCAGAGTGGGCGTATCTCCCGGCTTGGTAAAGCTGTGCCACGATTTTCGCACCTTCTGCTTGTACTGCATCTGCCAAACGGCGCAGGCCCGGAATGAAGCGATCATCATCAAGTTGAGTCATGCCGTAGGCATTTCCGATCCGGTCGATGCCGCACCCGCCGACCACGATAAGGCCAGCACCACCGCGGGCCCGAACTCGATAGAACTCAATCAGTTGATCAGTGACTTCTCCATTGGGAGTGTACCCTAAATGCATAGGAGTCATTATAATACGGTTACGAAGCTGAAGTGTACCTATTTGGGCAGGTGAAAAAAGAATGGACATTAAAAAACCCTCCTTTTACCAATGAACTCCCCAACATACAAAATATTTTGAATTTTTCGGTAAATTTTTTTTACTATGTGACTAAGAAAAGTGCCCCAGTGCCAGCAGGCAGGGGGCAGTTCTATTTATTCAGCCATTTTATAAAGACTCTTTTCCTGGAGAAATTCCATCAAAAGCTTGGCAGTACCACCGGTAATTTTTAAGCAATTTTTTAATTGTTCCGGTGTGTCATGGGGATGAGGGTTCAAAACCCGGCAATCAGTAGAACCAAACTGTTCCCTAAAGCGATCATGAAATTGCCGGACAGTATCATAGGCTGCATCCCGTTTTTCTTGGTTAGAGGTTCTACCCTTAACCATATTTAAGGCCATGACCGAACCTGATAAAGCACCACACAAACACCCGGCATGTCCCACCCCGCTGCCGAAACCTGTTATTAGTTTTACCAGTTCCGGACTGAGTTCAGGCGCCAAATACTCCCGGAAGGCCAAAAAAATAGCTTCTGCGCAGTTATAGCCTTCCTTGTAATAGCCGCCTGCTTTGTTGCGAGCTTGGGTGGCTATATTGTCACTCATTGAATCACCTCCAAAATAGTAAGATTAGGCTCCACCCGCTTGTGCCCTTCAGGGTGCGTCAAAGACTTGGGCGGAAGCCAAGTTTTACTAATATTTCTCTTTAAAGCAGAGAATCCCTACCTAAATTGCAAAATATTCTAAAAAATAGACCTATTATAATCCACTGCATGCCAATGATGACATCCTATCGCTATACAAATTATAGGCTGGTTGGTGAGATATGGTATAATTTATCTCATCCAAAATATAAGGAAAGAGGACATAAATGCAAAAATACTATGATGTCATAAGAAGAATAGTGGATCTGGCTGAAACCTGCCACGAAGGGATTGTACATATTAAAAACAAGCTGGCTGAAGGATACTTTGGGGAAACTCTACCTTTAATGGAAGATGTAACACAGGCCTTTTTATCCATAGAAGGGGCACTGCAACCGCTGCTGCCGATGTTGCTGTCGGAACAGTTGGAACCCTTAACCGAGCAATTAAGTGAGAGCTTTTATTCATTGGTTAGTGCCTATAAACGGGACAACAGGGAGAGGGCCCTGGAGGTTATAGAAGGGGAGTTCCTTCCTAGTTTTCAAATATGGCACTGTGAACTGGACAGAACCCTATTGCCCATTATAACCTTATAAATTACTAAAGAAAATGACCAAATCACCGATATATAAATTAGAAGTCCACGGAAAGGTGGTAGAACCATGTCTTCTAACATGAGAATCGGCGGCTTAGCCTCCGGTATGGATATTGACCAGATTGTAAAAGACTTAATGAAAATACAGAATATGAAAATGGATAAATTAAAGCAAGAAAAGCAGATATTTGAATGGCAGCAAGAGGACTATAGAACCATCAATTCAACCCTGCGAAGTTTCCGAGATAATCAGGTTTTTCAAATGAAATTGCAATCCACCTACTTAGCCAGAAACGCTACTTCCTCCAATGAAAATACCGTAAAGGCAACGGCTAGTTCCTTAGCCCATGAAGGAACCCACCGAATTACCGTTAAGAATCTGGCCGAAGGGGCTTCCTTAACAAGCAGTGCCAAGATAAGTGCCACAGAAAATTTGGCCACCTTAAATGACCAATTTGGCACCGCACACACAGATCCGCTGGACTTTGTGGTTAACGATGTAATTTTCCAGATGGACCCGCAAACGGAAAGCATTTATGACCTGGTGGGTAGAATTAATCAGCATTCCTCCGCCGGGGTGTCCCTAAATACCACCCAGCGGGCCACTGCCACAGAAGCCCAGGTACAAAAACTAAAGCTCGCAGACAGTGCCTTGGCAGAGGGGTTAACCATAACCATTGGAGATAAAAAAGTTGCCCTCTGGGACAGTACAAATTCTCAATACGAATCGGAAAGCATTGCTAAGTCCGCCCTGAAGGCCGATGTATTATATGATATTGCCAGCCTTACCACGGGAGATGCCGTTGTTGACGCTATTAAGAGCGATATAGATGATGGTACATTAGCTATCACTGGAGCAACCTTAACCAAAACAGATGTTGGAGAACTAACCATTACATCAAATGAAGTGGGTGCAGAAAAGGCAGTAACAGCAAAGGTAGCCGGGGGAAAAAGCTGGGATGTCCGGGCCTCCTATGATAGCACAGTGGATCGTTTCTTCCTATTTACCAATAAAACCGGTGAAGACCAAAAGCTGGAAGTGGTCAACAATACCCTGGCACAACAACTGAAGCTCACGGATGCCGCGACCCCAACCGTCAATGCGATATCAAATGGCACCAATGCCGATGTAGTGATTGATGGCATGGAAATTACGGAATATAAAAGCAACGAATTCACCCTAAACGGTGTTACCTATAGGCTACAAAATGCGGATCCCGCTGCAACCACCATTATACAGGTTCAAACAGATAACGATGCGGTATACAACTCCATTAAATCCTTTATTGACGAATACAACAAACTTATGGATACCCTTGATACCAAGCTTAACGAAAAACGTTATAAAGACTATACCTGGCCACTCACAGAGGATCAACAAGAGAAACTGACAGATAACCAAATTGACATGTGGAAGGAAAAGGCCCGTAGTGGTATGTTGAGAAATGATAATACACTTCGGGATATTCGGGATAAACTAAGAAGCACCATGGGTGAATTGTCTAAAATAGGGATCGTGACCACGTCGGACTATTTCTCCAGCAAGCTGGAGATTAAAGAAGATACTTTGAAAAAGGCCATCCAGAATGATCTGCAGGGTGTTATGGATGTATTTACCGGTAGTGGTGACGGCGTTGATGGTGTGGGACAAAAACTTTCCGACCATGTTAGTTCCGGCATTTCCACCATTATCGAGAAAGCCGGTGCCAACGGTAACAAAGCGGATGATGACAGTTTTCTTGGCAAGCGCATCGATAATGTAAATGATGATATTGACAACTTGGAAGACCGCTTAAAGCAAATTGAAGACCGTTATTGGCGGCAATTCTCAGCCATGGAAGCGGCCATCAACAAGTTAAACCAACAGAGTTCCTGGCTAATGCAGCAATTCGGAGGAGGGGCATAATAACAAACAAACGTAAGAAGATATCTCTTCTTACGTTTGTTTTTTTTCGTCACCTTTAATTAATTGAGCCAAATCTTGAATTACCGACTTGGAGGAGACAGCATTTTTATTTTCCTGTTCAACGGCCTTTAATAGTTCACTACGAAAAATTTGGACATTTTTGGGGGCATCGATACCAATTTTAATGTTATCCCCGCCAATATCCACCACGGTGATGATGATATTGTCACCGATATGTATAGACTCATTCTTTTTTCTGGATAGGATTAACATTATTTTCCCACCGTCCCTTGTAATAAACTTTTGAGGGACTCTTTAATGTTTAAGGCGGGATCATTTAAAACTACTTGCATGCCTTTACGCAGGGGAACATTGATCACCAGCGGGGCTTGCAGGTTTACTGTGGCCTGATCCAACTGGCCGTTTATGGTAACGATATTAAAAACAGCAACATCCTCTAACCGCTGAATCCCCAGTTCCTCCTGAATTGGTTGGGGTACAACAAATTCATAATGCTTGGTATAATGAAAAGGGTTGATACAGAGAAAACAAATCTCTGTTTCTTCATTGGATTGTAAATAATAAAACTCTGTTTCTGCAAAGGCGCGGCTAATGCTGAAATACCGCAGGGTCTCAAACCCTGGAAGTCCATTTTTAAAAAGAATTTTAACTGGCTGATCCACGACAAAAGGCCTCCTTACGATGTATCTGAAAAGGTTTTATTTCTAATGTACCATAAGTGGCCTCAAGAATAGCATAAAACAACCGAAAAAAATGATAGAACCTTGTGAAAGTATAAAACATCCTAATGATTAGAAGAAAAAGGATGGAGGAAAAGCGAATGATTGCCAAAAACCCCTATTCAAATTATCAACAGAATGCCATCATGAGTGCCGGGCCAGAGGAACTGACCACCATGCTTTATAACAGGCTTGTGAAGGACTTAAAGCTGGCCCAGGGGCATATAGAACAAAAAGAAATACAGTTAGCCCATAATAATATTACCCATGCCCAGGATATACTGGATCACCTTATGAATACCCTGGATACCAGTGTGGAAGTGGGGAAAAACCTGGAACTCATGTACGATTATATGAGCCGCAGGCTGGTGGAAGGGAACTTAAAGAAAGATAAAGAAATTTTACAGGAAGTAGCTGGGTTTGCCGAAGAGATTAGAGATACCTGGGTCCAGGCCGTTAAACAAGTGAAAACAGGTGTTTCCGTTGGATAATAAGCGACAAGCTTTGGAAGAACTCTATCTTAATAAAAAAAATATAGTTCAGGAGATATTGGAGATCACTAAGGAGATGACAAAGTTTATCAGTGCCGAGGAGATAAATGCTCTGGATAAGCATCTGACGAAACGCCAGGAACTGATGGATAAAGTAGATGAAATTGATAAACAAATCTCCTTGATTCATATTCCTGAATCCCAACAGATACAGTATATAAAGTCAGGTATAAAAGAACTGATCAAACAGATTATGGCTTGTGATACTCAACATAAAGAGGATTTATCTAAAGCTCAACTTTTTGTCAAACAAAAACTAAAGGAAGCAGCGAACCGGAAAGTTATTAAGCAAGCCTATTACCCACAAAGAAAACAAAATAACGGTTATTTTATTGATAACAAGAAATAGCACAGAGGGGGTGAGATAAAAGTGATAGACGGTTTGGGTGCAGTGCAGGGTATGCCAATGGACTATCCTCAGCAGTCTTCTTTGCAGGAGCAAACCTCTGTGAAAAGAGTTGATGAAGCTCAGGGGGCAGTGGATAATAGTTTTAATAAATCTGCAGAATATGGGGATAAACAGGGTGAAGTTAATAAAGGCCAAGCGGAGCAAGCCATTGATAAACTCAATAAAACCATGGAAACCTATAACACAGAACTTCGATTTAAGTTGCATGAGAAAAGCGGTGAGTATATCGTAAAAATCATCAATCCCAAAGATGACTCTGTCATTCGGGAAATCCCCCCGGAAAGGGTTTTGAATATGGTGGCCTATTTTAAAGAAATGCTCGGAATTGTTGTAGATAAATTTGCCTAGTTACACTGAACCAGTCAAGTAAGACTGGTTTTTTATTTGTTCTGGTTGTTAATCCTAACCATAACATTTTATAATAAAGACTGTTAAAAATATACAAAGGAGTCTAACCAATGGAAACAAGAAGCAAAACCGTTGAGAAATTTGAAGAGGCCTTTGCCCAAACCATAGGTGCTAAATATGCAGTGGCAGTTTCCAACAGCACCGCTGCCTTCCATGCTGCCCTCTATGCCGCCGGAGTCAGCCACAAAGATGAAGTTATTTTATCGCCCCTTGTCCACCCGGAGTTGGCCCATGCCATTCGTTACCTGGATGGTGTGCCCATCTACACCGATGTCAATGCCCAAACCGGCTTGCTGGACCCCGCAGCGGTTCGCTGGCGTATTACTGCCAATACCAGAGCTGTGATTGCCACCCACTATGCCGGGCAACCCTGTGACATGGATGCCCTTGCCAAAGTTACAGCAGGCAAAGAAATTGTGATTATTGAAGATGCCTCCCAGGCCCTGGGGGCAAGTTATAAGGGAAAAAAGATTGGTACAGTGAGTTCCCTAACGGTATTTGATTTTTCCCATAAACAGGGTCTCTATACCGAATTGGGTGGTATGGTGGTAACGGATTCGGCAGAGTACTACCATTGGCTGACATTATTCCGGGATACCGGAATAAGAAGGGATAAGACAGAACTGGTGAAAGAAGAAGGACCCTGGCACTTTGAAGCCCAGGAAATTGGCTTTAATTATCGTATGACCAGTATGCAAGCAGAAATGGGGTTGCAACAACTCATAGATATTGAGCAAGTACATGCTGGTCGTCAGGAAATGGCGGAAAAATATTTGGCTGCATTGGCAGAGACAGCTGGCTTACAACTACCCATTCAAAACCAGGATAGTCACGGAGCATGGTACTCCTTCCCGGTGCTTCTTAAGGGAGAACACCTTATTGCCCGGCGAAAGGAGCTCGTAGAAATCTTACTACAGCAGGGAATACCAGTGGATGTTCAATATTACCCCATTTATTTGCATCCCATTTATTTATGGCAGGGGCATCCGGATGTCTGCACTGTTGAAGGTCCCCTCTGCCCGAGGGCCGAAGACTTTTACAGAAGAGTCGTAAATTTACCTATTTTGCCATATATTGACAAACAATGCATAAAGAAAATTGTTGAAATATTTAATAAATTATAGGAAAATAGTTAAAAAATAAGACCATGGTCCTATGAGAATTTAGACTAAAGTCATAAAGAAAAGAATGGACAGGCATTGGGTAATCAAATAAAATAAAATGGTAAATATTGTGACATAAAATTACATTAACTTTAAGAAAATACAGAAATTAGGAAACAATGACAAAAAAATAAACGTCTGTACAAATGTACGGACGTTTTTATAGTTTGGCAAAAATGTAAAAAAACACAACAAAAAACCCTACATGAAGGAATTTGTTGTAAAATGTAGAATTTTTATATATATAACCGCTTTTACTTTTTTTAACCAAATAGATAGAAATCTTTAATCATGATATCGTACACTGAAATCAAAACTTTAGCCCATTTTATAAAAAAATAGTAAATAAGGATGATGGATTATGGATGTTTTTAATAGCCCGACGTTAATGATCCTCCAACAGGGACTGGATGCCGGAGCTGCACGCCAGAGGGTAATTGCCAATAATATTGCCAATTTTAATACGCCTGGTTTTAAGAAGTCCTATGTAAGCTTTGAGGATCAGCTTAAGGCGGCCCTAGGCAACAGTGGAGTGTCCTTAAAGGGGACCCATCCTTTACATATTGGTACAAGCAATCGGGAAATAAAGCCTGAGATTAAGCAGGTGGAAGAAACCACCATGCGGTATGACGGCAACAATGTGGATGTTGATGAGGAAATGGTTAATTTGGCCGCCGCCACCATAGAGTATGATGTGCTGGCCCAGGGAGTCATGGATCGCTTTCATATTTTGGGAACGGTAATCGGAGGTAGGAGGTAAGAATCGTGGGTTTGTTTGATAGTTTTGGTATTAGTGCTTCTGGTATGACTTCTGAGCGACTGAGACTGGATTTAATTTCCAATAATATTGCTAATATGAATACCCCCAGTCGACCCAATGACCCCAACAGTCCGGTGTACCGCCGCAGGGTACCGATCTTTGCGGAACAATTGCGGCAAACGATATCAACCAAAGGGGTTGAACCCAAGGGTGCAGGGGTGCGGGTAAAGGCCATTACAGAAGATCCTGCGCCACCCAGAATCGTTAATGATCCAAGTCACCCCTTGGCTGACGATAAAGGTAATGTGGCCTACCCCAATATCAACATTGTCAATGAAATGGTGGACATGATCACTGCCAGTCGAACCTACGAGGCCAATGTTACTGCCTTGAATGCAGCCAAGAGTATGGCCCTGAAGGCCTTAGAAATTTCCCGGGGTTAGGAGGTTTTTAATGAATGAATATTTTGCCTGTGGCCACACCGCTACAAGTTTCTGAGACAACTTCTGCCAATAAATACGCAGGCCCAGCGGATTTTGGTGGGGTGTTAAATAAAGCCATTTCAAAATTAAACGACACACAAATACAAGCCGATGATGTTATGCAAAAATTTCTGGTGGGAGAGGTACAAGATATCCATCAGGTAACCGTTGCTATGCAGGAAGCAAAACTGACCATGCAACTGGCGGTGGAAGTAAGAAATAAAATTGTTGAAGCTTATCAAGAAATATCCAGGATACAATTGTAATTTTCGTTGAGGTGGTTATGTGAACTTTAATGACCTGCTGGAGAGACTTAAACAGCGGTGGCAGGAAACAAGTCAAAACAGAAAAGTATTGGTCATCCTGGTAAGCACAGTTGTTCTGGCAGGTTTGGTGTATTTGGCAATGACATTGACAAAACCCAATTATGCAATTTTGCTGGGAGACTTGGAACCAAAGGATGCCGGAGATATTGTTGCACAACTGGAAAGCGAAAAGATTCCTTACCAGTTAATTGATCAAGGAACAACCATTCTCGTTCCCCAGGAGCAAGTGGACGAGATTCGGGTGAAGTTAGCCAGTGATGGCTTGCTGACAGGAGTGGGGAATGGCTTTGAGCTATTTGATAAAAGTAAATTCGGAGAAACGGATTTCGAACAACAAATATCCTATCAGCGGGCTCTTCAAGAGGAACTAAGACGTACTATTACTAAGGTGGAGGGTGTTGAACAAGCCCGGGTACACCTGGTATTGCCCCGGAAAAGTGTTTTTATTGAGGAGGAGGGAACTGCTTCGGCCTCGGTGGTGGTAAAATTGAAGCCCCGGGCTAAACTGAAAGCGGAACAGGTCAAGGGCCTTAATGACCTGATTATCGGCAGCGTAGAAGGTTTGCAAGCGGAGAACGTACATATCATTGACACCGAAGGAAATGTCTTAAACGATTTTCTTAAGGATTCTTCCGGGACCCCTGGGAATGGCTTTTCTGGAACAATTTTGGAACGACAACAGCAGATTCGCCGGACCTACGAAAAAGAATTAGAGAACCGGGTACAAAATATGCTGGCCAAGGTATTGGGACCCAATAAAGCAGTGGCTATGGTTACAGCAGAAATGGATTTTAACCAACTGCAAACCAATACCACTGAGGTTGTGCCAGGTCAAGTGGTCAGCGAGAGAAGTATCAAGGAACAAGGCAGTGATGGTAGTGGCGGCGGGGTGACTGGTTCAACCACGCAAATGCCCGGTCAGAGTATTCCCGCCGAGACTTCAACCAGTCAAAATAGTTATATCAAGACCGATGACACCAAGAATTACCAACATGGAACCAGAACCCAATCAGAGGTGCAGGCACCGGGTAAGTTGATTAAGCTTTCCACTGCGGTGGTTCTGGATGAATCGGTGAAAAATCTGGATCGAACACAGGTTGAAAAGATTGTAACCGCAGCCATTGGTTTTGATGATCAACGGGGTGATCAGATTACGGTATCTGCCATGACCTTTGATCGAAGCCAATACGACTTAGACCAGGATTTGCCTGATAACAGCCAAAAGGAAAAAGAACTATTTTATATGACCATTGCAGCGGTTGTGGGAGGCTTACTGCTTCTGTTGCTTCTGGTGGCTTATTGGCTACGTCGGCGTAGAAAGAACGCAGAACAAGAATTGCAGGTTATTGAAGAAACTACGCCAATGCCAATTGAGAGTGTGACTACTAAGGAAGAAGAGGAAGAAGAGGAAGAAGCCCAGTGGGAAATTCCTCCGCCCAAGGATAAACAAAAGCAGTTAAAGGAACTGGCCCAAGAACGACCCGATGATATTGCCTCGGTACTGAAAGTATGGCTTAGGGAATAGGTGATAAAAGTCATGAATCAATATGAAAAATTAACCGGAGAACAAAAGGCGGCTATTTTACTTATCTCCCTGGGAGCTGATGTTTCCTCAAAGCTATTAAAACAGGAATTTACTGAGGATGAGGTTGAAAAGGTAACCGCCGCCATTGCAGAGATGGATAAAGTCCCCAATGATATTCAGAAACAAGTGGTTGAAGAATTCATTTACTTAATTCAGGCCCGGGATTATTTGCTAAATGGTGGTGTGAACTATGCCAAGGAACTCTTAGAAAAAACCTATGGTTATGACAAAGGTTCAGAGATTCTAGAAAGAATCAGCTCTACCATGCAGTCAGTACCCTTTGGGTCTTTAAGGAAAACAGACCCCAGACATATTTTGAGCTTTATCCGGGAGGAGCACCCGCAGACCATTGCCTTTGTACTATCGTATCTTAAACCAGATCAGGCGGCAGTTATTTTGGCAGAACTTGACTCCCAATTGCAAAGTGAAGTGGCTCGCAGGGTGGCTATTCTGGATCGAATATCCCCGGATGTGGCCAAAGAGGTGGAAAAGGTTCTGGAGAAGAAACTGGCTTCGGTGGCCCAACACGAGGAAACCGTTGTGGGTGGTGTTCAGTGTCTGGTCAACATCTTAAACCGAGTAGACCGCTCCACAGAGAAAACCATCTTTGAAGATTTGGAACGGGCGGACCCCAACCTCAGCGAAGAGGTTCGTCGCTTAATGTTTATCTTCGAGGATATTGTCAAATTACACGATATATCCATTCAAAAAGTATTGCGTGAAGTGGATAATAAGGATCTGGCACTTGCCATGAAGGGCTCCAATCAGGAAGTTAACAACCGTATTTACAAGAATATGTCCAAACGTGCTTCAGAAATGCTCAAAGAAGAAATTGATTACATGGGTCCCGTTCGCCTGAAGGATGTAGAAGA
Organism: Desulforamulus reducens MI-1; assembly: GCF_000016165.1. Taxonomy (GTDB): domain Bacteria; phylum Bacillota; class Desulfotomaculia; order Desulfotomaculales; family Desulfotomaculaceae; genus Desulfotomaculum; species Desulfotomaculum reducens. The sequence goes on along the minus strand of NC_009253.1, from coordinate 2,627,878 downwards.
AGCCCAACAACGCATTGTGAATGTCATACGTCGTTTAGAAGAGGCGGGCGAGATTGTCATATCCCGTGGTGGGGAGGATGCTATCCTTGTTTAAGGTTATTAAAGGAGCACCTATAGAAGAAGTTGCTTGGTTAATACCCCTCAAGGAGCTTCCCCCACCACCCTCTGAGGAAGTTAACCAGGAGAAGCAGCTTTCCCCAGAGGAAATAATGGTCCTTGCACAGCAGCAGGCAGCGGAAATGATAAACCGGGCCAAACAAGAGGCAAAACAGATCATTCAGCAGACCCAATCCAAGGCAGAGGCCGAAGCCCGGCAAATGAGGGAACAGGCGAAGCAGGCTGGCTGGCAGGAAGGAATCACAGCTTCCCAAGCCGAGGCCGAAAAGATCCGCCAGCAGGCCAGTGATGTTTTAAGGCAGTCCAAAGAGATTTATCGTCAAACCCTCGGGAAGATGGAAGCAGAGATTGTCGACTTGGCGGTGGATATTGCAGAACGGGTGGTACTGACACAATTGGCCGTGGAACCCCGCACCATTATGGAAATTGCCCGGGAATGTATGGATATGGTAAAAAATAAACCTCTTGTTAATCTATACGTAAACCATGCGGATTATCAGATGGTACAAGAGGGAAAAAATGAACTGCTTCAGGGGTTGCCGGGTAAAGTGGAAATGAACATATTGGTGGATAATGGCATAACCCCCGGGGGTTGCCGCATTGAGACAGATCAGGGACAGGTGGATGCTACCCTGGAAACCCGCTGGCAGGAAGTATTCAAAGTGCTTTACGGGAAAGAGGAGTGAAGGGATGGAATGCAAGGTTAACATTAACCTTAATCCCTACAAGGAAAGAGTGTCCAGAGCCAGGGTTATTAAACCCATTGGGAAGGTCACCAGGGTCATCGGATTGATGATAGAAGTGCAGGGAATTACGGCCCGTATCGGTGAGGTTTGTGATATTGTAGCCCAGGGCGAACCCGAACCAGTGAGGGCCGAGGTGGTGGGTTTTCGGGATCAATTCTCTTTATTGATGCCCCTTGGCGAGCTGAGAGGCATCTATCCCGGCTGTGCGGTGATACCCAGCGGGCATAATCTGACCATTAAAGTGGGTAAACACTTGCAGGGTAAAGTACTGGACGGTCTGGGCAGACCCATTGATAAAACAGTGGACTATGCCAGCGGCCAGGAGTTTCTGGTGGATAACAAACCTCCCAACCCCCTAAAAAGGAAACGGATCGATTCGGTTTTACCCACCGGTGTCCGGGCAGTGGATGCTTTGCTGACTTGTGGTAAAGGCCAGCGTATTGGTATTTTTGCCGGCAGTGGTGTGGGTAAAAGCACCCTGTTGGGCATGATTGCCCGGCATGGCAGTGCTGACGTTAACGTCATTGCTTTGATCGGTGAGCGGGGCCGTGAAGTGCTGGAATTTTTGGAAGAAGATCTGGGACCCCAAGGTATGGCCCGTTCGGTTATTGTGGCTGCCACCTCCGATCAGCCGGCCCTGGTACGACTCAAGGGGGCCTTTGTGGCCACTGCCATTGCAGAATATTTCCGGGATCAGGGTTTGGATGTTATGTTAATGATGGACTCCGTAACCCGTTTTGCCATGGCCCAACGGGAAGTGGGACTGGCGGTGGGTGAACCGCCCGCCACCAAGGGGTATACTCCATCGGTTTTTGCTCTGCTGCCTAAACTATTGGAACGTTCTGGTATGGGACAACAAGGCTCCATAACTGCCTTTTACACCGTGTTGGTGGATGGGGATGATCTGAATGAGCCCATTGCCGATGCAGTACGGGGTATCTTAGATGGGCATATTGTCTTAACCAGGAAACTAGCCTCTGCCAATCACTATCCGGCCATCGATGTATTGCAAAGTGTCAGTCGATTAATGCCGGATATCGCTTCTGACCAACATAAAAACCAGGCAGGCAATTTGCGGGATTTACTGGCAACCTACCAGGAATCCGAGGATCTTATCAATATTGGTGCCTATGTACTGGGCTCGAACCCCAAAATTGACCATGCAATCTCTAAACATGACGAGATCATAGGCTATTTAAGACAGTCGCCTTTAGAATATAGCAGCTATGAGGAAACATTAAATGGACTAGCAGACCTGGTGGGAGGTAGCTAACCTTGAAAAAGTTTCATTTTAGGCTAGAACAAGTACTGCAACAAAAAATAAAACAAGAGGAACAAGCCTTATTGGAACAAGCTAAGGCCCAAGAAGAATACAGTAGGTGTGAAAAGGAGTTAGCTGCAACCAGGGATAAGCTTGAGGAATCTTATCAAACTGCACAATTGGGTTTAAGACCCGAGGATCAGCTCTACATGTTAATGTTTCGGGACAGCTTGCGGGAACTCAGAGAAAGGCAGATGAGGAATCTGCAAAGGGCCAATGAAATCTTGCAAAACCGGATCAAGATTAGCATGAAAGCCCGGCAGGAACGGAAGATATTTGAGAAGTTAAAGGAAAAACAACTGATGGAGTATAGGGAATTACAGTTATTCTTGGAGCAAAAAGAAATTGATGAGTTAGCTACCATGAGTTATGCCAGAGGTACTCATCAGTCAGGGGTGTTTTAGACAAAAAGCAGCTAATTGTATTGTACTGAAAGGGGGTGAAAAATATTCAGATAAGTAAACTTCATTCTGGACAGGAAGTTCTCACACAAGGGGCAGTTGGCAAGGGAATAAAAGGTGATGGCTTTGCGGCGTTATTAGATTGCCTTTTAGGTTCTGATGGTAATCAAGTGATACTAGCTGACGAGACGGCTAAGCCAGATCTTTTTCAAACTGCCGATTCAGTGACAGGTTTTATTTATCCTGGCATGGTAATAGAACATGAGGGAGTAGATCAGGAACAAAGTCAAGAAGAAACGATTCTTAAACTAACCTCGGAACAGGCTACTGGAAAAGAACAAAGTTTGGAAGTGGCTGAGCCAGTAGTACCAGTTTTACCACTAAGCATAACAAAGGATTTTTCTGCCAAGACCAACCATGAGCAAGGGGACATAGTTGAAGGTACGGTCAATCAAATAGGGATATTGAATAGCACCGACCCCAATGTATCCCCAGAGGTTGCTATGGCTGTCAAGGCTACTGGTACTGAATTACCTGAGATGATCCTTGAGGACCCAAAATCCAATTCAATGACTGATGGAAAAAAAGCACAGGATCAGGAGGTGCCCCAAGGTAAAGTAATTGTTCCTCTGGAGGAATTTGTTTCTCAAGAGGGTGAAGATGCTAAGATTCCAGGGAACCCAGTGCAGCCTGTTACTGAGGGAAAGGAAGAGGGTAAAGAGGCTGCTGCACTGATCACTCAGAGTCAAAGGGGATTGCAGGCTGGGCAAATGGTAAATCAAAGGATTATGCCAACGAGTGATTTAGCAAAGCCACAGCAAAGGGATGTTATACCAGTGATACAGGAACAGGCACCCGTAATCACCGACCTTAACTCTGGTACATCATCGGGTAAGGCTATACCCTCTTTGCCTGACAACCAAGAGGATGCTATAAAAATTATTGAGTTAATACCTAACTTTATTAAAAAAGCAGATGTTAGGGGCAAGGATACCACGGACCAAATTGTCGGGCAAACCCTAGAGGTTCAAGCAGAGGGGGATACCTCCTCGGAACAGGAATTGGCGCAGCCAGTTAGACCTTTAATGGATAAAGCAGCTAAAGCAACTAACTCTCTAGAATTTGAGAGAAATTCCCTTGATAAAGGTTTAGGCAATCATGGTAACCAAGGTGCTGCTGACAAAGTACAAGCTGGGATGAAGGAAGAAGTGAAAAGTTTATCCATACAGGATAACCTAAAGCGGGATAACCCAGAGCTAAGTAACCAGGATTCATTGCAAACTAGTGGTATGAAGGGCATGGATGTCGGTAGTAACAGCCTGGTAAAGGAGGTTTCTCTAACACAGCTGCCCGCCAAGCTGCAGGAAATGGTGAAGTCTTTACTGGTACAGCAGCAGTCAGGCCAGACCACCCTAAAGATGAAGCTACAACCAGAACACTTAGGTGAAGTGACGGTTAAATTAACCTGGTCTAAGGGGGAACTTTCCGCACAGTTTGTTACCTCCTCTGGTATGGCAAAGGAAGCCCTGGAAACCACCTTTCCCCAGCTCAGGGAACTACTGGCCCAACAAAATATCCGGTTAAGTGAAGCTGCCGTATTCATGGGGCAACAAAGTAACGGGCAAGGGGGTCAGAATACCTTTGCAGAAAGGCAGCGCTGGCAAGAGAGCAGTCAGAAAAGAGGCAAAGGGCAGTACACAGGCTTAACTCTGGTGGAAGAGACGTTACCTTCCAGTAGTGAACAGCGATCTGCCAGTTCTGGTTTGAATCTTATTGTGTAAGGGGGTGGAGCAATGGAAGTTAATCAGACTAACAATAGCGATTTATATTATGAAAATAGAAAAACAAAAGAATCTGTGAAAACCTTGGATAAAGATGCTTTCCTGCAAATTATGATTGCACAGCTACGCTACCAGGATCCCTCCAGTCCCATGGATAGTAGCAAATTTATTGAGCAGATGGCCATGTTTACCACCCTGGAACAAATGACAAACCTTAACACCAATATGGAAAGGCTTTATCATCTCCAGGAATTGAACCATGCTTCCTCGTTAATTGGTAAAAGGGTCAACTTAATTGCCGAAGAAGAACAAGTCATTGGGGAGGTTGAAAGGGTGACCCTGGGGGAAAATAGTGTAAATATCTGGGTAGCCGGCCACCCCTATAGCCTGGATCAGGTTATCTCAGTGGAAAGGGGGGTAACCGATGAACCTGAAGAACTACCCGAAGTACCAGACAGTGGAGACGAACCGCCAGTCGATGATACCACCGAAGGTGAACCAATCCCAGACGAAACAGGTGGGACAGACCAGCAAACCGAAACAACTGAACCAACTGAGCCAATCGAATAATGTTTCCTTTGATGAACTCTTTTATCGGGAGTTAGTAAAGCAGCAGGAGGTTAAAATATCTGCCCATGCTGAGAAAAGGTTGAAGGAAAGAAAGATAGCTCTGTCACAGGAGGACTTTGCCAAAATTAACAAGGCAGTCCAACAGGCTGCGGCCAAAGGTTCCAAGGATTCTTTGATTCTTTATCGAGATTTAGCACTGGTTACCAGCATAACCAATCGCACAGTTATTACGGCAATTGATGGTAACAACATGGCTGAACACGTTTTTACCAATATTGATAGTGCTGTCATTGTAAAATAATAAGCAGCTGGCCCGAAAGGAAGCTGCCTGAATCCACCGACCGACTGAGGTGGATATATAAGGAGGTAAAAGGATGCTTCGTTCTCTCTATTCCGGTATTTCAGGCATGAGAAACCACCAGACACGAATGGATGTTACCGGTAATAATATTGCCAACGTAAATACCAACGGTTATAAATCCAGCCGGGTGAATTTTCAGGATACGCTGAGCCAAACAGTTCGTTCCGCGGGCAATGGTACCAACCCTGCCCAGGTGGGTTCTGGTATGTCTGTGGGGTCTGTGTCCAACAATTTCACCCAGGGACCCATGCAGAGTACAGGCAGAACCCTCGACTTAGGTATACAGGGGAACGGTTTTTTTGTGGTCAGTGATGGCACCAATGAATTCTATACCAGAGAAGGTATTTTCTTTGTCGATAAACAAGGATTTTTAGTGAATGGCGAAGGGTTAAGGGTACAATCCTTGGCTGGCCAAGACATTAGGGTCCTGAACGGTCCGGTTTCAACCATTAATATCGGGCCCGATGGTGCCATCGCTGGTACCAATACAGCTGGTCAACCACTAAAATTCTCTAATAATGATAGTCAAGCCATTATCACCCCAGCCCAACAGTCTAGCATAAAAGGAGCGCCCAAATACACAACCCCAAAGGTGGAAGAAGCCACCATTAAAGGCATAGCCATGAGTCCGGTAACACAACCCCTGGAGGAAGCAATGGTCAGGGGGGACAGCAATAGTCCGGATGTAGCGCCCCTGGGTATTACAGACAGTGTCACCCCCATTGATATGAGCACTGATCAACTTACATTGAAATATTCCGATGGGACCAATACTTATACAGCCACATTAAATACTGGCTTGACCCAAGTGAAAAGTTGGTATGATTTGGCCTCACAATTGCAAAATGCGATAAACACTTACGAAAATCCCCCAGGATCAGGTACTTTCCCTTTAAAGGATAAAGTTATAGTATCCTACGACGGTAGCCCCAATGGGGGACTGGTATTCCAAACCAAAACAAGCAACGTTACACCTGGTGTAATACCTAGTATTGAAATAGGAGGCGCTGGTGTTAAGAGGTACATGGGTGGCGTGGCCACTTCGGCCTTATCTGACACAGGTAAAGAAGTAGTAACGAAGGACTGGACAGGAAAAACCTTTTATATTGATACCGGTAACGGTTGGGAGCAAGTAACAACGGTGGATGACTTCTCGAAGATTGGTGGAGCTGCCGGGTCCACCGGGTTAGATGCAGTTACAAGTGGTGAAGATTTGGCCCAAAAACTGCAAGCATTATTGGATGCACGGACTACAATACCTGGGACTAATATCACAGTTCCTGAAAATATGACAGCAACTAATGCTACAGCTGGAAATGTTACAATCACTGGTAAGTATTCAGATACCTCTGATGGAACGGTATCAGTAGTGTATAGTGAAGGCAGTGCAACTACTACACCAGATCCGGCCAACAGTTTAGCAGGAAGCCCCACTGTGAATGCTTCAAAATATTATAATACACCAGCAACATGGAATTTAAAGTATGATAATGCTACTTCAGATTGGTTGCTTGATAAGGGTGACGGTACAGGCTATAATTCTATTACTTTTACCGGTGATATTTATACCGATCCTAGCGGTGTCGAAATTGACAAAACAGGTCTTACACCCACATCTGACAATAATTGGGACATCTCATTGACAAGCGGATCAATTAGTATTAGCGGGGTTTCTGGGGCTGTAACTCTGTCTAATGGTGATACATCAGCAACTTATAACGGGTTAACGATAGATGTATCTGACGTAATTAGTACAGGAACGGTACAAAACGGAGATACCTGGACCTATAATGTAAAGGCCGACAAACCATCTACCAATGTAGCAGTGACCTGGAATATCGACCACTTGGAATTCTCTACGGTTGGTACACCAAAGGATGGGTCCACCATACCTCAAATTCGAATTAAGGACGCAGTGGACTTGATCGGTTATGTCGACAGAACTGAAAAAGGGGTCAATTCCGCCGACTGGTCCGAGAAAGACTTTTTTATTGAATATAATGGTGCAAAATATACCTTCACCGCAGGGGAGAAAAAAGAAGCAGGATTTGGTAATATTATCAGTGGAGAATCCTTAAAAATAGCTTTAGAAAAGTTAATCGACAAAAAAATTGGCGAAAATAAGATCAAAGTGGATTATATGAACGACGGCAAGCTGGTACTTCAGACCATTGATAACGGCGAAATTGGGGAAACGCCCAGCGTTAATATTGGTGGCTCCCATGCTGCAGATCTCATCGGTGACAAGCCGGATAAAGTGGATGGTGAAGCTGCCAGTGTTACACCTCCGCCCCAGGATACCATGGGTGTCATTAAGCTGGTTACGTTCCAAAACCCGGAGGGTCTGGAGAAGGCAGGAAGAAACCTTTTTGGCACCTCGGTATCATCGGGCGAACCTAAACAAGGGCAGGCTAATCAATCTGGTTTTGGAACCATTAACTCAGGCTACCTGGAAATGTCCAACGTTGATCTGACCGAAGAATTTACCAACATGATTACCACTCAGCGGGGCTACCAGGCCAATGCCAGGGTCATTACCGTATCTGACAGCCTACTGGAGGAACTAATTCAACTCAAACGGTAGTAAATCAGTTAGAATAGAATTATAGTGTAAAGGGTGAGTTATCAGTGCCACCACAGGAAACAGCACCTCAGGTGCCTAAAAAAAGTTTTATTTCCATAAAAACCTTGCTCATTATCCTCATACTTTTGCTTGTCGCAGGCATAGGTTTGGGTGGATATTTTTACATGAAAAGCACCGCCAACGCCAAGGGAACTGGCCCAGATCCAGAAAAATTGGTTACCTATAGTATGGGCAGTTTATTGGTGAATCTTGCTGATTCTGGTGGTAACAGTTTTATGAGGCTCACCCCGGTTTTGGAATATGAGCAAAACAAAGAAAATAAAAAATTAGGCGAGGAATTGACAAAAAACAAAGTGATTTTACAGGACTGTATTATCCGGGTGATCCGCAAAAAGAAATTGAAGGATGTACAACCGCCGGAAAGTATCGATAAAGTCGCTGAGGAATTAAAAACAGAGATTAACAGCCAGCTTCGCCATGGCAAAATATTGCGAGTTTACTTTTCCGAATATCTCACTCAGTAAGGGTGATGCTTAATGATGAATGAAAAAGAAATAGAATTGTTTCTGAGTGAGCTGGACGGCACACAAACCAGAGAGGAAGCGGCCATTAAAAAGGTCCGCTTTCCTCCCTTGGATTCTTTTCGCCAGGAAAGAATCATTAAAACCAGTCTAAGTCACATAGAAGATGTTAAGGTAACCATAAGCGCTGAATTGGGCGAGAAGATCTTAAAGTTCCGTGAGGTCTTAAACCTGGATGTGGGAACGGTATTGGATATGGAAAAATCCGCCGGGGACGCCATCAATGTTTATATTAATGACATAAAAGCCGCTCAAGGGGAAATCATTATTGTTAATGATAAATTTGCTGTAAGAATTAATTCCATTACTTCCCCGAAAAAACTCAGGCGAGAGAGTGAATAATGGATAACGAAACCATTTGGCTGTTTATAAAAGTATTTACATTGTTGCCTTTAATCCTTGTTTTAGCCTACATAACCATAAAATATGGACTGGCCCGCACCAGGGGGTTCACCATAGGAACCCGCTATATGCGAAGGGTGGATCATTTACCCCTGGGTCCTAAGGCTGGCCTGACACTGGTGGAAGTGGGTGGCAGATATTATCTGGTGGCTTTTCAGGAAAACAGCATTTCTTTGCTTAAGGAATTCGACACATTACCGGAGTCCATTAGCGCATCCAGTCCAGCAACGGGTTCTGTAACCAATTTCAAAGATATTTTGTATCAGCACATGAAACAAACACAGCAGTACCTATCCGGCAAGGGCCGTAAAGGAAAAAGTGGGAGTGGGTGTCCGGCAAGTGGTCAGAAAGAAAAAGATTAACGCATGGATCATCATAGTATTGACAGCATTGTTACTTTTCCTGATTCCCAATGGGGTTTTTGCGGAACCCCTTATTCCTATACCCAGTATTAACTTAAATGTAGAGACTGCCCAGGAGCCTCAGCAGGTGGTAGACAGCGTAAAACTGCTGATTTTTTTAACCCTACTGTCCATGGTCCCTGCATTTTTAATGATGTTAACTTCCTTTACGCGGATTATTGTGGTACTTTCTTTTTTGCGCAGTGCCCTGGGTACACAGCAGACGCCTCCGAATCAAGTGTTAATTGGCTTGGCCCTTTTCCTGACGATTTTTATTATGAATCCGGTGTATCAGGATATAAATAAGAATTCCATACAGCCTTATTTAGCCAACCAATTAACCTATGAGCAAGCAACGGATCAAGCTGCTAAACCCCTAAGGAATTTTATGGTAAGGCAAACCCGCGAGAAAGACCTAGGGTTGTTTTTAAACATTGCCAAAATGGACAAACCCAAAAATGCAAATGAAGTGCCGATGAGTGTATTGGTACCAGCCTTTGTCATCAGTGAGTTGAAAACAGCCTTTCAAATCGGCTTTATCCTGTTTGTCCCATTTCTAGTCATCGATATGGTGGTTGCCAGTACCTTAATGTCCATGGGGATGTTTATGCTACCGCCGGTGATGGTTGCACTGCCCTTTAAATTGCTTCTCTTTGTCATGGTGGATGGTTGGTATTTGGTGGTAAAATCTTTGGTGGAAAGTTTTCGATAGGGGGGGCTAAGCCATGACACAAACCTATGTACTGCACTTGGCCCGGGAAGCGTTAATGATGGTTGTGATTCTTTCCATTCCAACCCTGGGAGTGGCCATGCTGGTGGGCTTAATTATCGGGATCTTTCAGGCTACCACCCAAATTCAAGAACAAACACTTTCCTTTGTACCGAAAATGGTGGCAGTTTTTCTAACCTTAATTGTAGCTGCTGGCTGGCTACTAAATATAGCCATACGTTTCACTACTCGATTATATGAACAGATACCCAACCTTATTCGTTAGAGGTGTGGAAGTGATTAATCTAGTTTATGTAACCACCTTCTTTTTGGTATTTGTTAGAATGTTATCCTTTATTTTTTCTTGTCCACTGTATGCCATACCGGGCATTCCGCCCTTGGTTAAGGCGGGGCTATCCTTAGTTTTGGCTGCTCTGACAGCCCCTCTGGTAGAACCAGCTGCAGCCAGCTTTCCCGGTGGTTTATGGGGATTGGGTCTGGCGGTTTTTAGTGAAGTGGGAGTGGGACTTGCCATAGGCTTGGTCTGTACCTTTGTTTTTAATGCCATTCGGATTGCCGGCCAATTGCTGGATTTTCAAATTGGATTTGCCATGGCCGCTGTCATGGACCCTTTGGGTGGCGGCATGAACACCCTGGTTTCCCGGTTCCTTTTCTTTATGACGCTGGTCTTATATATGAATATGGATGGTCATCATGCTTTGATTCGTGCTCTGGTAAAAAGTTATGAGCTTGTTCCCTTGACTGCTGCGGCTATGAATGGTGAACTAACCCTATTAATCATTCGAATTTTTACCGATACCTTTGCCTTGGCAGTTCAGATTTGTGCCCCGGTTGTAGCAGTACTGGTGATTACCGACTTGGCCATGGGGCTAATAGGTAAAACAGCACCTCAGCTCAATATATTTCAACTTGGTTTTCCTTTGAAAATTGCGGTGGGGGTTTCCACATTGGCAATATTATTACCAGCCCTAACCTCCGTCTTTAAATACTTATTTGATACCCTGCATAAGGATCTATTACTCTTGCTGAAGGGGTTGGCCTGATGCCAGAAGGTTCTCAGGAAAAAACTGAACAGGCGACGCCCAGGCGATTGCAGGAGGCCCGACGTAAAGGTCAGGTGCCTAAAAGTGCCGACCTAAACGGGGCCATCCTGCTTCTCATAACGGGGTTGTTCGCTCTCCTTTATAAGGATAATTTAATTACCCATATGCAGACCTATTTCTTTACTTATTTTAATAATTTTGTTAAACAGCAACAGCAAGACAGCTATTTAGTGCAGATATTAATTGACTTTATGATCAATGTCTTTGTTGTTTTTACCCCACTTTTTATCTTATTAATGGTGGTGGCCCTGGGTGTAAACTTGGCCCAGGTGGGATTTCTGTTTGCGCCGGAGGCCATTAAACCCAAGCTTGATAAACTGAATCCCATCAATGGCCTGAAAAATATGTTCAGTGGCCGGGCCATGTTTGAACTGGTAAAATCTCTTTTGAAAATTACCATTGTCGGTTGGGTGGTCTATGCAGCGGTCAGGGGTGAAATGGCTAATCTGCTGGCAATCTTTCATTCGCCGCCCCGGACCCTGCTGAATCAGGTGTTAACCATTGCATTAAAAGTGATCCTTTGGGGAGCGGTGGTTTATCTGGGGATTGCACTGTTGGATTTATTATACCAGCGCTACGCCTTTCAAAAGCAAATGCGCATGAGCAAGCAAGAAGTGAAAGAAGAGTACAAACAGACCGAGGGGGACCCGCAAATTAAGGGTTGGCTCCGTCGGCGGCAGCGACAATTGCTTGCCAATCTGGCACGTAAAGAAGTACCCCAGGCCACAGTGGTTGTTACCAACCCCACCCACTATGCGGTGGCTCTAAAATATGAACAACCCATGGATGCTCCTGTGGTGGTGGCTAAAGGTACTGACCACATGGCCAGACAAATTCGGGAAATTGCCCGGAAAAATGAAGTCCCGGTTATCGAAAACGTCGAAGTGGCCCGCTTTTTATATGCCAATGTTGAAATTGGCCATGCCATACCCATGGAAATGTTTCAGGCAGTGGCAGAAATTTTAGCAATGGTTTACCGGATGAAGAACAAAAGTTTTTTTTAAATATTTTATTTGTACATATGGTTGGAGGGTTAATATTCCGTGGCAGCACAAACTTCAATGGCCTTAAAATTAAAACAATATAGTGATTTAATAATAGCCGCGTTAATTATTGGCGTTGTGTTGCTGATTATTATTCCCCTACCGCCAAGCTTGTTGGACTTCTTCCTGATTTTAAGCATGACCCTTGGCATGGTAATCATGTTAATTACCATGTTCACCACTGAACCTCTGCAGTTTTCAATTTTTCCATCCCTGTTACTGGTCACCACGTTATTTAGACTGTCCCTAAACATTTCCTCAACCCGCTTGATTTTAGGGGATGGGGCAGCGGGTAAAGTTATTGAGGCCTTTGGCCAATTCGTGGTGGGCGGCAACTATATTGTGGGTGCGGTGGTTTTTATCATTATCACTGTGATTCAGTTTGTGGTAATTACCAACGGTTCCGGTCGTGTGGCTGAGGTAGGTGCCCGCTTTACCCTGGATGCCATGCCAGGTAAGCAAATGAGTATTGACGCCGATTTAAACTCCGGCTTGATTACCGAAGATGAAGCCAGGGCCAAACGTGAAAGGCTGCAAAAGGAAGCCGATTTCTTTGGTGCAATGGATGGTGCCAGCAAGTTTGTCCGGGGGGATGCCATCGCGGGTATTGTTATTCTGCTGATTAATATTTTAGGCGGCTTTGTCATTGGGGTAGTCCAAATGGATATGCTTATTACAGAGGCATTAATGAAATTTACCATTCTAACCATCGGTGACGGCTTGGTATCGCAAATTCCTGCCCTGTTAATTTCCACTGCAGCTGGTATTTTAGTGACCAGAGCTTCCTCTGATGGCTCCTTTGGTAGTGATCTTTCCAAGCAGTTTTTAAATTTCCCCAAGGTACTCCTCTTGGCAGGGGTTATCTTAGGGGTGATTGGTCTTATTCCGGCTATGCCAAACTTGTTAATTCTCTCCATGGCAGGAGTACTGCTATATTCCTCCAGAACATTAATGCAAGAGAGAAAGAAGAAGGAAATTGCAGATCAGCAGGCGGAGGTGGCCCAAAGTCAAAAGCAGCAAAAACGGGAACCTGAAAATGTCTTTAGTTACTTTCAGGTGGATCCTTTAGAAATAGAAATTGGTTATAACTTAATTTCCCTGACGGACGAGTCCCAGGGTGGTGACTTGCTACAGAGGTTGGCAGCGGTACGCCGCCAGTGTGCCTCGGAAATGGGTATTCTGGTACGTCCCATTCGCATTCGGGATAACATGCAGTTATCCTACAACGCCTACGTCATTAAAATTAGAGGTGTTGAGGTGGCTAATGGGGATCTTATGCCCGGTCATCATCTGGCAATGGATCCCATGGGGCAGGATCTGAAATTTAATGGTATTCCCACCACAGAACCCACCTTTAACTTACCGGCCTGGTGGGTGACTGGTCAAGACCGGGAGTTTGTAGAACTCAATGGTTTTACGGTGGTAGATTGTTCCACGGTGCTGGTAACGCACTTAACAGAAATTATTAGGCAGTATGCTCACGAATTGTTAGGCAGACAGGAAGTTAAGGAACTGGTTGATGTGGTAAAGGAGAAGCAGCCAGCGGTTGTCGAAGAATTGGTACCGGATATGCTTTCCTTGGGTGAAATTCAGAAGGTGTTGCAAAACCTTCTTAAAGAAAGGGTACCCATTCGGGATTTGGTAACGATTTTAGAGGCCTTGGCAGATGGGGCCCGGATCAATAAAGACCCGGATTACTTGACAGACAATGTAAGACAAAGCTTGTCCCGGAGCATTTGTCAGCGGTATACAGGGGAGCAAGGCAAACTGTCAGTTGTAACCTTGCATCCGAAGCTGGAGCAGAACATTCAAGAGGCCATTCAACAAACTCAATTTGGGGCCTATCCAGTGCTGGAACCACAACTGGTAAGAAAACTGTTGCAAAAGCTGAATACTGTGATCGAGGATGTAACTATGCGGGGGGCTAACCCGGTGTTACTCTGTTCACCGCGGGTGCGCTTACCCTTTCGAAGATTAATCGAGAGGCATTTACCAAACCTCGGGGTACTTTCTTTAAATGAAATACCGGCCAACCTAGAAGTAGAGGCCATTGGGACGGTGAGCATTGATTGAAAATAAAAAAATATACCGTCAATGAAATGCAGGAAGCCATCCAACTAATCAAACAAGATTTAGGGTCCGAAGCGGTTATTGTAAGTAGCCAACGGGTTAAGGGCAAGGGTTGGCTGGGCTGGTTGAAAAAATCCTTGGAGGTTACGGCAGTATTGGATGATGCCCCGGTTCAACCGGCCAAAACCCTTTTAACTGGTGGGGTACCAATAGAAAAATCGTTAGAGACAAAACCCCCACAAAGCCAATACCTGGATTACCGAGTCGCCAGAAGTCAAAAGATGCAGGATCCCGTTCATGCCCAAGTGCAGAGGATAAAACTGGGGGAAACCCGTTTTCAGCCTCTATTAGATGAAGTTTTATTGCAAATGGCCGAGGGGGAAGTCAAGACCCAGGCGAAGCTGATAGAACCAGCTGTCAATGGCGACCAGGTCTATCAAAGATGGTTGGAGAAGTTGCTGGAAATGGACATTCAGCCCGCCGTGGCTAAGACGTTATTGGATGCGGCATTGCTAAAGATAAAAGATAGTGAAGCATTGGATATGGTTGAACTGGTGTTAATAAACCAGACAGCAGAGCTATTAAAGGCACCTTATAAAGGGGAAAAGAATTCCCGTTTCATGACCTTCATTGGTCAGCCTGGAGTAGGGAAAACCACGACTCTGACTAAGCTAGCCACAAAGTATCAACTGCTGGAGAAAAAAAATGTTGCCCTAATTACCCTGTACACCTATCGATATGGCAGTACGGACCACCTGAAAATATATGGCGACAACCTTGATCTACCCGTGGAAGTAGTGATGACGCCGACTGAATTGAGCCAAGCCATTGAAAAACACAGTAACAAAGACTATATTTTTATTGATACTGTGGGACGCTCGTCCAATAACACTGGTCAGGTTCTGGAACTGAAGAGTTTTTTAGAGGTGATCCCGTCGGAAAACGATATTTTTCTGGTACTAAATGCCAGTACGAAAGATCGAGATTTGTTCCGAACTATCCATGATTTTCGCATAACCAGTTTTAATAAATTTATTTTTACCAAGGTTGATGAAACAGCTACATTAGGTTCTATGTTAAATGTGGTGGGTAAAACAGGATTACCCATTGCCTACTATACAGATGGTCAGAGTATTCCAGATGATATTAAAAGGGCCCACCCCAAAAAAATAGCCAATTTGTTATTTAGGAGTGCCGATCGTTATGAAGATTGTTAACGGGCACTCCGGGGCCAGAGTAATAGCTGTTACCAGTGGTAAAGGCGGTGTGGGTAAATCAAATCTGGTAGTCAATCTGGCTGTGGAATTAACTCGCCGCGACTATCGGGTAGCAATCTTCGATGCCGATTTAGGTATGGCCAATGCAGAGGTTTTGCTGGGGATTGTTCCGCAATATACTCTTTATGACTACTTGTTTTGTGGTAAAGACATGGCAGCAATCCTAACGCCTTCGCCCCAGGGGGTTTCTATCATTTCCGGTGGGTCTGGTTTTGTGGAGTTGGCCAATCTGGATACCCAGGCCAGGAAACGTTTAGGTCAGGGGCTGGAGGAATTGGACTACCAATTTGACTTTGTCCTGGTTGATACTGGAGCAGGTATATCCAAGACCGTTCTCGGTTTTGTGGCCGCTGCCAATGAGGTTATTGTGGTGATTACGCCAGAACCCACATCCCTTACAGACGGTTATGGATTAATCAAGGTTCTTAGTAAATATAATGTTCATAATGAAGTTATGTTGGTGGTTAATAAAGCAACGGATGAGAAAGAGGCCCTGCGAACCTTTCAATCAATGGAGTCTACCACGAATCAATTTTTAAAGATACGAGTTAAAAATTTGGGTTTTATCCCAGAAGACAAAGCGGTGGTAAAGGGAGTTAAATCCCAGAAACCCTATATCACCCTTTCTCCCTCTGCTCCGGCGGCAAAAAACTTATCGCGGATTGTCAATTGCTTAATTTCCGGAAAAGAGGAAGCAGCTTCAGGGGTGCAAAGTTTTTTTGGAAAACTAATGCGGTTGTTTCGCTAGGGAGCTGATGGTGTGGCAATTGAAAGAATTAAAGTGGGACAAAAGGTTACTATTTTTCCAATGGACACAGAAGAACAGTATTTGAGTTCTGTTTATGATATGGATAACAAAGGGATATATGTACCCATTCCATATGCGGAGAAGCATCCGTTAATTTTAGCCCATGGACAGCAAATTCGTGTAAAGTACATGGGGGAAGGCAGTGCCTATCTGTTTGTTACCGAAGCCATTGGCAGAAGGATAGAACAGGACAAGTTACCCATGTATATCTTGAAACACCCAAAGGAGTCAGAGATTACCAGAGTGCAGCTCAGGGAATTTGCCCGGGTGCCGGTGATGTTGGACATTGAGTATGCAGAAGCAGTGGCCGACAACGAGTCACCAAGCTTCAAAAAGGTGTGTATTGTAGATCTCAGTGGCGGAGGCTTAAAGTTTGCTTTAAAGGAGCCTATTAATCGGGGCACAAACATCATGGTACGCTTTACACTGGCTGTAAAGGCAAAGAAGAAGACCCAAGAGTTTAAGTTATTAGCCAGAGTCATGCGATGCCAATTGGTTGACGAAGAAGCAAAGGTATATCATGTTGGCGTAAGGTTTACCGATATTCGACCCCAGCAGCAAGATATGATTATGGCCTTTGTGTTTGAACGGATGATTCAAATAAAACGCAGGCAGTAATTGGATGTGGAAAGCATGTCGATTGATCTCTTATGGGAAAAATACATAACGCTTCGTGATCCGGAAGCCAGGCAGAAAATAATCCTGCTTCATTTACCTCTGGTTAAACATCTGGCAGGAAGAGTTGCGGTAAAATTACCTTCCTTCATCCTAAGAGAGGATCTGGAAAGTTACGGTGTGATCGGGTTAATGGAGGCCCTTGATAAGTACGATCCGGCCATGGGGCACAGCTTCGATTCCTATGCCTACCACCGTATTAGGGGAGCCATGTTGGATGAAGTGCGACGTCAAAATTGGCTGCCCAGAACAGCCTGGCAAAAGAATCAACTTTTAAAAAACACCCGGGAGCGTTTAGAAAGGGAACAGGGTGAAGTAATTACTAACGAGGTATTGGCCAAAGAGATGGGAATACCTGTTGAAGAGGTTCGTCAACTAATCTTTAATGCCAATAAAATGTATATCCAGTCCTTGGATGAAGAGGTAGCCGGTCATGATGGCAGCCAAATGAGCAAGCTGGAATTATTGGAGGATACCAATAGCCCAGATCCCTTAAGCATCGTAGAAGAAAAGGAAAGCAAAAGACTGCTGGCGGAGGCCATAGAGACACTGTCTGAACGGGAGAAGCTAATCTTAGCTCTCTACTACAGTGAGGGGCTAACCCTTAAGGAGATAGGACAGGTATTAGAAGTTTCCGAATCCAGAGTTTGTCAACTTCATTCCCAGGTGATGAAAAGATTAAAGAAAACCCTGGAAAGTATGTTAAATAGTTAGTTGGAGGTAAGCAATGCTGCGAGGATTATATATCACCATGAACAGCCTGAATGTCCAACAGGCGAAATTAAATAATGTTACCAATAACCTGTCGAACCTCTCGACAACCGGTTATAAGAAAAATAATATGGTGGATAGTCAATTTGCCGAATCCCTGCAGTTGGCTTTGGAAAACCATGGCCCGGGAGGAAAACGACAACCCATTGGGAAGGGTATTTTAGGGAATATGATTACTCAAGTTCATATCGATTACGGACAGGGACCCCTTACGGAAACGGGAAAGCTGACGGATATGGCCTTAGAAGGAAACGGTTATTTTGTAGTAGAGGATGAAAATGGCGAACAATTTTTAACCCGGGACGGCTCTTTCCATGTCAATGAGGAGGGGGCCTTATTAACCGGCGACGGCTTCCGGGTACTGGGCGAAGGCGGACCCATTATCCTTGAAAAACCGGAAGATTTTACCCTTAAGGAAGATGGTACCATTATGGTGGGACAGGGTACAGAAGCAGAAGAAATTGATAAACTGCAAATTGTGGAAGTTTCAGAGCCTGCTCTTTTGAAAAAAACCGATGGTAATTATTTTCAAGATCCCGAGGGAGTTGCAGAAGCGGCTGTTTCAACCACAGTCACCCAAGGCTGGTTAGAAAAGTCCAATGTGGACCCAGTACAAGAAATGATTAATATCATCCCCGTGGCTCGTATTTACGAGTCCAGCCAGAAGTTAATACAAATCCAAGATGAGCTTTTGGATAAAGCTATCAATCAGGTGGGGCGAGTGAAATAAAAGTTAAGAAGTCTGATATCAATTCTTAATAAGTGGGTGATTAAATGATTATTAAGACACTGTCCAGTGGAGCCTCGGGCATGCGGGCTCACCAATTAAAACTAGATACCATCGGTAACAACATTGCTAACATTAACACCACTGCCTTTAAAAAAAATAGGACTGATTTTGGTGAAATTGTCCGACAAGCCATTGGAGAAGATGGGATACCAGCCGCCAACGATCCCAGGCCGGAAGGTGGATCTGGGGTCAGAATCGTATCGCTGGCCAGAGTTATTGACCAGGGTGATTTAATTCAAACTGGTCGTGACCTTGATTTAGCCATAGAAGGACAGGGCTTTTTTAAAGTGACCCCTGCCACCGGGGATGATGACATAGAATACTATACGCGGGATGGGTCTTTTTACATCACAACCATTGATGATGAAACGGTTTTAGTCAACTCCAGTGGTTATAAGCTGGTTTGGGATGGAGAACTGGATGCTGAAACCTATAAAGCATACTCTGTGGATGAAAAGGGAACGGTATGGGGGCAAAGGATTGAAGACGGTAAAACTGAGGAAGTAGGGAATATTGAATTGTTCACCTTTCCGGCACCCTCTGGTCTAGTCAGTAAAGGTAGCAACCTATATATGGCCACAGAGGCCAGTGGAGAGGAGACCTCCGGGGTACCAGGGGAGGATGGCATAGGCTCTATTTATTCTGGTTATCTGGAGCGTTCCAATGTTGATTTAGCCACAGAAATGATTGGTATGATTGAAGCCCAGAGGGCTTACGCTGCCAACTCACGCACTATCCAAACTGCCGATGAAATGTGGGATAGAGCCAATAATTTAAGAAAATAAAATAAATCTTGATGATAATATAGCTTAGGGGGGCGGACATGGAGCTAGCAAAGGGAAATGCGGAAATACAGGTCGGGATAGCCGACTACAAGGTCGCAGCTTCCCCCAATCGCCTGATAACCCTGGGATTGGGTTCCTGTGTTGGGGTGGTGCTTTACGATCCTGTTAAAAAAGTCGGAGGGCTTTTACACATAATGCTCCCGGACAGTACACAATTTAATAATGTTACAAAACCTGCCAAGTTTGCGGATACGGGAATACCGTTGATGATTGATGAAATTAAACGGTTAGGCGGTATCCCCAGTAGGCTAACGGCTAAATTAGCCGGCGGAGCCCAAATGTTCTCAGGCTTGGACGAAAAATTTGTTTTAAATATTGGTCAGCGTAATTCTAAAATGGTAAAGGAGATTTTGTCTCGTATGGGAATTCGCATACTGGCAGAAGAATTGGGTGGCAATCGTGGTAGAACCATGATCTTTGATATAGCCAGCGGCCAGGTCACCATACGGACCATTGGTTCTCCATTGAAGGTGATATAGAATGACAGACTTTGATCGTTTTAAAGAGAAAATCTATCAGACCTTTGGTTTAGATTTGCACAGCTATAAAGAAAACCAGCTAAAAAGACGATTGGACAATTTGCTGACCCGAAAACAATATCCCGATTATCAGACATTTTTCAATTATTTAACCAGTAATAAAAATGCCTGGCATGAGTTCTTGGATTACCTTACCATCAATGTTTCAGAATTTTTTCGAGACATAAAAATGTTTCAAACCCTAGAAACAAAGGTCTTACCGGAGTTGCTTCAGAACAGAGGAAATTTAAAAATTTGGAGTGCCGCTTGTTCCAATGGTTGTGAGCCCTATACCATTGCCATTATTCTGGAGGAGATTGCCAACGGCAAAAGGCATCAAATTGATGCCACAGACCTTGATAATACCATTCTGCAGGCCGCTGCCTCAGGAAGCTATGGGGCAGATTTGGTTCGCAACATTTCTAAGGACCGTCTAGCCAAGTACTTTACAGTAGAACAAGGCAGGTATTTTATCAGTAATAAAATTAAATCAAAGGTAAATTTTAAACAACATAACCTACTGGCTGATACATATCCGAAGGGATACGACTTAATTGCCTGCAGAAATGTCACCATTTATTTTACCCGGGAAGCCCAGGACAAAGTAAATGCTCGTTTTGCCCAATCCTTAAATCCCGGGGGGTATTTGTTTATTGGTGGTAGTGAAACGATTTTTAATTATGCGGAAATTGGTTTTGAAAAGGTTTCTCCATGTTTTTATCGAAAGAAATAATTAGCTAAACAGGTGGCTGAAAGGATGGGATGAAATGACCGAAAACCAGGCTTTAACTGAAAGTCATCTTGATGTTCTCAAAGAAATAGGAAATATAGGTCTGGGAAATGCGGCTACCGCCCTGGCTACTATGGTAAATAAACGGATTGACATGGCTGTTCCCCAGAGTAAATTCCTTGCTTTGGATGAAGTTATGGATCTAATGGGTGGCTTGGAGGAAGTTGTAAGTTGCGTTAGCCTACGGTTAGAGGGGGATGTCCCAGGACAGATTCTATTCCTTTTTAACCTTGAAAGTACTTTTAATCTGGTGGATATGTTGATGGGTATGGAGCAAGGTACAACGAAAGAACTGGATGAGATGGGAGAGTCCGTCGTTAAAGAAATTGGCAACGTTTTAACAGGTTCCTTTCTTAGTGCCATTGGTACCTTGACAGGATTAAATATGATTCCTACTGTCCCTATGTTTGCAACGGATATGCTGGGGGCTGTGTTAAGTACATCACTGATAGCTGGTGGCTATGTTGAAGAACATATTCTAATGATTGAGACGTTGCTATTCGAAGACCAGGAGAAAATTAGGGGACATTTCTTTATGATAACAGAGCAAGGTTCTTTGCAAACATTATTTGGTTCACTAGGCATGACAATTTAATTTTAGGAGGAGTAGTAAACATGGGTAAGCGTATTTTGATTGTGGATGATGCAGCATTTATGCGGATGATGATTAAAAATATATTAACCAAGAATGGTTATGAAGTTGTAGGAGAGGCAGAGAACGGTGCCGTAGCTTTACAAATGTTTAAGGAGTTAAAACCAGATTTAGTCACAATGGATATTACCATGCCTGAAATGGATGGGATTCAAGGTGTTAAGGCTATTCGTGCCGTAGATCCCGGAGCTAATATTATTATGTGCAGTGCCATGGGACAGCAGGCCATGGTAATGGAAGCCATACAAGCCGGCGCCAAGGACTTTATTGTCAAGCCCTTCCAGCAGGATCGTATTCTGCAAGCCATTGAACGTGTTCTTTCCCGTGCCTAGTCAAATATTTTTTTAGGATGGTATCGTAAAGGGGTGTAAAGGTTGTCCAAGGAAGTTCTGAGCCAAGGGGAAATAGACTCACTTTTGGCAGCATTGATGTCCGGGGATGTATCTCAGGAGACTGTTGAAACCAAGGAACAAAAGAAATACAAATCTTATGATTTCCGTAGGCCCAATAAATTCACCAAGGAACAGCTTCGCACCCTGCACGTATTACATGAGGGATATGCACGGCTACTTTCTAACTTTTTATCAGGCTATTTAAGGACACCCATCACCATTGAAATTGCATCCATAGGTCAATTTACCTATGAAGAGTTTATCAATTCGGTTCCTAGCCCCACGGTTATGACGATTTTTAGTTTGGCCCCACTGAAAGGGTCTGCACTAATGGAGACAAATTTGCAATTTTTGTTCCCCATCATTGATCTTCAATTTGGTGGCCTAGGAGAAATGCCTCCTAAAACGAGGGAACTTACGGATATCGAATTATCGGTATCCAACCGGATTATCAAAAGACTGTTAGATCACCTAACCATTAGTTGGAAAGATATTATGTCGGTATCTCCAAAAGTAGAATCCATTGATGCTAACCCCCATCTTCACCAATTAATGTCCCCCAATGACATCGTTGTTGTGATCACTTTTTCCACCGGGGTGGCAGAGGAAGTCAGGGGTCTAATCAATCTTTGCTTGCCCTATAGTTTATTGGATCCGATCTTGTCGAAGTTCTCTATGGCTAACCAGTTTACCAAGACAACAGAGCAGGATCAGAAGGAACTTATGGCGCTGGAGTACTGGCTGGGAGAGTCGGATGTGGCCATCAGTGTAGTCATGGGTGAGGCTCAAATAACCGTTAAGGATTTCTTGCAGCTTCAAGTAGGAGATGTATTGCCTTTAGGCAGAGGTTTAACTCAGGATCTTGATATGTATGTGGATGAAGAACTTAAGTACAAAGTGCAAGTGGGAACGGTCGGCCAGAGCTTGGCGGTTCAGGTGACCTCACTGGCCGAGGAGGCGTGGGAAAATGTCTAAACTATTAAGCCAGGAAGAAATTGACGCTTTAATGAAAGGGCAAGACCTGGGAAATGAACCGGATCCTCTGGGGAATCAGTCAGAAATGTCTGATACAGTAATTGAACCGGAAAATACGCAGCCTAACTTGGCTAAACCAGAAGCATTGGCAGAGGAAGCGAATTATTGTAGTCTAATGACCTTGGAAGAAATGGATGCCCTGGGGGAGATTGGCAATATCTCAATGGGCTCGGCCTCCACAACTCTGTCAGAACTTTTAAGCCAGAAGGTAAATATCACCAGCCCAAGGGTTAAGATACAAACAAAACAGCAATTATTCGATTCCTTTAATATTCCTTATCTCGTCATCAAGGTTGACTTTAATGAAGGATTAAACGGTTATAATGTATTGGTGATTAAGCTTAATGATGCTGCCACTATGGCCAGCTTAATGATGGGGGGAGATGGTACCCCCATGTCCGAAGAAATCTCGGAATTAGAAATTAGTGCAGCATCCGAAGCCATGAATATGATGATTGGAACTGCGGCAACATCCCTGTCTCAAATGTTCCAACGGACCATTAATATATCACCGCCCCAAACAAATTTGTTAAGATCAAAGGGAGATCCACTGGCTCAACCACCCCAGGATATCGAAGATGTTATTGTTGTGGTTTCCTTTGATATGAAAATTGGAGATCTGGTGGACACAGAGATTATGCAGATTATGTCGGTGGAGACTGCCAAAGAAGAAGCCCATCTTTTGCTGAAGGACATTATGGGAGGCACAGAAGAGCAGGTGGAAGCTCCCATGGTGCCAACAGAAGCAGCTACGTCAGCCACCAGCATACCTGGATCTGACGATAGGGAATCGGATGAATTGGCTGGCATAATGATGCAGGAAACAGCACCTCCTCCGACTCCTGCCATGCCGCCGCAAGCAGCACCGATTAAACAGACGTCCTTGGCTTCCCTGGAACAAAGAAACTTGGATTTAATCTTAGATATTCCGCTAAAGGTAAGTGTTATTCTGGGCAGAACCAAGCGTCCCATTAAAGATGTGTTGAAAATTGCTCCGGGATCAGTGGTGGAGCTGGATTCTCTGGCTGATGAACCAGTGGATATTCTGGTAAACGGAACCCTGGTGGCTACTGGAGAAGTGGTGGTGGTTAACGAAAATTTTGGTATTCGTATCACCAATATCATTAGTCCCATGGAACGGGTTAAACGGTTAAGTAAATATAATTAGCCGTTAGCCCTGAGTCTTAGTCCTTAGCTAACAGATAATATGTCCTTTAAGGCACCAATAATAGAATGAAAATAAGCATTTTAAAGGCCAATGGCAATATACCATTGGCCTGAATTAACATTTGCATTTTAAATTATAACTCAAGAAGCAACAATAATGCCCAAAGCATACTGTCCCTCGTCCACGTCCCTAAGGGCCCCGGGAAGATCATCGGAACAGATGATATTTTGTTGTTGAACCTCAGCGGTTAAACCAAGGATGGTCCCCAGTACATATTCGTAGAGAAAAGCCAATGTTTTTTCTGGCGTGTTGGACTGCAAGGAGTCCAGTAATGGACAAGTTTCTTTCATGGTATTAATAAAGGAGCAATCCCCGCCAGGGTAAACTGTAAAAACAATTTTTTGGTGCTCCCCTTGCTGACTTAAAGCAATCATCCTGTTTAACAACACATCCAGGTTACTAAATCCATGGCTAAGAATATAATCTTCTTGGACAAAGTACCCGGTTAAACGATCCAGCAGGGAAAGGGGGTGCAGGCTGCTTTCTTTTATTAGTAACACCTTAGACATAGAGTATAACCTCCTTTAATCATTATTTTCAGGGTCAATACGGGTCCAACGATTGCTATCCCGCTGTCGGTATTTTTCCATCATTTTATCAAAGGCCTTATCTAAGTCGATATCCATCGAATTAGCAAAACAGCCAATAATAAACAATATATCCGCCAATTCCAGTTCCAGATTACCCTCAGGCTCCTCCTCTTTCTTTGGTTTTTGTCCATACAGGTGGTTAACCTCCCGGGCCAATTCACCCACTTCCTCTGTCAAACGGGCTAACATGGACAGGGGATGCCAGTAACCCTCTTCAAACTGGCTGATCCAAGTATGAACGTCCTTTTGCATGTCTTTGAGGCTCACAGAATCACTCCCGCTTTAGAAAAAATTCACAGGTATATTATACCACCCGCTTCCTTTTATTGTTACCCCAGCTACCTTTTTCATGTTATTGGAATAAAGTAGAATCCATTGCGTATTATTTATTAGAAAGCCCATTAAAAAGCCTGGGGGGATTTTCATGCTCACACCGAGATGGATATTATTAAACAGGCGTAAACTGGGTCCCATTACAGCAGTGGCCGGTATCGTTGTCCTGGTGATATTTTTGGGCAGCGCTTTTTTTTCAGGTCCCAGCCAGAGCCAGTTGGATAAGCAAAAAAGCTTTACAACCGCCTTGGACAATACTTTTGCCAGCCGAAGCTTTCGATTTGAAGTGGAGTCCAAACTATTAGGGGAAAACGGTTTTTATAGTAAAGTGGAAGGCGAACGGGTCATGCCAGATAAAGTACACATTAAGGGAACTGTGTTAAAGACACCAGTGGAGTTTACGCAGGTGAACGAGAATACCTACATGAAGGACCCCTTTTCTGGTAAGTGGTTAACTCTCAAGGATATCAAGCTTTCCCAATCAGAACTATTTATAACGGAGTTGAACCCGTTGGCAAACTTTAATTTTAAAGATATACCGGAAATTGAAATGGTAGGAGAAGAAGATCTGGACGAAGATAAATGTTATGTCTATGAATTAAAACCTAATGTGGTAAACGCATTTTTAGAAGAGCAGTTTTCCGACTTTTATTATAAGGTTTGGGTTGACCAAAAGGATGTCAATATTCGTCAAGCTATCATTAAAGCTAATCGACCTGAAAGTGGTAATAGCGGCTTAGATATGAAAATTCGAATCTGGGACTATGATCGTGACTTGCAAATTGACGCTCCGGTAAAGGCTAGTACCACAACTCAGGAAAATGTTCCCTACTAAAGATTATGCCGTTTCCCCCTAGAACGGCATTTTTTATTCATTTATCGGAAAATCTAAACTAAGAATCTTCCCTCAGAGCTATTGACGAAAAATGACTATTTTTGTTATGCTCATTTGGTAGGTAATGACTGGTAAGGAGTGAAAGAAATGCATCCCCATGTGGAAAAAATACTGTTAGAAGAAAATCAAATTAATGAACGGATTCAGCAGTTAGGGCAACAGATTACACAGGATTATCAAGGTAAGGATATTTTAATGGTAGGTATTCTTAAAGGGGCCATGATTTTTCTGGCTGACCTGGTACGTAACATTGAGGTACCTACTTTTTTTGATTTTATGGCTGTTTCCAGCTATGGGGCCGGAACTGTTTCTTCTGGTGTGGTTCGCATCTTAAAGGATTTGGATAAAAGTATTGAGGGTAAACACATTATTATTGTGGAAGACATTGTTGATACCGGTCTTACCCTGCAATATATGGTAGAGAATATAAAATCCCGGGGTCCTGCCAGTGTCAAGGTTTGCACCTTGCTGGATAAGCCGGACCGTCGCAAAGTGGAAGTACCCATCGATTATAACGGTTTCCAGATCCCCGATGAGTTTGTTGTTGGTTTTGGCCTGGATTATAATGAGCGTTACCGTAACTTACCGTACATTGCCGTGCTGAAGCCGGAAATTTACCAAAGTTAATACTTAGCCTGGGTAACCAGGCCTAATATTTTAGGATTGAACGGAGGTACATACATGTCCTTGGCAGAACAAGAATTAATTCTAGTTCTTGATTTTGGTGGCCAATATACCCAACTGATTGCCCGTCGTATTCGGGATGTCAATGTGTATTGCGAAATTGAGCCCCATAATGTATCAATCGATAAAATAAAGGCAAAAAATCCTAAGGGTATCATATTTTCAGGTGGACCCTCCAGTGTTTACGGTGAAAAAGCTCCCACCGTTGATCCGGCAGTTTACGAACTGGATATACCAGTACTGGGGATCTGCTACGGTATGCAGCTAATGACTCAACAGTTAAAGGGTAAAGTGGTGCCCGCCGAGATGCGTGAATATGGGCGTACCACATTAAGGGTTATGCAGTGTGACAATATCCTGAAGAACCTGACAGCTGATGAAGAATGCTGGATGAGCCATGGCGACCGGGTTGAGGAAGTTCCTCCGGGTTTTCAGGTGCTTGCCCAAACCGAAAAGGCTCCGGTGGCTGCCATGGCAAACCCCGAAAAAAAACTTTTTGCAGTGCAATTCCACCCAGAAGTGATCCATACCCCAAAGGGTATGGAAGTTTTAAAGAGCTTTCTTTTTGATATCTGCGGCTGTAGTGGTTCATGGAGTATGGGTTCCTTCTTGGACGAAGCCGTTAAAGAGGTTAAACAAAGGGTCGGTAATCGTCAGGTTCTTTGTGCCCTGAGCGGTGGCGTCGACTCTTCTGTGGCTGCGGTTTTGGTGCACCGGGCAGTAGGTGATAACTTAACCTGTGTCTTTGTTGATCACGGTCTGTTGCGGAAAAACGAAGCTGAACAGGTTGTTAAGACCTTCCGGGATCAGTTTAATATTAAGCTGGTTCATGTGGATGCTTCGGAACGCTTCTTAGGAAAACTGCAGGGTGTAACCGATCCAGAACAAAAACGTAAAATTATTGGCACTGAGTTCATCCGTGTCTTTGAAGAAGAGGCCAGAAAACTGGGTGAAATTGATTTTCTTGTACAGGGAACCCTGTATCCGGACGTTGTTGAGAGCGGTACCGCCACCGCGGAAGTTATTAAATCCCATCATAATGTAGGCGGCCTGCCGGAAGATATGAAGTTTGATCTGGTAGAACCTTTACGTTGGCTTTTTAAAGACGAAGTTCGCCGCTTGGGTGAGGAATTGGGAATGCCTGAGGAGATTGTCTGGCGTCAACCCTTCCCTGGTCCGGGACTGGCCGTTCGTATCCTAGGGGAAATCACCAAACCAAAGCTGGCCATTCTGCGTGAAGCTGATTTCGTGGTAACCGATGA
This sequence comes from Desulforamulus reducens MI-1, assembly GCF_000016165.1. Classification (GTDB taxonomy): domain Bacteria; phylum Bacillota; class Desulfotomaculia; order Desulfotomaculales; family Desulfotomaculaceae; genus Desulfotomaculum; species Desulfotomaculum reducens. The sequence continues at coordinate 2,600,122 of NC_009253.1, read as the reverse complement.
AATTAAGAACGCCGGTTTAAACCGGGAAATTTGGCAGTATTTTGCTGTCTTGCCAGACATGCGCAGTGTGGGTGTCATGGGCGATGGCCGTACCTATGCTTATGCAATTGTGGTACGGGCTGTTTACAGCCATGACGGCATGACAGCAGACTGGGCGAAGATTCCCCACGATGTGCTGGGTAATATCTCCACCCGTTTGGTGAATGAGGTGGCAGAGATCAATAGGGTTGTTTACGACATCACCTCCAAGCCCCCAGGTACCATTGAGTGGGAGTAGGGTTAAGAAAAGCCTTCTGGACAATACCAGGAGGCTTTTTAGTATATCAAAAGAATAAATTTTTCTGATATGATAAAGGCAAACTAAGAGGGATTAAACCACAAAGGAGAAAACCATGCAGCTTACTGTATTAGTGGATAACAATACGATTATTGATCGGTATTTGATTGGAGAGCCAGGTTTGTCGTTCTTTTTGGAAACCGGGGGAAAGCGAATCCTGTTTGATACTGGTTATTCAGATGCATTTATACAAAACGCAGGAAAGATAGGGATCAATCTTCGGGTATTAGACTACGTTGTACTCTCCCACGGGCATATGGATCATACTTGGGGCTTAGATCCCCTTATACGGCTTTATACAGAAGCCATCATAGAAAACCAAGCGGGGATGTTAAAACCTGTGGTTGTGGGACATTCTGATGTTTTCTATAGCAAACGATTAAAGGGAATGGGGGAAATAGGGAGTACTGTGGCAAAGAGCAAACTCTCCCAACACTTTGAACTCAAGCTGTTGAAAAATCCCCTTTGGCTTACTGAAAAACTAGTTTTCCTAGGTGAAATACCAAGGACCTATGAGTTTGAAGCTAAGACCCCCCTAGGTACTGTCCTAAAAAAATCCCATGAAGAAGAGGATTTTCTGTTGGATGATACAGCCCTGGCGTATAAAGCAAAGGACGGGTTAGTCATTATAGTTGGTTGTTCCCACTCAGGTATTTGTAATATTGTTGAGTATGCTAAGAAGGTTTGCCAGGATGAGCGGGTGCTAGACATTATTGGAGGATTTCATTTGCTAAGTCCACCCCGGAGTCAGATGGACGGTGTTAAGGATTATCTCAGGACATTACAACCAAAGGAAGTACATGCCTGTCATTGTACGGATCTTCAAGCCAAGATAGAGTTGTCAGAGGTTGTTAATTTAAAAGAGGTAGGGGTAGGGTTAAAATTACAGTATGATTGAGTTTGTAACTGTAAAATCTCCGAAAGAAAAATCCAGATTAGTTTGAGCCCTTCAGAATTTTGTAGAAAGTCCGAAAGAAGTATTAAGAACCAGCATATCTAAGGGGAGAAACAAGTGAATAGCGACCAAGGGCAATTAGAAGAGGGCAGTCGAATAACCATCTGTGATCTTTCTTCCAGGCAGGAATTTACAGGGCAAATTGTAGCTGATTACGGAACTTATTTAGTTGTTAACCCAGAGCAAGATCCCGTAATTAACCCCGGTCAGCAAATAAAAGTAGGTATGTCCAATTCCCAAAATATGACAGAATTTAATAGCTATATTTGTTTTTTAGATAATGATCTGAACAAGCATTTTTGTATCTATGTTCCTCCAGACCTAGGCCAAAAAAAGAGAAGGAAATATTTACGCTTAGCCATTGAGCTAAATATGATCTATCGAGCAAGTGGTTTGGAAATAAATACTAAAACCATTAATGTTTCTGCCGGAGGTTTATACTTTTTTACACCGGAGAGACTGGTTGATGGGCAAGATATTGAGCTGGAATTATTTTTGCCAGATAATACCATCACCATTGGTGCAAAGGTTCTAAGGACCATGCAAAATGCAGCCAGTGTGGAGTTTTATGAGGAGTTGGAAAAAATTCATATATTGGCCTCTTACTTATATAGCTGTTCATTGATGAAACATATCCAAGAAGAGTAGGTCAGACCTCTAAAAAACATGTAAAAATTTGTTCTGGCTCGTTGACAAACGGGTCAGCTCTTGCTAGTATGAGTTTGTACAAATTAATGTTCCGTATATGCTTGGGAATTGGCTCAAGTGTTTCTACCGGGCAACCGTAATTGCCCGACTACGGGAGGGAAAGTGTACCTAGGGTTCCACAACCTTTGGTTGGTTCGGACCGAGCGGTACAGGCGTCAGCGCGCTACACCGATAGGGATAAAAGCCCAGGCGGTAGGTTTCACTCTATTAGAGGAGACCTATCGTGCTGGGTTTTTTTGCTTTGGTCCATGCTTAGGACCCGCCCCCTCTGCATGATAGATTTTCCCGTAGTAAATAATACCTAAGGAAACAAAGCCAATACCACTGGAACTGTCAATCTAAGGGAGGAAAATTCAACGTGCTGGAACAGTTATTCAAGCTCAAGGAGAATAAAACCACAGTAAGAACAGAAGTGGTAGCCGGTCTGACAACGTTCATGACAATGGCCTATATTCTGTTTTTGAACCCCAATATCTTGGCTGGTACTGGGATGGATAAGAACGCGGTATTTTTCGCCACTGCTATGGCAGGTGCTGTGGTTACCATAGCCATGGGTTTATTTGTCAACTTTCCCATCGCACTGGCCCCGGGTATGGGTCTTAATGCTTATTTTGCTGCAGTTGCTGCCCAAGGACAAGGGATGCCCTGGGAAACAGCACTGGGTGCTGTATTTATTTCTGGTATTATTTTTCTTATATTAACCGTGACCCAGATCCGTCAAATCCTGATGGTTGCTATTCCTAATTCCATGAAGCGAGCTATCACCGTAGGCATTGGTTTATTTATCACCATTATCGGCTTAAAACTTTCTGAAGTGGCCATAGTGAAAGCGGGCCCGGTCATTCCTCCTACCATGGATGCCCTGCAAAAGGGTGGAGTAGCCACTCTGAAGTTCTTTGAATGGAATTCTTTTATTGGTTCTTTCCACAACCCATCCATGGTCTTAACTATTATCGGTCTGATCATTACCGGAATTTTGATGTCAAGGGGAGTAAAGGGGTCCCTGTTAATTGGTATCGTACTGACCACCATCATTGGTATTCCTATGGGAGTTACAGTAATTCCTGAAAACTTTACCCCCTTTGCTATACCTGACCTTAGTCAGGTATATGTGGGCAAATTAGATATTATGGGTGCCTTTGAAATGGGCCTCTGGACCATTGTATTTACCTTCACCTTTGTGGAGTTGTTTGATACCTTTGGTACTTTGGTAGGCACAGCTGGTAAGGCAGGCCTACTGGATGAAAATGGGCAATCCCCTAAAATTGGTAAAGCCATGCTGGTGGATGCCCTGGGTGTTTCCTTTGGCGCCTTTATGGGAACCAGTACCGTAACCGCTTACGTGGAAAGTGCTGCTGGTGTTGGAGAAGGTGGTCGTACCGGTTTGACCGCAGTAACCACCGGCGCCATGTTTTTGCTGGCTCTGGTCATTGCTCCCCTGGCGGGACTAATTCCTAATGCAGCCACCGCCCCAGCCTTAATTATTGTGGGCTTACTGATGGTCTCAGCCATCCGCGAAATTGACTTCGATGACTTTACCGAAGGATTCCCGGCTTTCCTAACATTTGCTTTAATGCCTTTTACCTATAACATTGCCAATGGTATTGCTGCCGGTATCGTTTTCTACACCACTTTAAAAGTAGCATCCGGTCGCGCCAAAGAAGTTCATTGGATGATGTATCTGCTGTTTGTTATTATTGTTGCCCGCTACCTCTTCCTGGGTGGCGAGTAAACCCTAAAAGGAGGGGCTGTTGATGACTGCTTTGGTCGGTATTGTCTTGGGCAGTGACTCGGATCTGCCGCTGATGAAAGATGCAGTTAAAATATTGGATACACTTGAAATTTCTTATGAGGTAACCATTTCCTCAGCTCACCGGGCACCGGAAAAAACTGCTGAGTATGCCCGGTCTGCGGAGGCCAGAGGAATTAAAGTAATTATAGCCGCTGCTGGATTGGCAGCCCACCTGCCAGGGGTCATAGCAGCTCATAGTATTTTACCTGTCATCGGGGTGCCGGTAAAATCCGGTGCTTTGGAGGGTGTGGATGCCCTTTACTCCATCGCCCAAATGCCTCCGGGTATCCCAGTGGCATCTGTGGCCATTAACGGGGCGAAAAACGCAGCCATCTTAGCAGCCCAAATGATTGCCTTAGCCGATGCATCACTGGGGAAAAAATTGCATGACTTTAAAGAAGATCTAGCCAGGGAAGTGGAAGCCAAGGACAGCAAGCTAAAAGAGCTGGGTGTAGAGGGTTACCTGAATAACAAATAGGTTTATAGACGAAACGGAGGAACCTTATCGATGATTGAACGTTATACCTTGCCCGAAATGAAGCACATCTGGTCTGACACAAACAAATTCCAAAAATGGCTGGACGTAGAAATAGCTGCCTGCGAAGCTATGGTTGAATTGGGACAAATTCCTGCGGAGGCTCTGGAGAACATTAAGGCACGGGCTAGCTTTTCTGTGGAACGTATTCTGGAAATTGAAGAAGTTACCAGACACGATGTGATTGCCTTCTTAACCTGCGTGGCTGAGAACGTAGGGGAAGATTCTAAATATATACACATGGGTCTTACATCCTCTGATGTAGTGGATACGGCCCAGTGTGTGCGCATGAAAGAAGCCGGGGAACTAATCCTTAAAAAACTAGAACGCCTGCGCCAAGTACTGCTGGAAAAGGCCAAGGAACACAGACATACCATCATGATTGGCAGAACTCACGGTATTCATGCGGAGCCCATGACCTTTGGTCTGAAGATGCTACTTTGGGTAGCTGAAACCGAACGTAACATGGAGCGTCTACAGGACGCCATTAAGACAGTAAGTGTAGGAGCAATTTCCGGTGCAGTGGGAACCTATGCCAATATTGATCCCAAGATTGAGGCCCATGTTTGTAATAGGCTGGGGCTGAAGCCAGCTCGGGTTTCCACCCAAATTCTACAACGGGACCGCCATGCAGATTATCTCTGCACAATGGCAGTCATCGCCGCCTCCCTAGACAAGTTTGCCACAGAGATTCGCAATTTGCAGCGTACAGATATTTTAGAAGCGGAGGAGTACTTCAATAAAGGCCAAAAGGGTTCCTCAGCCATGCCCCACAAGCGGAATCCCATCACAGCAGAAAATGTATCTGGCCTGTCCCGGGTGGTGAAAGCCAATGCCATGGCAGCCTTGGATAATGTAACACTCTGGCACGAGAGAGACATTTCCCATTCTTCCGCTGAACGGGTCATTATCCCTGACAGTACCACTGCTTTAGATTTTATGCTTTATCGTTTTACCGGTATTATGGAAAAACTGTTGGTGTACCCAGAAAATATGAAACGAAACCTGGAAAAAACCCTGGGTTTGGTATTCTCCCAACGGGTGCTGTTGGCCTTGGTGGATAAAGGCTTAACCAGGGAACAGGCCTACGAAATGGTACAACGCAATGCTATGGAAGCCTGGCGTACTGGTACCAAGTTTATTGATTTATTGAAAGCGGACGCCGACATTATGTCTCATATCACTTCAGAAGAGTTAACCGGACTCTTTGATTATAGCTATCACCTGTCTCATATTGACGATATTTATGCCCGGTTTGGACTTTAAAAATTAATAACGTATTATCCCCGGCAACGGGGGTAATACGCTACCTTTTTAAAAAATAGATAAAGGGTTTGTTGAAATTACTGCAAGGAGCTGTCACAAGTAGAATTTTGCATGCTACCGAAAAGTTATCAACAAGCTGTTAAATGTAAAAGGGGAGGATATAATGGAAAAGTTAGAAATGATTTATGAAGGTAAAGCAAAAAAGGTTTATCGTACCGATAATCCTGATTTTTACTGGGTTGAGTATAAAGATGATGCCACTGCCTTTAATGGGCAAAAGAAAGGTACCATTGATAACAAAGGTGTCGTTAACAACAAAGTTTCAGCAGTTTTTTTTAAACTTATGGAGAGCAAAGGCATTACTACTCATTTTGTTGAGCTGGTAAACGACCGTGAAATGATTGTTAAGGCCCTGGATATTATCAAAGTAGAAGTTGTGGTCCGTAATATTGTGGCCGGCACCCTGGCAAAAAGAGTGGGACTTCCGGAAGGAACCATTCTGCCGAAAACAGTTCTTGAATATTATTATAAGGATGACAACTTGGGCGACCCTTTAATTAACGCCTCACATATTGCAGCCTTGGACCTGGCAACCCCGGAGCAAATGGCTTTTATCAAAGAAACTGCCCTGAAAGTAAATGACATTATGCGAGAATACTTAGCCCCTGTTAACATTGACCTCATTGACTACAAATTAGAATTCGGACTTCATAAAGGTCAAGTTTTGCTGGGTGATGAAATATCTCCGGACACCTGCCGTTTCTGGGATAAAACCACCGGAGAAAAATTGGATAAAGATCGCTTCCGCCGGGACTTGGGCAACGTGGAAGGAGCTTACCAGGAAGTACTGCGCCGCTTAACCGGAGAAGCCTAATAAATTTAATTAATTAAAACATTAGTTCCATAAGAGCTTTAATTCAACCGTATTTAGAAGTATAACAAAATTCCCCTATAATATAATAAAGGTTTTTTAGTAAAAAGCAATAGTTTTTCTTAAAATTTAAATGGGCTGTGGCCTGAAAATAAGGAGGGCTTAGCGTGTTTCAAGCAAAGATTTACGTTACCCTTAGGAAAAGTGTATTGGACCCCCAGGGAAATGTAGTGCGTAAATCCCTTTGTGCCCTGGGCTATTCCAATGTTCCTGAAGTACGTATTGGACGTTATATGGTGGTTGATATAGAAATCACTGACAGGGCTGAAGCAGAAAAACAGGTACGTGATATGTGTGATAAATTGCTGGTTAATCCGGTAATTGAAGACTATACATTTGAACTGGTGGAGGTGTAAAGCGTGAAATTTGGAGTGGTGGTTTTTCCTGGCTCCAATTGTGACGCCGATTGCCTGCATGCCATTAAAACTGTTACCGGGCAGCCGGTGGATTACATTTGGCACAAGTCTGGCAGCGTGGATGGTTATGACTGCATCGTGCTGCCTGGGGGATTCTCCTATGGAGATTATTTGCGATGCGGCGCTGTGGCAAGGTTTTCCCCTGTGATGTCACCGGTTATTGAATTTGCCCGCAGGGGTGGACTGGTGCTGGGAATTTGCAATGGATTTCAGGTTTTGACCGAAGCAGGTCTTTTACCCGGAGCCCTACATCGAAATAAAAATTTATCTTTCCTTTGTCATGACACCTATTTAAGGGTGGAGAATGATATTTCTCCCTTTACTTCATTGGCCAGCCGGGGTAGTGTTATTAAGGTTCCCATTGCCCATGGTGAGGGAAATTATTTTGCGGATTCAGACACGGTCCGTCGTTTAGAAGAAAATAATCAGGTTGTGTTCCGTTATTGTGATTACAATGGCGAAATTACACAGGGAGTCAATCCCAATGGTTCTGTAAACAACATTGCTGGTATTTGCAATGAGCAGGGCAATGTGCTGGGCATGATGCCCCACCCGGAACGCTGTGCCGAAGAAATACTGGGTAATATTGATGGACAACTGATTTTTAAATCCTTGCTGGAAACCTGGCAGAGGAGGTGTGGCTAATGATAGTGGAGGAAAAGGTTTGGCGGGAGATGGGCCTGACTGACTCTGAGTATGAAAGGATCGTAGAGATTCTGGGTCGCCACCCTAACTATGTAGAAGTTGGTATATTTGCCGTTATGTGGTCGGAACACTGCAGTTACAAAACTTCCCGGCCAGCCTTGAAAACGCTCCCCACCGAGGGACCGGCCATTCTGCAGGGACCCGGCGAAAATGCTGGTATTGTTGACATTGGCGATGGACAAGCTGTTGTCTTTAAAATAGAAAGTCATAACCACCCTTCAGCCATTGAGCCCTATCAAGGTGCGGCCACCGGTGTGGGTGGAATTTTACGGGATATCTTTACCATGGGTGCCAGGCCCATTGCCGTGTTAGACAGTCTGCGTTTTGGTGAACTGGATAACCCCCGGGTACGCTACCTTTTTGATGGTGTAGTATCTGGTATCAGCGGCTACGGCAACTGTATCGGTGTGCCTACGGTGGGTGGTGAAGTATATTTCTCAGATAGCTATGAAGAAAACTGTCTGGTAAATGTCATGTGTGTGGGCTTAATTGACCAGAAGGATATTAAAAAAGGTCTGGCCGCCGGAGTTGGTAACCCGGTCATGGTGGTTGGTGCCAAAACCGGCCGTGATGGTATACATGGGGCCACCTTTGCCTCGGAAGAATTGTCTGAAGCAGCTGCAGAAAGGCGTCCTGCTGTGCAGGTAGGGGACCCTTTTATGGAAAAACTTCTTTTAGAAGCTTGTCTGGAGGTTATTAAAACCGGTTATGTGGTAGGTATTCAGGATATGGGTGCTGCGGGATTAACCAGTTCTTCCTGTGAAATGGCCAGCCGGGCTGGTACTGGACTGGAGATGGATTTAGCCCTGGTACCCCGCCGGGAAGAGGGAATGACCCCCTATGAGCTAATGCTGTCGGAATCCCAGGAGCGGATGCTGCTGGTGGTTGAAAAGGGTACCGAGGATAAAGTAAAAGATATCTTTGCAAAATGGGACCTGGACTGCGTGGTGGTGGGGCAGGTTACAGACGATGGACTGCTGCGCCTGAAGGAAGGGGATCAGGTGGTGGCAGAGATGCCTGCCAAAGCCCTGACAGACGAAGCACCGCTATATCACCGGCCCACCGAAGTACCTGCTTATTTAGAAGACATTCATAATTTTCCGCTGGAGCAGCTTAATATGCCCGATGACTATAATGAAGTGCTGCTAAAGCTGCTGGCGACCCCTAACATTGCCAGCAAAGAATACGTCTACCGACAATATGACCATATGGTGGGTCTCAATACTGTTGTCCTGCCTGGCTCTGATGCCGCGGTATTACGGGTCAAGGGGACCAAAAAGGGCATTGCCATGACCACCGATTGCAACGGTCGCTTTTGCTATCTGGACCCAAAAACCGGCGCAGCCATTGCCGTGGCTGAGGCAGCCCGCAACTTAGTTTGTTCCGGGGCAAAACCCCTGGCTATTACTAACTGCCTCAATTTTGGTAATCCGGAAAAGCCGGAAGTCATGTGGACCTTCTGGCGCTGCATCGAAGGAATGGGAGAGGCTTGCCGAGTACTGGAAACTCCCGTGACTGGAGGTAACGTAAGTTTATACAATGAAACAAAGGGCAGTGCCGTTTATCCCACCCCTACCATTGGTATGGTGGGCTTGGTGGAAGATTTGGACAAGGTATGTACCCAGGATTTTAAGACAGAGGGAGACGCCATTTTCTTGATTGGTGAAAACCTTCCAGAGCTAGGCGGTAGTGAATATCTAAAGGTGCATCATGGATTGGAAAAGGGTAAGGCACCGGTACTGGACCTGGCATTAGAAAAGAAAATTCAGCAGTTTGTACTGAATGAAATAAAGAACGGTTTGATTAAATCTGCCCATGACTGTTCCGAAGGCGGCTTGGCTGTGGCCTTGGCTGAGTGTTGCATTGCCGGCGGTTTGGGAGCGGATATCACAATGGTACGCAGATTCAGAGGGGACGCTCTACTTTTTGGGGAAAGCCAGTCCCGCATTGTGATCTCCCTCGACCGCAGCAAAGGTGTGGAATTGGTTAAAAAGCTGGTGGATGCCGGAGTACCCTACAGCCAGTTGGGAACCGTGGGAGGCAATTCATTGGTCATCAATGTTGTAAATCCTGGTTGCACCGGTTGCGGCGGCAATTTGATAAATCTATCCGTGTCCAAGCTGGCAGAAACCTGGCGGGGGGCGATTGAATGTTTAATGAAATAGGTACGATCCTTTGGTCCGATAAGCCAGTGGAAGAATGTGGTGTGTTTGGCATTTTTGCTCCTGGGTTGGATGTGGCTCGTTTAACTTACTACGGGCTTCACGCCCTGCAGCATAGGGGACAGGAAAGTGCCGGTATTGCGGTGGCCGATGGAAGTCAGATTGAACTTCAAAAGGGAATGGGGCTGGTACCGGAAGTTTTTTCGGGGCATAGTCTGGATAAATTCTCGGGCTTTGCTGCCATTGGACATGTACGCTATTCCACCACTGGCGCCAGTTCTCCCCTTAACGCCCAGCCCCTGGTGTTTCGTTACGCCAAGGGGATGTTGGGGTTGGCGCATAATGGAAACCTCACCAATGTGGCGGACCTGCGAGCTCAATTGGCCTCCACTGGTTCGGTCTTTCAATCCACCACTGACAGTGAGGTGCTGGTGAACTTGATTGCCCGGTATAATGCTAACAGCGTGGAAGAAGCTCTGATGAAATGCATGATTGATGTTAAAGGGGCCTATGCATTGCTAATTATCACCGAGGATACTTTATATGCTGCACGGGATCCCTACGGTCTCAGGCCCCTTTGTTTGGGTCGTCTGGGCGAAGGCTATGTGGTAGCCTCGGAATCCTGTGCCCTTACCACTGTGGGGGCCACCTTTGTCCGAGATGTAGAACCCGGCGAAATTATTCGTATTGATCGTGGGGGATTAACCACAACCCACGGCCTGACAGCACAATGCCCGGCCCATTGTATTTTTGAATATATTTACTTTGCCCGGCCCGATAGCACAATGGATGGCTTTAACGTGAATAAGGTGCGCCGAGAGATGGGGCGTCAATTGGCCCGGGAATACTTGGTGGATGCAGATATTGTCATACCAGTACCGGATTCAGGTACCGCAGCGGCTAGGGGTTATGCCGAAGAGTCGGGGATACCCTTCGAAGAGGGGCTAATGAAAAACCGCTATATTGGCCGGACCTTTATTCAGCCTACCCAAGAAATGCGGGAATTGGGAGTGCGCATGAAGTTAAACCCCATTCGTGAGGTGTTGCAGGGCAAACGTGTGGTGATGGTGGATGACTCCATAGTGCGGGGTACCACCAGTCAAAAGCTTGTAGCCATGCTGCGGGAGGCCGGAGCCAAGGAAGTTCATATGGTCATTAGTTCACCGCCAGTTCTTCGGGCTTGCTATTACGGTATTGATACTTCCAACGAACAAGAATTGATTGCAGCCCAAAAGTCTCCAGAGGAAATCTGCCAGAGCATCGAGGCAGATGGCTTACACTATTTAAGCCTGGAGGGGTTGTTGGATATCTTTGCACCCAAGGAAAAGAACTTCTGTACCGCATGTTTCAACGGCATTTACCCGGTGGAAGTGCCCAAACAGACGCAGGGCGGTAAGTTCAGTCTGGAATAAGGGAGTGTGTCCATGACAGAGCAGAAATCACAACCCCTTACCTATGCTGGGGCGGGGGTCAATATCGAAGCAGGAAACCAGGCTGTCAGTCTCATGAAGCAGGCAGTACGTAGCACCTTTCGACCGGAGGTTCTGACGGACATTGGAGGCTTTGGGGGACTCTTTGCTCTCAATGCCGGTAAATATAAGGAGCCGGTATTGGTTTCCGGTACCGATGGCGTAGGCACCAAATTACGTGTGGCTCAACTAACCGACAATCATCACACCATTGGCATTGATGCCGTGGCCATGTGTGTGAATGATATCTTGGTTCAGGGGGCAGAACCACTGTTTTTTCTGGATTATCTAGCTGTGGGGAAGCTAGTGCCCGAAAGGGTGGCCGAGATTGTAAAGGGTGTGGCCGAAGGTTGCCGCCAGGCCGGTTGTGCCTTAATTGGCGGGGAAACAGCAGAAATGCCGGGTTTTTATGCAGTAGAAGAATATGACATTGCCGGCTTTGCCGTAGGCGTTGTGGAGCGTACGCAGTTAATTGATGGTAGAGGTATTGAAGCAGGGGATGCTGTAATTGGTCTTCCTTCTTCAGGTCTCCATAGCAATGGTTATTCCTTGGCCCGGAAGGCCCTGCTGGAGGTAGCAGGTTACGGGATGACCGATACCGTAAAAGAGCTGGGCCGTTCTGTTGGGGAAGAATTACTGGAACCCACACGTATCTATGTCAAGGCAGTTCAACCGCTGCTGGAAAAGTTTACTGTCAAGGGAATGGCCCATATTACCGGCGGTGGCTTAACTGAAAATATTCCCCGTATGTTGCCCGAAGGGGTCAAGGTGGTACTGAACCGTTCCGCTTGGCCGGTATTGCCCGTATGCCAGCTAATTCAACAGATTGGCCAGGTAGCAGAAGAGGAAATGCTGCGTACCTTTAATATGGGAATCGGCATGGTATTGATTGTACCCGCAGCAGAGTCAGCGGCGGTGCTGCAGGATTTAGCCAGCCGTCATGAACAGGCCTATCTGATTGGACAGGTGGAAAGTGGTCCTTCACAAGTTGAATATATACAGGGTTAAAGATCAGCCTTAGGGAGAAATCTTATGAATAAATTACGGATAGGGGTATTGGCTTCGGGGCGGGGTTCCAATTTGCAGTCCATCCTGGATCGCTGCCAGGAGGGGACAGTTGCGGCGGAAGTGGTGGTGGTAATCAGCGATAAACCTGCTGCCTATGCCCTGGAAAGGGCCCGGCAGGCAGGGATTACGGCCTTTGGGTTAGAGATTAGATCCTTTCCCGGTAAGAGAGAATACGAACAGGCTGTTGTTAAGCTTTTGCAAGATGCTGGTGTGGAACTGGTTTGCCTGGCAGGCTACATGCGCTTGGTGGGGGAATCCCTGTTAAGGGCTTTCCCTAATCGGATTATGAACATTCATCCTGCTTTATTGCCATCCTTTACCGGCTTACATGGGCAGAGGGATGCCCTGCAGTATGGGGTTAAGATATCTGGTTGCACGGTGCATTTTGTGGATGAAGGGATGGACACCGGCCCTATTATTTTACAAGCAGCGGTTCCGGTGCTGGATGACGATACAGAGGAAAGCCTGTCAGCCCGGATTCTCAATCAGGAACACCGGATTTATCCAGAGGCAGTTAAGTTGTTTGCTGAAGGACGGCTGCAGGTTGTGGGGCGGAAAGTATATATTAAGAAATGAAGGGCAGATCGGTAATGATGGTTTGCCCATAACCCATTAAGTGAAAGGCGTGGTAAGGAAATGAAAATCAAACGCGCTTTAATTAGTGTTTCCGATAAAACCGGTCTGGTGGATTTTGCCAGGGGGTTGGCGAAACTGGGAGTGGAGATTATCTCCACCGGCGGCACCGCAAAAGTCCTGCGGGAGGCCAGTGTACCGGTAATTTATATATCAGATGTTACCGGTTTTCCGGAAATTTTGGATGGCCGGGTTAAAACCCTGCATCCCAATGTTCATGGTGGTATTTTAGCCATGCGGACCGAAGAACATCTTAGCCAACTTGAAGAACATAACATTACACCCATAGACCTGGTGGTGGTAAACCTTTATCCTTTTCGTGAAACCATTGCCAAACCTGAGGTGACCTTGGAAGATGCCATAGAAAATATTGATATTGGTGGGCCCACTATGGTACGGTCCGCGGCTAAGAACCATGCCTATGTGGGGGTTGTGGTCAATCCCCAGCGTTACGGTCAGGTTCTGGAAGCCTTAGGGGAAAAGGGAGAACTTACAGGAGATCAGCGTTTGGAGTTGGCCAGGGAAGCCTTTGCCCACACGGCCAGTTATGATACAGCCATTGCCAATTATCTGGGCAGCGTAAGCCAAGCAGAGGCATTTCGTCCTGAGTTTAACTTTTCTTTAGTCAAGGTCCAGGACTTGCGCTATGGGGAAAACCCGCACCAGAGGGCTGCCTTTTACAAAGATCCCGGCATTACTGGACCCTGTATTGCCAATGCCGTTCAAATTCATGGGAAAGAACTTTCCTATAATAATATCCTGGATGCCAACAGCGCCCTGGAACTGGTTCGAGAATTTAGTGAACCCAGTGCAGTTATCATTAAACATAATAATCCCTGTGGTACCGCCACTGCAGAGGATTTGCCAGCGGCTTACCGTAAGGCCTTTGCAGCGGACACTGTTTCTGCCTACGGGGGTATTGTGGCGGTGAACCGGACCCTTGATGGAGATACGGCCGCTGAAATGGCTAAGATCTTTTTGGAAGCGGTTATCGCACCGGACTTTACTACCGAAGCTTTGGACATTTTGACCAAGAAAGCCAATCTTAGGTTACTGAAAACCGGGGAACTAACGGAGCAAACCAATGATGTGTTAGAGGTCCGGAAGGTGAACGGGGGACTTTTGGTCCAGCAGGCAGATCGGCGGGTGTTGAACATGGATGAGGTGAAGGTTGTAACCGAACGCCAACCCTCGCCGCAAGAATTAAAGGAATTAATCTTTGCCATGACGGTGGTTAAGCATGTGAAGTCCAACGCCATTGTTCTTTCTAAGGATGGACAGATTATTGGTGTTGGGGCAGGCCAGATGAATCGGGTTGGCTCCGCCCGCATTGCCTTTGAACAGGCCGGCGAAGGGGCCCGGGGGGCTGTCATGGCCAGTGATGCCTTCTTCCCCTTCCGGGACACCATAGATGAAGCGGCCAAAGCCGGGGTGAAAGCCGTTATTCAACCCGGCGGTTCCATTCGGGATGAAGAATCCATTCAAGCTTGTAACGAGCACGGCATTGCCATGGTCTTTACCGGCATGCGGCATTTTAAGCACTAGAAGAAGCAGGAGTGGTCTTTAAATGAAAATTTTAGTGGTTGGCGGTGGCGGGCGGGAACACGCCTTGGTCTGGAAGCTCAGACAAAGCCCCCGCGTGAAGCAAATATACTGCGCCCCAGGTAATGCGGGTATCAGCCAGATTGCTGCCTGCATCAATGTTCGTGCAGAGGATACCCAGGGATTGCTGAATTTCGCTAAAAAAGAACAGATTGACCTGACAGTGGTGGGGCCGGAAATCCCTTTGACCAATGGTATTGTGGATCTGTTCCAGCAGGAAGGTCTTAAAATTTTTGGTCCCTCCAAGGCTGCTGCGGAAATAGAAGGCAGTAAAGCCCTGGCTAAAGATATTATGGCTAAATACAACATCCCCACTGCCCGTTATGCAACCTTTGAAGATGCTGAGGAAGCAAGGGAGTATGTAAAGAAATATGGTGCACCCTGTGTCATTAAGGCCGATGGCTTAGCTGCGGGTAAGGGTGTTATCGTAGCAATGGATGATGAAACAGCTCTGGCAGCGGTGGATATCATCATGGCAGAAAGGGCCTTTGGCAAGGCTGGGGATCGTGTGGTGATAGAAGAGTTTTTACAGGGTGAAGAA
This sequence comes from Desulforamulus reducens MI-1, assembly GCF_000016165.1. Lineage (GTDB taxonomy): Bacteria > Bacillota > Desulfotomaculia > Desulfotomaculales > Desulfotomaculaceae > Desulfotomaculum > Desulfotomaculum reducens. Next base: position 2,585,002 of record NC_009253.1, on the reverse strand, counting down.
GTAAGCATTCTAGCCTTTGTGGATGGAGAAACCATTGTACCGATGGTAGCTTCCCAGGACCATAAGAGAGTGGGGGATCAGGATACTGGCCCCAACACCGGGGGCATGGGTGCCTATGCTCCGGCACCAGTTTATACGTCGGAACTGGCCAAGCTAGTGGAGCGGGATATTTTATACCCGACGGTGAAGGCCTTGGCTTCGGAAGGTCGGACCTACCGGGGTGTGCTCTATGCAGGGCTCATGGTAACACCCGAGGGGCCGAAGGTGCTAGAATTTAATGCCCGCTTCGGTGATCCGGAAACCCAGCCGGTATTAAGCCTGCTGGAGACAGACCTAGTGGATATTATGGAAGCCATCATGGAAGACAGGTTGGCCCAACAATCGGTGATGTGGAAGGATGAAGCGGCTGTTTGTGTGGTTATGGCAGCCAAGGGCTACCCCGGAGAGTACGAAAAGGATATGGCAATAACTGGCTTCGATCAGGTCCCAGCAGGCGTAGAAGTATTCCACGCCGGTACCACCCTGCGGCAAGGCGAGGTTGTTGTGTCCGGCGGCAGAGTTCTGGGTGTAACCGCCACTGGCCGAGACATCTCCAAGGCCGTCGAACTGGCCTATCAAGGAGTTAAGGCTATCCATTTTGCTGGAGCCCACTACAGATCGGATATTGGACAGAGGGCTTTAAACAGGGAGTAGGTCTAGAGCATAGGAAATTGTGTTAAGTGTCACGTTAACACCTGCCAAACAACTTACCGGAGCACCAGAGAGAAATTGGGGGGCGCGTCCAGGACGGACGCTCCTTTTTTATTTTCTAATAAAACAAGAATAATTTCTCTCGTTAAAATAATAAAATATTAAAGGACTTTAATGTTTTAGCGTCGAAAAGGGTAAAGGGAACAAATGGAAAAGACTCATCCTGGTCATAATAATTAGATAGCACGGGAGGGATTTCCTTGGCATATCAGGGTAAATTAAAAGACAAACTCAATGACCGTCTTTTCGAAGCTATTTTATCCTTGAAAAGTATTGATGACTGCTATCACTTTTTTGAAGATATATGTACCGTTTCCGAGCTGCGCTCCTTGGCCCAGCGTTTGGAGGTAGCCAAAATGTTGGAGGCAAATCGAACCTATGGTGAGATTGCCACCAAAACCGGTGCCAGCACCGCCACCATCAGCCGGGTGAAACGCTGCCTAAACTATGGGGCGGATGGTTATAAGCTAGTTTTAAATCGTTTAGCTGATCCAACTCCATTAAAAGAACAAAAAACAGAAGAATAAAAAGAGGTGAATTTATGACATCAAGCAGATTTGGTCGGCTGGCTCCCGGTGTCAGGGATGTACTGCCCGCAGAAGCTCATTTAATGCGTGGGCTAAAAGAAAAATTCACCAAACTGGTGGAGACCTGGGGGTATAAAGAAGTTGTAACCCCCACCTTTGAATACATGGAAAATCTGGCCTCTGAGGAACTACAGGAAGAAAAGTTTTTTAAGTTCCTGGACCGGCAGGGCCATTTAATGGCTCTACGCCCGGATATGACACGTCCAATGGCTCGTTTGGTGGCCACCCGTATGAAAGGGATCACACCACCCCTAAGACTTTTTTACTTGGCCAATGTTTTCAATTATGAACAGCCCCAGGTAGGTCGCCAAAGGGAGTTTTATCAGGCAGGGGTGGAATTAATGGGCCCTTCGTCGCCTGAAGCTGATGCTGAAGTGGTGGCAATGGTGGCTGAATATTTAATGCAGACCGGATTAGCCGATTTTCAAATTAGCATTGGTAATGTAGGCATATTTCATGGCTTAGTAAAGCAACTGGGTCTGCCCAAGGAAGTAGCCCAGGAACTGAAAGAAGCCCTGGGAAATAAAGATTTTGTTAAGGTGGAAGAAATTCTTGGCTCCCACGCGGCCACACCGGAGGAAGCTCGCCGGACACTGGATCTTATTGAATTGCGTGGCGGGCCGGAAATATTAGACCGGGCATTTGGGTTGGCCCAACCAGGGCCAGCTGCTGATGCCATTGATAATCTTCGTCAACTGTACTGGGGATTAACCTGTTATGGCGTGGAAAGGCATATAACCCTGGATTTAGGTTTGTTAAGGGGACTGGATTATTATACTGGTCTGGTATTTGAAGGTTATACCGTAGCCATGGGCTTTCCCATTTGTGGTGGAGGTCGCTACAATCAACTTTTGGCAAAATTTGGTTTACCCATGCCTGCCACGGGCTTTGCGGTTAATCTAGAACGGGTTTTGGTGGCACTGGAGCGTCTACAGGGTCCCCCAAGGGAACCAGTACCGGATGTACTGGTGGCTTGGGAGGATAATAGTCTGGCTAATGCCCTCCAATGTGTAAAGGAATTAAGATACCAGGGACTAAAGGTGGTTACTGCCATGTTCGAATATCCACCGGCAAAGGCCAAGGCCGAGGCCAGAAGCCTGGGAGCTTCTAGGGTGATCTATTTTGATAAAGAAGGCAAAAGTGAGGAGTTAAGCCTATAATCTGTTTATTTTTGATAAAAGATACCCCTTCGGAAAGCTAATGTTTTAGCACTTTCCAGAGGGGTATCTTTTATCTTCATCTCTGTTTCCAGACAGGTTAGCCAGTAGTTCCTTTCGGTTAGAGACACCAGCTTTTTTAAAAATATTTCTAGCATGAAACTTTACGGTATGACGGGATATAAATAGAGAACTTGCGATTTCCACGTCGGTATGACCTTTGCAGATAAGATCGTACACTTTTTTCTCAGCCTTGGTTAATCTGATAAAATATTCCGGCAATTTTGCAGTGGGTATCTGATCATCCCTGGTAGCGGTCAGCTTATCTGTGAGAGTGGCAAGTATTTTTTCACTGGCTGAAAACAATGACAATGAGCGAAGCAAATATACCAGCAGGGGGTTAATCAAAAATAACAGACAGGCTCCTATTATAGACAGGACTGGGTTTAAAAGCGGGTTTTTAAGAATACCAGTATCTATGGCTATGCCAGGGGCTGTGATAAAAAACAGGGATAAACCCAAGCCCAGACCGAAGGCCTTCTGGTATCCTAGAAAAGTAGACAATTTACGCAGTATAAGCCAGTAAAACAAGTCTATGGCTCCAAATCCAATGGCCAAAAAGGAAAGAGTTATTGTAACCTCGATGGAACTTTCTAATCCCGATATTGAAGTAGCCAGGCCAACCCCTAGCATACTTAGGCCGATGGTTCCTACCCAGTAGAAGGAGTATTTGTTGGAGAAAAATGCCAGGATAAGAACGGATAATGCGTATACGAAGGATTCAATACCAATTAGTTCAGGCATTTTTAAATAGAACAGGGGTAGCACCGCCCTATACCACAACCCCCCAGAAAAGTAGGCGAAAGAAGACAATATTGCTATGCCTAGAAATGTGTACATGATGGTTTTGTTTTTTCCTGGTTCTTCCAAGATTAGCTGAGGTTCTGCTATTGGTTTTGGGCGGGCTAGATAAAAAGCTCCAAACAGGGGGCCCAGTCCGGTTAAAGAGGTGATAACTTTAGGCAATGTTTCTGGTTGGGTATACTCGAATACCACTAGGCCAAGTATTATGTTAGTAAATGCCATTGCAAAACCTACTGTAAGCTCTGGATATTTATTAAAATGGAAGCCACAGGCCCAGATCAGTACTAGGTAGGCGGAGATAAAACCAAGTAAAGTACATATACTATACTGGATGTAACTATTTACTGGCAATATGGTCCAAATAAATGTAAAAATGAAAATGGCAAAGCCGGCCAATTTTACTAATAAGGTGTTTCGAAGTACATAAATGGGTAGTAGTCCTAATGCTACCAGTCCCAGACCATGACTTGCAGTAAAAACATGGCCTAAAAGGTAAGCATTGGATCCAAACAGATAATGCAACAAAAAACCGTGCATTGGATAAATTAAGATCCAGCCAAATATCAAGATTAGGGAGGCGGAGTGGGCTACCCATTGCGGCATATATAAAATTGATTTTAATTTATTTCTAATCATAATAAAAATACATTCTTTTTTTTTGTTTTTTTTCCTACCCCTAAAACCTAAATTTTTTAAAAATTTTGAACCACCCAAAGGGTGGTTTCTGTTTGACTACATGATATAAGTTAGGGGTAGGTTTAGGGGTAGGATATCATTCAGGGTAAGAATATCCATAAAACAATCTTAATGGGTAGTAGTTTAAGTAATCCTTTTACAGTAATAATAATTGCACGATAAATTTGTTTCTTATGGCTAAATAAGTTTAGCTATTTCTTTTTGCTTTCTAACAGCTTCTTATGTTTTCCAATTTATTTCCTTGCCCGGGGTTTTGTCTTTGGTGGCAACTTTTTTGTCTAATTAGGTTTATGGAAATATGGCTTTATATTTTAATTATTTAAGAAAGGTGGGTTGAATAAACAAGTCATCAAAATGGTTGGATTTTAAAAAGGGAGGTAATGTGTGATGGTTGAGAAAATAAAAAATAAGTTATTTATCCAGTTACTGATAATTTTGTTGTTGTTAACTTTAATGCCCATGGCTGTGTTAGCCCAAGACTCCGACATTAAAGGACACTGGGCTGAAAATCAATTAAGCGGGTGGGTGCAAAGTGGTTTGGCCAAAGGATATGAGGACGGCCAATTTAAGCCAGACAACAATATTACAAGGGCGGAATTTGTAGCACTAGTAAACAGGTCCTTTGGTTTTACAGAAATAATAGAATTTAATTTTTCAGATGTTAAAGCAAATGATTGGTTCGCTGGTGAAATAGGTAAAGCCATCGCCGCGGGGTATATCAGCGGCTACCAGGATGGAACAATGAAGCCGAATAATCAGATAACTAGACAAGAAGTTGCCTCAATAATATCTAGGCTCTTAAAACTAGATGCTGGTTCAGGTTTTAATATAAACAACTTTAAGGATGCAAAGGATATGCCCCAATGGAGTAAGGCTGCCATAGGTGCAGTATCTTCAAAGGGTTACATGGGTGGCTACTCAGACCAAACTTTTAAACCAACAAAGCCTATTACACGGGCTGAAGCCATAGTTTCATTGGATCGGGTCAAAGGTCAGCAAGCCACTGCTGCAGAGAAAACCGTATTCTATGCTAAACCAGGCACCTATGGACCTGCCACAGGTAGAGAAACCATTAACGGTAATGTTACAATTAGTGTGGCAGATGTAACTTTGCAAAACACTACCATTAGCGGAGATTTGTTATTAGCTGAGGGAGTCGGAAACGGTGATGTCAAGCTTAAGAACGTAAAGGTAAGTGGTAAAACAATTATTAAGGGTGGTGGAGCAAACAGCGTTACCTTGGAGGATTGCTCATTGCCCAATATAACAGTATCCAAAGAAGGTGTAAGGGTAGTTGCCTCCGGTAATACAACAGTTAAGGTTGTGCGGCTGGAGTCCGGTGCCACCCTGGTTGAAACTACCACAACGGGCCCCGGCTTTGAAGCCGTAACCCTATCGGAAATTATCCCTGCATCTGCTAAGGTCAATTTAACAGGTAATTTTGCTGCTGTTATAGTGGCAACCAAAGAAGTAGAGGTGGAAGTTACAGCTGGTCAAATCGAAACCTTAGAAGTGGCCAAGGAGGCTATTGGTGCCATTGTTAATGTTGCCAAAGATGCAACGGTAAACACTTTAACGGCTAATGCAGCGGCCAAGGTTACTGGAGAGGGTAAAATTGAAACGGCCAAAGTAAACGCAGCTAATGTGAGTATTGCCCAGACACCCACAAAGCGAGAGGTTGCTAACGGTGTAACTTCCAGTATTGGAGGTCAGACTGTTTCTGGAGGAACTTCATCCACCGGCGGTGGCGGCGGTGGAAGTGGTGGCAGCAGTACTACCACAAAATATGAAGTAGCAGTATTGACTAATCCCGAAGCAGGAGGCACAGTAAGTGGTGGCGGTAGCTATACTCAAGGGGTGGCAGTAACAGTAACCGCCATAGCAAACCCTGGCTACAAATTTATTGACTGGAAAGAGAATGGTATACAGGTTAGTACTAATGCTTCCTACTCATTCACCATGGGTTCAGCAGCCAAAACCCTGGTGGCTAATTTTATAACAGAAGTTCCCGTTGAACCGGCTCCCTTTACACCAGGAGAGGGAGGAACACTACCTGACTTTACACCCTTTAGCAGTGAACCAGGAAAAATTGGTGGACTATATGTAGATAGAACCCATAGGGTAAATGAGGGCTTTATCTATAATGGAGGAGAATTGGGTAATTATGCTGTAGTAGACCTTAAATTTGACCCACCCTCAGAATATGGTGCCACTAGCTATACTTTGCAGTATTCTGATGATGGCTCCACATGGAGGAATTATCAGCATTACGATGTGGATCTTACGACCTCAAATAATGCACAGGATAATTTCAGCCTCAGCAGCCCGGCCGGAAGTTATAAGTACCGTCTGTTGGTTAATGGTGGCGACAGGGATGGCTATACCTCCAACGAGGTGGAGGCCCCTCTAGTTGCTGTTGCTACAACCTTTTCAGGCTGGGGACTGGATGAAAGTATGTGGATTACTGGTGTCATGAGCCCCTTTGTTGGCAGTGGCAAGCAAGCATCATTTGATGTAAAAAAACTGCCGGAGCATGATAACACTGATCTTAGTCAATATCTAACTTACCAGTGGTATAGGGTAAATCCAGCTACCTTTACTATGACGGCCATAGAAGGAGCAACAGAGCTAACCTATACAACCAGCGAAGCCGATGCAGGCTACCTTCTGCTCTGCCGTGCCACTGGCGATGGTGTCAATGTGGGTGGTTTTATCCAAATATTGTCTCATTGGTCACCAGTCATTACCAATAAAGCCTATGTAAATAATGTTACCAACGACGGATTCACACTTAATCTTGATAAAAGCCTAGCAGGACTTACACCTGAAGAAGTAAAGCTTTCCTATTATGCTGGTAATAATGAAATAATTGTCCCCATCAACTCCATTACCCCCCGGGATAATACTGCAATGTTTGATATTGCTGCAGCTATTCCCCAGGGTGTGTCTGAACTGTATCTTCACAACACTTCAGATTTTTGGAGACTTGTGTCGGTACAAGGCGGACACCAGGGTCACATGATGGAAGGTGTGAGAATTACTCTTGGAGCACCAGCGGATCCCGCTGCAGATATAGCAGTTACCTTAGAGAGTACCGAGATGTCTGTTCCATATCATCTAGGTGTGAGGGTAAAAGATGCAGCAACAGGTGCTCCAATAACAGATCTTGTTGCTGGCGATCTAGACGAGGATTCCAGTCTCGTGTTTAATTTCTCTTTGGAAAAAGATGGTGTAAATATTCCTTTACAAAGGGTCTTTCATAACGAAATGAATAATGAAGAAAATGAGGGACACTATGTTATCTACCCCAGTGATGATTATAGACCAATGGCAGGGGAATATAAACTAACTTTTAGTAAAACAGGGTATGTTACCACAAGTCTTGATTGTTCTTTTCCTTTAGAAGATACCAATGCAAATATGTTAGTAACCTTGGAAAATACCGATGTTGAAACTATTCCCAATAACCTAAGCGTGGAGGAAATAAATACAATAACAGATGTGCCAATAACTGATCCTGTTGCCGATGAACTTACTAATCCTGTCACCGATGAACTTACTGATCCTGTTACTGATGAACTCACTAATTCTATTACCGATGAACTTACTGATTCTATTCCCTTGGTAGACTAGATCCACAGAGGAGACCCTTCGGCAGAAATGCTGGGGGGTTTCTTCTTTATCTAGCATTAATTCATTAAATTAAAGGAATACTAGAAATACATGTGCAATTTATTATTACCACCAAAGGGTATTAAAAATTTTACTTGACACCTTTACTACATGCATTTAACATATCATTATATTAGTAATTTAATAAGTTAAAGAGGTGATACCCGTGGTGGCAGCCAGAGAACAATTAACTATTGCTTTGCCCAAGGGAACCCTATACAAAGAAACCGTAAAACTTCTGGGCATGGCAGGTTTGGATATAGATTTTATGAAAGATCCCGGGCGTCAGCTACTGCTGCAATCCGAAAAAGAAGCGGTACGCTTTATTATCTGTCGGCCCACTGATATTCCTACCTATGTAGAATATGGAGCCGCAGATCTGGGTCTGGTGGGAAAAGATACTATTATGGAACAGCATAAGGATATTTACGAGTTATTGGATTTAAAATACGGAGGCTGTCGCTTTGTGGTGGCTGTGCCCGAGGGCAAGGAACAACAACTTCAGTATTGGAATCAAACCCGTGTAGCCACCAAGTTCCCCCGCATTGCTGAAGAATTCTTTCGCCAACGGGGTATGCAAATGGAAATTGTTAAATTGCATGGCAACATTGAATTAGCACCCATCGTGGGATTAGCTGAGATGATCGTGGACCTGGTATCCACTGGTCGTACTCTGCGTGAGAACAAACTGGTACCAGTGGCCGATGTACTTAGTTCAACCACCCGCTTGATTGCTAACCGGGTCAGTCACCGCTTAAAGAGCGAACGGATAAATCCCCTAGTAGATAGAATGCGGCAAGTTGTGGAGGAGGGGAAGCTAAATGGAAATGATTAGAGTTATTAAGTCCTCAGATGAGGAAAAAATAGCCAGCTTATTAAATAACAGAATAGACACCCAGGCGGAGGTGGCCCAACGGGTTGCTTCTATTATGCAAGAGGTGAGAGAACAGGGAGATAAAGCCCTATGTTTTTTTGCCCGGCGTTTTGATAAAGCAAGTCTGGAACCAACAAGTTTAAAGGTAACTCCGGAGGAAATTGAAGCAGCCTACCAGCAAGTGGACCCGGAGATTTTAGCATCCCTGCGTCTGGCCAAGCAGCGGATTGAAAACTTTCATCAGAAGCAACTGACCCGTTCCTGGTTCCAACCAGATCCAGAGGGCAGCGTCCTAGGTCAGTTGATTACTCCATTGGATCGGGTGGGTATTTATGTTCCCGGTGGAACCGCTTCTTATCCATCTTCAGTATTGATGAATGCTATTCCCGCTAAAGTAGCTGGGGTTACACAAATTGTTATGGTTACGCCACCCATGAACGATGGAAAGATCAATCCGTATACCCTGGTGGCTGCGGCAGAAGCCGAAGTCGATGACATCTATAAAGTGGGTGGAGCCCAGGCCGTTGCTGCCCTGGCCTATGGCACAGAAACCATTGCTCCGGTGGATAAAATCACAGGACCCGGCAACATCTATGTAACCCTGGCCAAACGGATGGTTTATGGGGTAGTGGGTATTGACATGCTGGCAGGTCCCAGTGAAGTGTTGGTGGTGGCAGATGGCACTGCTAAACCTGACTGTGCGGCTGCGGATATGCTCTCCCAGGCTGAGCATGATCCCATGGCATCGGCCATTTTACTAACTCACGATACTGCCTTGGCGGAGGCCGTTAGCATGGAATTAGAACGACAGTTGGCTGAATTGCCTAGACAGGAAATTGCTCGTCAGTCCTTGTCCAATCATAGTGCCATCATTTTAACAGAAAGCATCGACGAATCTCTGCAGTGGGCCAACCGCTTTGCTCCGGAGCATCTGGAACTGTTGCTGAACGAACCAGTTAAGTACTTAGGCAAAGTTAAACATGCCGGAGCTGTTTTCCTGGGTCACTATTCCCCGGAACCGGTGGGAGATTATCTGGCGGGTCCCAACCATGTCCTGCCCACCGGCGGCACAGCCCGCTTTTACTCACCACTGAATGTGGATACCTTTATGAAAAAAACCAGCGTGATCGGCTTTTCGGAAGAAAGCTTGCAGAAGCTGGGACCGGACATTATTCGTCTGGCCGAGGTAGAGGGACTGCAGGCCCACGCCAACGCTGTGAAGGTACGTTTGGGTAAATAGATTGACAAGAAGGTATTTGCTATCGGTGCGGAGACCGGAGCTAATGGGGATAACTTAAATATTAGATGTGTATATATTCATTGCACCGAAGAAAAACTGGGACATTCCCTTTGAAGGATGTGAAAAAATTGCGTGATTCTTTTAATGTAACCAAACTCATTCGCCCGGATTTAGAGAAATTGATACCCTATGATGCCCACCTCTACCCCGAGGCCATTAAACTGGATGCCAATGAAAACCCCTTTCCCTTTCCTCAAGCAGTGGCCCAACAGATGGCTGCCCTCGTTGCCGATGAACTGCTGAGCCGCTATCCTGATAGTGATGCCATTGAACTACGTAAAGACATTGCAGAATATGCAGGGGTGTTACCGGAACAGGTGATGGCGGGTAATGGTTCTGACGAGCTAATCTTAAATATATTACTAACCTTTGGCACCGGTGGTCGGGTGCTTATCACCAACCCCACCTTCGGCATGTATAAAATACATGCTCTGATTGCGGGGGCCAGACCCATTCCAGTGCCCCGTCGTAGTGATTTCTCTGTTGACGTACCTGCCTTGGTGAGTTATGCTCGGAAACCGGAAGCAAGGGTAATTTTTCTTTGCTCCCCCAATAACCCCACAGGTAATGCTTCGACCCTAGAGGAAATAGAAGGTGTGCTGCAGCAGGTAAATTGCCTGGTGGTGGTTGACCAGGCCTATCTGGAGTTTGGTGGAGAAGACTGTACCCCTCTGTTGAACCGTTATCCCAACCTGTTAATTCTTCGGACCTTTTCCAAAGCCTTTGCAACGGCAGGCTTGCGGGTTGGCTACATGCTGGCTCACCCAGATGTATTACGTCAAATAAAGAAGGTCAAACAACCCTATAATTTAAATTCCTTTTCACAGGCCGCAGCCAGAGTAGTGTTAAAAAATAAGGAGCACTTTAAACTGCAAATTCAGGAGATTAAAGAGCAACGTGAGAAGGTTTATCAAAATTTACAAAGTTTAGAAGGAGTAACATCTTACCCTTCAGTTACAAACTATATCCTTTTCCGAACCAATTATGCCAGTAAAACCGTTTACCAGGGTTTATTGGAAAAAGGAGTGCTCATCCGTCAATTGGGCGGTCCGGAATTGCCCGGTTTCCTGCGCATGTCCATTGGTACCCCGGAGGAAAATACAAAATTTCTGCAAGCCCTAACAGAAGTTCTTGAGCAATTAAGGGAGGAAAAAGACAATTGCTAAACCGTCAAGCTAAATTCGAACGCAAAACCTCTGAAACCGACATTTTGGTGGAAGTTTTTCTGGACGGTAATGGCAAATATCAGGTGGCAACCGGAGTCGGTTTTTTTGATCATATGCTTTGCTTATTTGCCAAACACGGGGCCCTTGATCTAACTGTGAAAGCAGCAGGAGATACTCATATTGATGATCATCATACCGTAGAAGATGTGGGGATCACCTTGGGACAGTCCATCAAGCAGGCCCTGGGGGATAAGCAGGGAATCGTTCGCTATGGCCATGCTTTGGTACCCATGGATGAATCCTTGATTCTAGTGGCTTTGGATATGAGCGGCAGGGGTCATTTGGAATTAGATTTACCTTTGCCCGCGGCTAAAGTGGGAAATTTCGATACCGAATTGGTGGAAGAATTTTTTAGAGCACTGGCCCTGAACTGTGGTATGACCCTTCATGTACGAATGTTAAGTGGTCGCAATACCCATCATATTATTGAGGGAGCCTTTAAGGCCCTAGGAAGGGCTTTACGACAGGCGGTGTCCAAGGATCAACGGTTAACAGGTATTCCTTCCACTAAGGGAGTGTTGTAAGATGATTGCCATTATTGATTATGGCATGGGCAATTTACGCAGTGTGCAAAAGGGCTTTGCCAGGGCAGGCTACCAGGCAGAAATAGTCCAACAACCAGAGCAGGTAGACGATGCACGGGCGGTGGTTTTGCCCGGTGTAGGTGCCTTTGCCGATGCCATGGAAAACCTTAAAAAGAGCGGCATGGTTGAAGCCATCAAAAGGGTTGTTCAGAGGGAGAAACCCTTTTTAGGCATTTGTTTAGGACAACAGCTATTATTTGAATCCAGTGAAGAGTTTGGTAAAACCAAAGGGCTGGGCATTCTGCCTGGTACAGTAAAACGGTTTCCCGCCGGTACCCTAAAGGTACCCCACATGGGCTGGAATCAAATAGAAATCAAACAAGCAAGCCCTTTACTAGAGGGAATCTCAAATGGTTCAGCTTTCTATTTTGTTCATTCCTACCATGTGGCGCCAACCGATGATAACCTGATCCTATGCCTGACGGACTATGGGGTAAGGTTTCCTGCCGTCGTGGGCAAGGCCAATGTATTTGGTATTCAGTTTCATCCCGAAAAGAGCAGCACTCTGGGAATTCGTATCTTAGAAAACTTTGGAAAGATGGTGAGGGCATGATCCTGTTTCCGGCCATAGATTTAAAAGAGGGTCAATGTGTACGTCTTGTGGAAGGGCGTATGGACAGTGCCACAGTATACTCCAATGATCCTGGCAGCATGGCCCGGTTGTGGCAGGATCAGGGTGCCCAGTACATCCATGTGGTGGATTTGGATGGTGCCTTTGCCGGTCAACCACGTAACCGCCAATCCATTGCCCAAATTGTGCAGGGGGTTCAGGTGCCGGTCCAGGTGGGCGGAGGTATCCGTGATTTGGAAACCATTGAAGACTTATTGTCCCTGGGAGTTGACCGTGTTATTCTAGGCAGTGCAGCCATTCTAAAACCAGAATTGGTGGCTGAGGCCTGCCGTAAATATGGTCAGCGGATTCTGCTGGGAATTGATGCCAAGGACGGTCAGGTGGCAATTCAGGGTTGGGGAGAAACTGTTAAAAGAACAGCCTTGGACTTAGCCCTGGAAATGAAACAGTTGGGAATCGAACGGGCAGTTTTTACGGATATTAGGCGTGACGGTAAACTATCTGGACCAAATCTGGCAGCCACTGGCGAATTGGCCAGGAACAGTGGACTTAGGGTAATCGCCTCCGGCGGTGTTGCTTCTCTGGAAGATATTCGGCAATTGAAAAAATTGGAACAAGATGGGGTGGAGGGAGCCATCCTGGGAAAGGCTCTTTATACCAATGCTGTCAAGTTGCCTGAGGCCCTGGTCATTGCCCGGGGGGAGGAATCAGTATGCTGATGAAACGAGTGATTCCCTGCTTGGATGTAACTGCTGGCAGAGTGGTTAAGGGGACAAATTTTGTCAACCTGAGAGATGCCGGAGACCCAGTGGAACTGGCTGCCTTTTATGACAAAGAAGGAGCCGATGAATTGGTGTTTCTGGATATAACAGCTTCTTCAGATGGCCGTGTCACTATGCTGGATGTGGTGCGACGTACGGCGGAGGAGGTCTTTATCCCTTTCACTGTGGGCGGCGGCATTCGAACGGTGGATGACATGAGACTGATGCTAAAGGCCGGGGCCGATAAAATTGGTATTAATACGGCAGCCATCAAGAACCCCCGGCTTATCTCCGAAGGGGCCATTAAGTTCGGCAGCCAATGTATCGTTGTGGCCATGGATGCCCGTCAGGTTGCTTCGGAAAAATGGGAAGTATATATTCATGGTGGCCGTACTTCCACTGGTTTGGATGCGGTGGAGTGGGCCTTGAAAGCCGAGGAATTAGGTGCCGGTGAGATTTTGCTTACCAGTATGGACAGGGACGGGACCAAAGAGGGGTTTGATTTGGCCCTCACCAGAACAATTGCCCAACATGTGAAAATCCCCGTAATCGCCTCCGGTGGGGTGGGCAATCTGGAACACATGGCCCGGGGCTTAACCGATGGCATGGCTGATGCAGCCCTGGCGGCATCGATTTTTCACTTTGGGGAATATACTATTCGGCAGGCCAAAGAGTATCTAATGGAACAGGGTATTCCGGTAAGACTTTAAAAAGGCTTGCATGGAAAATGAAGGAAGCTGGTGAGCGGAAATGCAGTTTGACAAAGAGGTTTTAAAGTATAATGAAGCGGGACTGATTCCGGCCATTGTGCAGGATGTACATACAAAGGAAGTATTAATGATGGCCTGGATGAACCAAGAAGCAGTTGAAAAAACCCAGGCTAGCGGAGAAACCTGGTTTTACAGCCGCAGCCGCCAAAGAATGTGGAAAAAGGGTGAAACCTCCGGCCATGTACAAAGGGTAAAGGGGCTTTATTATGACTGTGATGCCGATACACTTTTGGTGTTGGTGGAACAGGTGGGTGGAGCCGCTTGCCACGAGGGTTATACATCCTGCTTCCATAATAAAATAAACCAGGATAACACTGTCATTGTGGAGGGCGAGAAGAAATTTGACCCTGCAGCGGTTTATGGCAATACAACAGAAACAGTTGGGGCAGAAATTATCCAGCAACTGTTTCAAGTTATCCTGAGCCGTAAAGAGGACCGCCCGGAAGGTTCCTATACCACCTATCTATTTGAAAAGGGCGTAGATAAAATCTGCAAGAAGATTGGGGAAGAAGCCGCCGAGGTTATCATTGGAGCCAAGAACAGCCAAGAAGAACTCACCTACGAGGCAGCGGATCTGATCTATCACCTGCTGGTGTTGCTGGCCAACCAAGGGGTTAGTACCCAGGAGGTGTACCGGGAACTGGCAAAGCGTCGGAAATAAGGTGTCTGGTGAATTTCTGTGAGAAGATCGGAGTAAGCAGTGTTAGCGTGAATACTAAAAAAGGTTTATATTAAAGCTCAGCACCACTGTAGATAGTGGTGCTATTTTTATATATAAATAAAGCTAGTGGCAAATAAGGCAGCCTGCCGTTACCGGCAGGCCACGGAGGTGCACTTTTTGATGAGGTATTTTAATTATATCATATAGCTTACATTTTTTCAGCGTAATTTAAGACAATTTCCAAAAGAGTTTCATCAATAACTCAAAGGAGCATTGTTAACGGACAGGGGAAGAAAGACTTTTCTTTAAAACACAATGTTTGATATAATGTACTGTGTTTTTCCTAACATGTGGAAAGAGAAGGTCTTTCCAACCTTAGTAACCCTAGAAACTACCAGGTGGAGGAAATAGATGAATATTTTATCGCAATTGAATCCTGCCCAAGAAGAGGCGGTACAACATACGGAAGGCCCCCTGTTGGTACTGGCAGGTGCTGGCTCCGGTAAGACCAGAGTGCTGACACATCGAATTGCCCAAATTCTCAGCCAAGGAGTTCGGCCCTATAACATTTTAGCCATCACCTTTACCAATAAGGCTGCTAATGAAATGCGAGCAAGGGTAGAAAATTTAGTACCCCAAGCAGCCAAGGACCTTTGGGTAACTACCTTTCACAGTGCCTGTCTGCGTATCCTCAGAAGAGAAATCGATGTTATGGGCTATGGTTCTAACTTTTCCATTTACGACGATGCTGATCAACAAACTGTCATCAAAGAATGCCTAAAGGAATTAGAAATTGATGAAAAAAGGTTTCAACCCCGGGCTATGCTGTCAGCGATCTCAGGAGCAAAGAACAAGCTTCAGACACCGGCCCAATATGATCGTCAGGCCTTTGAATATTTTGAACAGGTAGCTGCCAGGGTCTATCGCCTGTACCAGGAAAAACTATTTAAAAATAATGCGGTGGATTTTGATGACCTAATCATGTTAACAGTGCGTTTGTTTAAGGAAAACCCAGATGTCCTAGCCTATTACCAAAATAAATTTAAATATATTTTGGTGGATGAGTACCAGGACACCAACCATACTCAGTATGTTTTGGTGAACATGCTGGCAGAAAGTCATCGCAATGTTTGTGTGGTAGGTGATCCCAACCAGTCTATTTATAAATGGCGGGGAGCCGATATTAACAACATTCTGGACTTTGAACGGGACTATCCCGAGGCAAAAGTGGTCAAACTGGAACAAAACTACCGTTCCACCGGTAACATTCTACAGGCTGCCAATGCTGTTATTAAAAACAATGCTGAGGCTAAGGATATGAAACTCTGGACCTCCAAAGGGGAGGGTAATCGAATTCATATCTACCGGGCAGAGAACGAACGCTTTGAGTCTATGTACATTGCGGACCGTGTTAAAGATTTGCGTTTCTCCCATAACCGCAAGTATCGTGATATGGTCATACTCTACCGGACCCATGCCCAATCCCGTGTTTTTGAAGAAGTTTTTCTTCGTCAAGGCATTCCCTATAGTATCTTTGGTGGGCAGAAGTTCTATGACCGTAAAGAAATTAAAGATCTTCTTTCCTATTTAAGAGTAATTGCGAACCCTGTAGACAGCCAGAGCCTGTTGCGTATAATTAACGTACCCAAAAGGGGAGTGGGGGCTGCATCCATTGAAAAGCTGACCAACTTTGCCACAGAAAGAGATCTCACTGTCTTAATGGCTCTGGCTCTGGTGGATGATATTCCTGGTGTGCCGGCTAAAGCCCGCAAGCAATGTAGAGAACTGGCAGACAACCTTGCCAGTTTGAAGAAACAGGTGGAGTTCCTTTCTGTAACGGAGATCACCGAAGAGGTTCTAAATCGCACTGGCTATAAGGCTGAACTGGAACTGGAAAATACCGTTGAGGCCAGAACCCGCTTGGAGAACTTGCAGGAATTCCTCACGGTTACAAAAGAATATGATAAACAACAGGGGGAAGAAACCGGGGGGCTGGCGGATTTCCTTTCTACCATTTCCCTGGTAACCGATTTGGATCGGCACGACCCCCAAGCAGATCAAATTACTTTAATGACACTACACAGTGCCAAAGGGCTGGAATATCCGGTAGTCTTTTTAACCGGCATGGAAGAAGGCGTGTTCCCCCACAGCCGGGCCCTTTACGACGAAGAGGAACTGGAGGAGGAACGTCGACTGGCCTATGTGGGTATTACCCGGGCTGAAGAAGAACTATACATTACCCACTGTTGGGAAAGAACCCTGTTTGGGCGTACCAACATGAATGCCAAATCCCGCTTCTTAGAGGAAATACCCCTAGAACTGACCGTTGGCCAATCCCCTGTTAAAAAGCTAGCTGCGGGATCCGGGCTTATAAAATCCAGTTTATTTAATAAAACCGGTACAATAGCGACCCAAGCCCCAGCCGCCCCTGCGGCAGTTCCTAAGAGTTATTTACTGGGAGACAAAGTTCGGCATGCCAAATGGGGTGACGGGGTTATCGTGAAAGTAAAGGGCAATGGCGGTAATGCAGAAATTACTGTGGCATTTCCTGAAATGGGCCTAAAAACCCTGATTGCCCAGTATGCACCACTGGAAAAGATCTAAATTGGTAACAATAAGGGCGGAGGAAAAATATGGACCGCTTAATGGCTGTGGTGGCTTTAACTGCCATCATCCACTTAATTAATACCTTAATATACGCAGTACGTCCAGCCGGCGTCAGTACAAAACGGTTGGCCACTGCCTATTCCCTGTTCAATGTGATATTCCTAATCGCCCAGACAGCGAATATGCTGCAGGCACCCCTGTTGTCATCCATTATTGAACATGCCATTGCCCGGGGGCAAGAGGCCGCTGGTCTAGGTGCTAATTTATTACAAAGCACTGTTTATCAGCACGAGCTGGGAGTCCTAAATGTTCAGATTCGGACAGTGATTTTGGGAGCGACCCTGGGAACCCTTATTGGGGGTGTCTTTATACCTACCTTTGTTAAGGTGTTTACCCGTGGTATTGACCTCTTTGACCAGGTGAAATCTGTACCGAAAATGCTTGGGCTGGTGTTGTTTTCCCCTGGCAAAGCAGCCAAAATGGCTCGGGCCACTGTCAATGTACCCAGTTGGCAATATTTTCTTCAGGCATTTCGGGAGAAACTAAGCATACCAAGAAAATTTTTAGTGCTTAATATATTTGTTACCGGCATTTATACCACATCGGTTCTTTCTTCGCTCTATGCCGGAGCGCTATTCCCGGAGTTCCGTGCCACAGCAACGTTGCTTTCCGGCATTATTAATGGTATTGCCACCATTTTATTTGCTACGGTGGTGGACCCCACTGCAGCGGGCATAACCGATCAGGCCCTGCGGGGAGAACGACCTGAGCAGGATGTTCAGCAAATGTCCTTTTATTTGGCTGTTACCCGCCTGCTGGGAACCCTATTGGCACAATTGTTTTTTGCTCCCGGGGCTTACATTATCAAGTATGTAGCGGAAATTATTGCCCATGGAGGTTTTTAATTGTTTTTCAGGGGGGAAGATTGTGGCAGATTTAAGCCAACAAAGCAAGGCCCGGGTGGAAGCACTGCGCCGGGAGATAAACCATCATAACTACCAGTACTATGTACTGGATCAACCTACTATTACTGACGCCCAGTACGATCAATTAATGCAGGAATTACTACGGCTGGAGGAGCGTCACCCGGAGTTGGTAACCCCCGATTCCCCAACCCAGCGGGTTGGGGGGCAGGTGCAAAGGGGTTTTTCTTCTGTACCGCATAAAATACCGATGCTAAGTTTAGGCAATGCCTTTGGTGAAGGGGATTTGCGGGAATTTGATCGGCGTGTTCGTTCCTATCTGCCCGGTGAAGAAGTAAAATATGTGGTGGAGCTTAAAATCGACGGCTTGGCCATTTCTCTCTGGTACGAGAAGGGCCTGCTGGTCAGGGGTGCTACCCGGGGAGATGGCGAACTGGGAGAAGATATTACCATTAATCTAAAGACCATCAGGGCCATTCCTCTGCGGCTAACGCAGGAAGTTCCCTTTCTAGAGGTCCGGGGCGAAGCCTATATGCCCAAGGATTCCTTTGTACGACTTAATGAAGCCCGGGAGGAAGCCGGGGAACCGCTCTTTGCCAATCCACGCAATGCGGCGGCAGGTAGTCTACGCCAATTGGACCCTAAAATTACGGCCGCCCGCAACCTGAGTGTGTTTATGTATGCCATCGGTTACATAGAAGGAGCTAAGCCCCCAAGCCATGCAGAGAGCTTGGCCTGGTTAAAGGAACTGGGAATTCGCATTAACCCGGATCATCAAGTGTGCGGCAGCATCGACGAGGTTATTGACTTTATCAGCCAGTGGCAGGCTAAGCGTTACCAGTTGCCCTATGCCATTGATGGCATGGTAATCAAAGTGAACTCATTGGAGCAACAGCAGCGGCTGGGTACAACCATGAAAAGTCCCCGCTGGGCCATCGCCTATAAATTTCCCGCTGAGCAAGCCGTCAGCACCATTAAGGATATCATCATACGGGTGGGACGTACCGGTGTATTAACCCCCACAGCCATCCTGGAGCCGGTTCAACTGGCGGGCACCACCGTTAGTAAAGCCACCTTGCATAATGAAGATATTATTCGCCAGAAGGATATCCGTATTGGAGATAAAGCCCTGGTGCAGAAAGCAGGGGATATTATCCCGGAAATTGTTCAGGTATACCCTGAAAAACGAACTGGTAATGAAGTTCCTTTTATCCTACCTGTTACCTGCCCGGAATGTGGTGCAGAGGTAGTTCGTGTGGCAGGAGAAGCGGCTCACCGCTGCACCAATGAAAACTGTTCAGCCAAATCCCGGGAGGGCATTATCCACTTTGTTTCCCGCAGTGCTATGGATATTATGGGGCTGGGGGAAGGCATTGTGAACCAGCTTATTAAAGGCGGACTGGTGAAGGACCCTGCGGATCTCTATGATCTGAAATATGAGGATCTAATTCGGCAGGAACGAATGGGAGCCCGGTCTTCTCAAAAACTGCTGGCTGCCATTGAAGCCAGTAAAAATAATTCCCTGGGTCAGCTTCTGTTTGGTCTGGGCATTCGCCATGTGGGTGAGCGAGCAGCTAAAATTCTGGCCCGCCAATTTGGTTCTATGCAAGCTCTGATGCAAGCAACGGCGGAAGATTTAACCGGCATTTCGGAAATTGGTCCTCGTATTGCCGAAAGTATAATGGAATATTTTTCCAGGCAGGAGAACCAAGGTTTGATAGAGCGGTTGTCCAAGGCCGGTGTGAATATGTTGGAAGAGGTTGAACAGACAGAGTCCACTGATCAGACTTTGAGCGGTAAAACCTTTGTGGTAACTGGCACACTGGAAGGTTTTTCCCGGCAGGAAGCTCAAAGGGCTATTGAGGAACGGGGCGGTAAAGTTTCCGGCAGTGTCAGTAAAAAAACCAACTATGTGGTGGTGGGAGAAAACCCTGGTTCCAAGCATGATAAAGCACGGCAGTTGGGGATTACTATATTAACTGAGCAAGACTTTGTTAAACTATTGCAGCAGCAATAAGTTCAAAGATAACTCCGGTCCTAGGTTAGGCCGGGGTTTTTTATTTAAGTACCGACAATTAAGGCCGAAAAGTAAGATATAGGAATAAAAAGAATCCTTTTTAGAAGGAAGTGCCCCTGCGGTACAAGAAGAAAAATATGCAATGGGGGTTTGATCATTTGAAAAAGCTTAATGTAATACTTCTTATGATTTTGGCATTTTTTACTGTGATTTTCCAGGCTGAGGCAGCTGGGCGGCTTTATCCCTATGGAGAAGTAAAATGGATGGTGGAGAAAGCCGGTAAATTATCGGCGGATGTTACTATAACCGATAATGGTCTCCTGTATTGTCCGGCGGGTAATAAAATCATCTGTTATGATTTAAGCAAAGGTACTAAGCTTTGGGAAAGAAAAATGGATATGGGGGGCAAGATCACGCAACCACTGTTGGTACAAAATCAGATCATTTATGCCACTGGAACCGAAGGAATTCAACAAATGAGACCCAATGGCAGTGTAACCTGGCTTTACCGTCTGCTACCCAAAGCCAAAGGAAGCAAAAGCAGCGCAGCGGTTTCTGCAGGGCCTAATAATTTAATCTATCTGGGGGTTGCTGACGGACTCTATGCCCTGGAACCACTAAAAAGTCATAAGTGGCGCTATTCCGATGAAAAAAATATTCTTGCTTTGCAGGGGAACGAACAGGCAGTTTATGTTTGTCTGGGAGACAAAGACAAAGGTTATAGCCTACAGGCCATTGATAAACAGGGGGCAAAACTTTGGCAGGAGAGTCTTGGAACCATCAAGAATATTCACATGACCTTTGGATCGGAGGGTAATCTCATTGTTGTAACCAATCCTGCCGCCCTGGATCGAAATACATCGGCTAAAATCCGCTGTTATGATCCGAAAAAAGGACGAGAGGAATGGTCCTATTCAGTTAAAACTCAAGATATAACAGATATTTCCTTTTCCAATGACAATACCATCTTTTTTTGTGGCAATAGCAGGCTATATTGTCTTAATGGGGATAACGGTCAATTAAAATGGGATATTCCCCTACTGAATGTTGCTTCCGGAGTGGCTGTTGATCCCTCCAAAAAGCGTATTTATGCAGGAAGCACAGATGGCAGAATTTTTTGTGTTAGTTTTGCCGGTCGCTTGCTTTGGGACAAAGAGATTGATAAAACTACCGGTCAGACCTTAGCCAAGGGAGGTGGCATTATGGTTGACACCGGGAAGGATGAAAAGGATACCATTACCAGGGCACCTATTTTATTGAAGGACGGCAGTATCCTTATTTATACGGACAAGGGTACTATGTATCGGTTTGTGGATGTATTTAAGGGGTGAGGATAATAAGAATTCTAATGAAAAGTATGCGCACATTTCTTTTCTTGCTACTATGTCTTTTGCAGCCCGTCACAGTTTGGGCTCTGGGAGTGCAGTCCTCGACGGTGGACCTTAAGGATATAAACAATTACTGGGCTAAGCAGCCAATAGAGAAAATAACAGCTATTGGTTTAATGATACCATTTGAGGATAACACCTTTCGGCCCAATCAACCCGTTAGCTGCATGGAGTCCATCACCAGCATAATGGATGGGGCCGGCTATGCTGCACAGATTAAAAAAATGAAGTCACTAAAGAACAGGCCGGCCACTGCTTATGTAGCTCCTATTAATCAAAAATATGTGGATTTTGCTGTACAACAAAATTATCTACCAGGGTCCATGCTCAAAAATTTTCGTTATGACAGGCCAATTAGCCGGGGGGAATTGGCGGTTTTACTAGCAAAAGCTTTGTATCTAAAAGCACCAGCGGAAGATACCATTTTTAAAGACAATGACAGTATTCCGAAAGACTACCTGCCAGCGGTACAGGCGGTTCATGAACTGAAAGTGATGTCTGGCTTTCCGGATGGAACCTTTAGAGCAAACGGTAGTGTCACCAGAGGCCAGTTAGCAGCTATTTTATCCAAACTATATGATCAGGGTTGGATTTACCTGGATGCTAAGAAGAAAGTCAGTGGCTGGATAGCAGGGACTACTGAGGGGAAAAATGGCATTGATGTACAAGTTAGCTCGCTCAAGGGCATTCAGAAGGTTGTTGCCAATGCCAGTTGTAAAGCCTACTGGCAGGGCCGTCCGATGAATTTAAATCAGTGTATCAATTATCGAATAGAGGGTATTTTGGACAGTAAAAGAAGATTGGCCTATGTAGAGCTTGTTGATCGTAGAAACTTTTCACCGGTACAAAGGGAAGTATATGCCAGTTACCTACGCCATGCCGAAGGGGAGCCGTTTATCCTCACGGTGAAGGATTTAATGAATGAGGAGGTGGACTATCCGATTGCCTGGGATGCAGAGACCAGTGATGAAAAATCTAAAAGCAAAACCAATAAAGACCTGCTAAAAAAATTAAAGTCTGGGCAGTTTTTAAAACTTGGTCTAACCTCTGGTGGTACTGTGAAAGCCTTAACTATCTTGGATGTGAAAAATATTAGTGGAGAAATTGACCGGATTAACCGGGCACTTTACTTAGAAGAAAAGGGAAAGGGCAGCAGCAAAAAATATGTGCCGGATCACTTCTATGGCTGGGATGCCGGTAGAATTGTGGATAAAGAAGGAGACGATACCAGTGATCCCGATGAAAAGGATAAAGTGAAAATCTTTTACATTGGCGAGCCCTTCTATGAAAGGGTGCTGGAGATTCAGGTACTGGAGCGGGTGGATTAGATGTTAGGTTTTTCATAGGGATTGTTGGAAGGCAAAAAAGGACCTACCCTAACGGTAAGTCCTTTTTTGCTACATCTTACTAATGTCCCTAATGTCCGCAGCCGCAACCACCGCCACCACTTTCAGCATGACCATGACCCGGTGCAGCAATAACCTCAATCTCAATACCCACATCCCTTGGTAGGCGAGCTACCTGAACCAGGGAACGAGCCGGCGAAGGATTGGGGAAATACTCACCGTAAACCTGGTTAATCTTCTCAAAATCATTCATATCCTTTACGAATACGGTGGTCTTGACTACCTGTTCCATGCTGGCACCGGCGGCTTCTAGGATTGCCTTAATGTTTTCCAGACTGCGGCGGGTTTGCTCCTGTATATCTCCGGCAACCAGATTACCGGTGGCGGGGTCAAAGGGAATTTGACCAGAAGTAAAAATTAATGGACCAAAGGCAATGGCCTGGGAGTAAGGACCAATGGCAGCAGGAGCTTTGTCGGTGCTGATAACTTTTTTCTCGTGCAAGACATTCCCTCCTTTATAAAAACATGAAATCAAAATTAGATTACCCCAAAAAGTTAAAGAATACGTCTTGTATTTAATAAAAATTATTATTGAAATTTTGGTCAAGTTGCGTCATATTAACAAACTTTGGTATAATATTGACAGTTTTGAGCAAAGGAAGGTGTACTCGGTTGATTAGTAAACAAGATGTTGAGCATGTGGCTTTGCTGGCTCGCTTGGAATTAAAAGAAGAGGAAAAAGAGTTGTACACCCAACAGTTAAATAAAATCCTGGATGCAGCAAGGGCATTGCAGGAACTGAATACTGACGATGTGCCTCCCACAGCCCATGTTCTCCCCATACAGAACGTTTTTAGGGAAGATAAGGTAGGAAAGCATATTGACCCGGAAAAAGCCCTAGCCAATGCTCCGGACCGGGAAGAAAACTTTTTTAAAGTGCCGAAAATTGTTTAGTAAATAGGAGGGAGCATTTTGGATCTCTTTCAGCTTACTGCCCACCAGCTTCATCAACTGCTTACGAAAAAAGAAATCTCTGCGCTGGATATAACCGAAGCTGTTTACAACCGTATTGAGCAGGTTGAGGATAAAGTTAAGTCCTACCTTACGCTTACCAGGGAACAGGCCGAAATAAAGGCCCGACAGGTGGACCAAAAAATTGCCGCCGGAGAGTCCATTGGACCCTTGGCGGGTATTCCCATTGCCATTAAGGACAACATGTGCACCCAGGGGATTCGTACCACCTGTGCATCTAAGATCCTTTACAACTTTGTTCCCCCATACTCCGCCACCTCAGTGGAAAAGGTTTATACTGCGGATATGGTTATGGTGGGAAAAACCAACATGGATGAATTTGCCATGGGTTCTTCCACGGAAAACTCGGGCTTTCATTTAACCCACAACCCCTGGGATTTGGACCGAGTTCCCGGCGGGTCCAGTGGTGGATCAGCTGCAGCAGTGGCTGCCGGGGAAGCGATTATTTCCTTGGGTTCTGACACCGGTGGTTCCATTCGCCAGCCTGCTGCCCTTTGCGGTGTAGTAGGAATGAAACCAACCTACGGTAGTGTATCTCGCTATGGGCTGGTGGCTTATGCGTCCTCTCTGGATCAAATTGGACCTTTCACTCGGGATGTTACAGACATGGCCCATGTCCTTAACGTGATCTGCGGCCATGACCCGATGGACAGTACTTCGGCCAATTTAAAACAGACAGACTATACCCAGTTTCTTACCAACGATATTAAGGGTATGAAAATTGGTGTGCCCCGGGAATATATGGCGGACGGCATTGACCCGCAGGTTAGGGAAAAAATCAAAGCTGCCATCCAAAAACTTACAGAGCTGGGCGCTCATGTTGAAGAAACCAGCATGCCCCATACGGATTATGCCATGCCAGCTTATTATCTAATTGCTACAGCCGAGGCAAGCTCCAACCTAGCCCGCTATGACGGAGTACGCTACGGCCTGAGGGTTGAAGAGGCCCGTGATTTAGTGGATATGTTCATGCGCAGCCGCAGCCAGGGCTTTGGTGATGAAGTGAAGCGCCGCATTATGTTGGGAACCTATTCCCTGTCTGCGGGCTACTACGATGCTTACTATCTAAAGGCTCTAAAGGTGCGAACCCTAATAAAACAAGACTTTGATCGTGCCTTTGAAAAATATGATGCACTGTTATCACCCACTTCTCCCACAACTGCCTTTAAAATTGGAGAAATGGTCAATGACCCCATCCAGATGTATTTACAGGATGTTTGCACCATACCGGTGAACTTGGCAGGCATTCCGGCAATCTCTCTGCCCTGCGGTCTGGCCAATAACCTGCCTGTGGGTCTGCAGCTAATGGGCAAAGCCTTTGATGAAGGAACTCTTTTGAGAATTGCCTATACCTTAGAGCAAAATACGGAATATACAAGGCTTCGGCCTGAGATATAGGGGGTGGAGCAGATGACACAACAGTATGAAACTGTCATCGGTATTGAAGTACACGTTGAACTGAAAACCAACACAAAGATTTTTTGTAACTCCACCACCGAATTTGGTGGGGATCCAAACCATCATACCTGTCCCGTGTGTCTGGGACTCCCCGGTACCCTACCGGTGTTAAACAAAAAAGTGGTAGAATATGCGGTGCGGGCATCCCTGGCACTGAACTGTCAGGTAGCCAACTTCTCCAAGTTTGACCGTAAAAATTACTATTATCCGGATTTACCGAAAAACTATCAGATTTCCCAGTACGATCTGCCCATTGCTGAGCATGGTTATCTGGATATTGTGGCGGATGGACAGCCAAAACGCATTGGCATCACCCGTTTACATATGGAAGAGGATGCAGGTAAACTGGTACACCAGGGGAATATCGTAACTACTCCTTACTCCCTGGTGGACTATAACCGTACGGGTGTACCTTTAATTGAAATTGTTTCTGAACCGGATATGAGATCATCAGAAGAAGCCAGGGCCTATGTGGAAAAGCTGAAGGCAATTGTCCAGTACACTGGTGTATCTGATTGCCGGATGGAAGAGGGCAGCCTGCGCTGCGACGTAAACGTGTCGGTTCGTCCAGTGGGGCAAAAGGAATTCGGGACCAAGGCTGAGATTAAAAATCTTAACTCCTTTAGAGCATTACAGCGGGCTCTGGATTTTGAGGTTGAAAGACAAATAGGTGTGTTGGAATCCGGCGGAAGGATTATTCAGGAAACCCGCACCTGGGATGAGGCAAGGGGTATTACCGTTTCCATGCGCAGTAAGGAAGAGGCCCATGACTACCGCTATTTCCCAGATCCAGATCTGGTACCTCTGGTGTTGGATAACCAGTGGATTGATTTTATTCGTGAATCACTGCCAGAATTACCAGATCAGCGTCGGAGTCGGTATATTACAGAATATGGTTTACCGGAATATGATGCCGCGCTATTAACCTTAACCAAAGAAATGTCCGACTACTTTGAAGAAGTTATGGAGCATTATAATAATCCCAAAGCTATTAGCAACTGGATCATGGGTGAACTGAGCCGTCTGCTTAATGCTGGTGGAATTGAGATTACCGCTTGTAAAATAAAGCCTGCCCAGTTGGCGGAAATGTTAAAACTATTGGATAAAGGGACCATTAGTGGCAAGATTGCCAAAGCCGTTTTTGAAGAAATGTTTGCCTCTGGTAAAGACCCGGAAGCAATTGTAAAAGAAAAGGGTCTGGTCCAGATCTCCGATGAGGGTGCCATTGCTTCTATTGTAGATGAAGTGATTGCTGCCAATCCAAAATCAGTACAGGATTATCAAGCAGGTAAAACCCAGGCCATTGGCTTCCTGGTGGGCCAAGTCATGAAAGCCACCAAGGGTAAAGCGAACCCAGAGATGGTTAATAAAATGCTGCGGGAAAAATTATAAGCAAAAAAGATTGTTTTCACAGACAGTGGAAACAATCTTTTTTACATGGATAAATATCATAAAGTTGTACAATAAATTAAACATTTTATAAAGTGTCCAACCGAAACTGTTTAATTAATAATACGGATTAGAACATGTAAAAACAAAAGCATGATTGAGATAACAGAAAAAATATAACAATTTTTACTATAATTCAAATTTATAAATGTATACAGTATAAATAGCTAATACCCAATATTCATAATGACTCCATTGTGATAAGATAAATCTTAAGTTTTACTTGGCATATGGAGGTGTTACTGTGGATAACAGAAAAATTTGGATTGTAGATACAACATTGCGTGACGGCGAGCAAACCGCCGGCGTGGTGTTTGCAAACAGAGAAAAGGTGCGAATTGCACAGTTTCTCAATGAACTGGGTGTTGATCAAATTGAAGCAGGTATTCCTGTAATGGGTGGAGACGAGCAGGAAGCAATTAAAGAAATTTGCAAACTGGGTCTAAAGTCTAGCATTATGGGCTGGAATCGCCCGGTGCTTAAAGATATTGAATCATCCATAGCCTGCGGAGTGGATGCTGTGGCCATATCCATTTCTACATCGGACATTCATATTAAGCATAAGCTAAAAACCAGTCGTGAATGGGTTCTGGAGCATATGGTTCGGGCCACGGAATTTGCCAAAAAGGAAGGCATGTATATTTCTGTTAACGCAGAGGATGCTTCCCGTAGTGATCTGAATTTTTTAATTGAGTTTGCCAAGGCCGCTAAGCAGGCTGGTGCAGACCGGCTTCGCTACTGCGATACGGTTGGTATTTTGGAACCCTTTACCTGTTATGATAACATTAAAAAGCTAAAGGAAGCAGTGGACATTGAGGTTGAAATGCACACCCATAATGACTTTGGCATGGCAACAGCCAATGCCTTTGCCGGGGTTAAGGCCGGGGCCAATTGGGTAGGGGTAACCATTACAGGTTTGGGTGAACGAGCTGGTAACTCACCTTTGGAAGAAGTTGTTATGGCCTTAAAGCATCTCTATGATATTGACTTGAATTTTAAAACTGAGATGTTTCGAGAAGTGGCAGAATATGTTGCCCGGGCCTCTGGCCGGGAATTACACTGCAGTAAGGCCATTGTAGGTTCCAATATGTTTGCCCATGAGTCTGGTATTCATGCCGACGGGGCCATTAAGAACCCTAAAACCTATGAAGCATTCCAACCGGAAGAAGTGGGCTTGGAACGGCAGATCGTGATTGGTAAACATTCCGGCAGTGCTTCCCTGAGAATGAAGTTTGCCGAGTATGGCATTGACTTATCCAAGGAAGAAGCCGAAGAATTATTGCCTAAAATACGTTCTGCATCAGTATCCTTAAAGCGATCCTTGTTTGATAAAGAATTGGTTTATATCTATGAAGATCATTTCGGAAAGAGGGATTAATTTGGGCAAAACTATTATTGAGAAGATATTATCTTCTCATAGCGGCCAGGATTGCCAGGCCAATGACATCGTGGTAGCCCAGGTTGATTTTGTCATGGGACAGGACGGTACATCACCGCTGGCTATTCGGGCCTATGAAAATATGGACGGCAAGGAACTATTTGATCCAGAAAAGGTTGCCTTGGTTATTGACCATAGTTCTCCCAGCCCCCTAGAAGGGGTATCTGCTTTACATAAAATTATGCGTCAGTTTGCTAAGCAAAAGGGTTGTCACCTTTATGACATTGGGGAAGGGGTTTGTCACCAACTGATTCCCGAAAGTGGTAAGGTTGGTCCGGGTAGTCTGGTCATTGGTGCAGACAGTCATACCTGTACCTACGGGGCATTGAATGCTTTTTCCACCGGGGTTGGCTCCACGGACCTAGCCGGAGGACTGATTTCCGGCAAAATGTGGTTCAAGGTACCGGAAACCATTAAATTTGTCTGCAATGGTGTACTGCCCAGCGGAGTTTATGCCAAGGATTTAATTCTCTACTTAATTGGTCAGGTAACTGCCGATGGTTGTACCTATATGGCAGCGGAATACACCGGTGAGGCCATTGCTGCGTTGTCCATGGAAGGCCGCTTCACCATATCCAACATGGCCATTGAAATGGGGGCCAAGGCTGGTTTAATGGAAGCCGATGATAAAACCTTTGCATGGCTGAAACAATACACAGAACGGCAATTCACAGCGGTTTCTGCCGATGCTAATGCCAATTACTATAAGGTACTGGAACTTGATGTTTCCAATCTGGAGCCCCAAGTGGCTAAACCCCACCGGGTGGATAACGTATCTCCCCTATCAGAGGTAAAAGGACTTCCTATTCAACAGGCCTTTTTAGGAACCTGTACTAACGGTCGTCTGGAGGATCTGCGGATTGCTGCTTCAATCCTAGCTGGTAAAAAGGTTCATCCAGATGTACGGTTTATTGTAGCACCTGCATCCCGTAAGATATATCTGGAAGCTATGGAAGAAGGAGTCATTCAGCGGTTGGTGGAAGCCGGTGCTGCGGTTGTTACACCCGGTTGCGGTCCCTGTGTGGGTACTCACAATGGTGTTCCTTCAGACGGTGAAACCGTCATTTCCACGGCAAACCGTAATTTCAAGGGGCGCATGGGCAACAGCAATGCAGAAATTTACCTGGCTTCTCCGGCAACGGTGGCAGCCTCAGCATTGACAGGTGTCATTAGCGACCCCAGAGACTTCGTAAAGTAGGTGAGGCCGATGAAATTTCAAGGAAAAAGCCATAAGTTTGATAATGATGTTAATACCGATTATATAATATCGGGTAAATATAAGTTTAAAACATTGGATATGAATGAACTGGCAAAACATGTTATGGAAGATTTGGACCCTGATTTTTACAGCAAGGTTACTCCCGGAGATTTTATTGTTGCCGGCAGTAATTTTGGCTGTGGTTCCTCTAGGGAACAGGCACCTCTGGCCATTAAACATGCTAATATCAGTGCTGTTTTAGCCAAGTCCTTTGCCCGGATTTTTTATCGCAATGCCATTAATACTGGTTTGCCGGTGCTGGAATGTGATACCGATTTAATTGATCCCGGTGATTTACTGGATGTGGATCTAACAAACGGTGTTATCATTAACCGTACTAAAGATTTAAAAATTTCTGTAAAGCCACTGCCCCAGGTGATGATTAAAATTCTAAATGATGGGGGATTGGCACCGCACTTTCGAAAATACGGTGGTTTCAACTTTGGTTAGAAGAAAAAGTATCCACCGGAGTATAAGGGGTTATTATTAAACAACCTAAAATCAACAAACTCAAAACCACCTGCAAAGGTGGTTTTGAGTTTGTAAAAAAAATTGAGAGTTTTTATAATATTTACCTCCTATAAAGATCATTAGGCTTTCAGATAATAAAGATGATCCCCAATGTTAACTAGGAGGTGTATTTATGGCAAATAGAACAAACTTTGGTGAACCAACAATGGGTGCCTATCGTTTAAAAGAAATGTACGAAGCGCAATTTCCCCAGGGTGTTGTGGTAGACCCTACACCCATTACGGCTGGTCAAGATGTGGTGGTATTTTATGATGGACTTTTAGCCAAGGATGGTGCCCAGGAAGTTTACTTGCACTGTGGCTTTGGTAACCTAAATCATTGGAATGCCGTGCAGGACCAAAGAATGGCTAAAACTGGTTATGGCTATGTCAAGGCTGTTACCATGCCCGAAACCCACACCCAGTTTAACTTCTGTTTTCATGACAATGCCTACAACTGGGACAATAATTCTGGTAAAAACTGGACCTTTCAGGTTCATAACGGCACAATGGATGGACACTAATATGTTCCCCTACCGGTTCTCCGGTAGGGGATTTTATTGTACTAAAGAGTTTTCCTGAACATAAAAAGCACATAAATGGTAAATACTAGCCAGTAATCTAGGTCTAATTTACCAGAAGGGTGCGTGAAGAATTGAGGGTTGTCACTTTTTCCTGGGAATACCCGCCCTTAAGTGTGGGAGGGTTAGCTCAGCATGTCTATGATTTAACCATTGCAATGGCTAGACAGGATGTAGACCTTCATGTAATAACCTGCGGGAGCCCAGATACACCAGATTATGAAAAAATACAGGGTGTGCATGTATATCGGGTTACTTCTTTTAAGGTTTCTTCCCCGGATTTTGTTACCTGGGTTATGCAGTTAAACATGGCTATGATTGAAAGGTTTATTACCTTATTTCATGAACTGGAGCAGGTTGATATCATACATGCCCACGATTGGTTGGTGGCCTATGCGGCCAAGGTTTGTAAACATTCCCACAAGATCCCCCTGATATCCACTATCCATGCCACTGAGTGGGGACGGAATAACGGATTACATAATGATATTCAAAGGCACATCAGTGATATCGAATGGTGGCTAACCTATGAATCCTGGCGCGTCATTTGCTGCAGTGAATACATGCAAGGGCAGTTAACCCATATTTTTCAACTACCCGTAGATAAAATAAATATTATACCCAACGGAGTAGAACCCACAAACTTTAAATTTGACCCTAAGACACCTGTCAAGCGAGATACCTTTGCTAATCCCCATGAGAAAATTGTTTATTATGTGGGCAGGTTGGTACCTGAGAAAGGTGTACAGGTACTACTGGAGGCGGTTCCAAAGATATTACATTATCATCCTAACACCAAATTTGTCATAGCAGGAAAGGGGTCATTTGAGGGGGAGCTTAAGCATAAAGCTGTACAAATAGGGATTTCAGATAAAATCTATTTTACAGGTTATGTAAATGATATGACTCGAAATAGCCTATATCATTATGCGGATGTAGCAGTATTCCCAAGTTTATACGAGCCCTTTGGTATTGTGGCCCTGGAAGCAATGGCCGCCCAGACCCCTGTGGTGGTCTCTGACAATGGAGGTCTGGGTGAAATTGTCCAACACGGGTTCAATGGCATGAAGTCCTATACAGGTAATGCCAATTCCTTGGCAGACAGCATATTGCATTGCCTGATGGATAACAATTCTGCTCGGCAAATGAAAGAGCGGGCTTACAATGATGTGATCAAAAAATATAATTGGCAAGGTATTGCCAAACAAACCAGACAGGTATATCAGGAGATCATTGATGCGGACCAAAAAGCTCCCTGGAAAAAAGAAAAATTAATAGGCAAGGTTGTTCGGACAGTGGCCCACTAAGGGATAGAGCATGGGAAGGAGTGATATTATGAAGGCTATTATTATGGCTGGTGGCGAAGGTACCCGGTTAAGGCCATTAACCTGTGGTTTGCCGAAACCCATGATGCCGGTATGTAATCGCCCAATGATGGAACATATATTGCATTTATTAAAAAAACACGGGGTACATGATATCGGGGTAACCTTGCAATACTTACCTGAAGCCATCCGAGGTTATTTTGGTAATGGAGCTGATTTTAATGTGCATATGCGTTACTATGTGGAAGAAGTGCCCCTAGGAACTGCCGGCAGTGTCAAAAATGCTCAGAAATTCCTTGACGAAACCTTTATTGTGATCAGCGGTGATGCCCTTACAGATTTGGATTTAAGCCAGGCCCTGGAGTTTCATCGCAAGAAGGGTGCCATTGCCACATTGGTCTTAACGCCAGTTGATATTCCACTGGAGTATGGAGTTGTGATCACCAATGGTGATGGCCATATTACTCAATTTCTGGAAAAACCCGGTTGGGGAGAAGTATTTAGCGATACGGTCAATACTGGCATTTACATTTTAGAGCCAGAAGTACTTAACTATTTTGAACCAGGCCAGAAGTTTGATTTTAGTAATGATTTATTTCCTATTTTGCTGAAGGAAAAGCAGCCCTTGTTTGGAGTTTCCCTTTCTGGTTATTGGTGTGATATTGGGAATTTACAGCAATATGTCCAGGCACATCAGGATTGCTTAACGGGTAAGGTTTCTGTATCGATACCTGGGGAGCAAGTGGCTCCGGGTGTTTGGGTAGGAGAAAATACGCAAATTCAAGCAGGGGCCAAAATTATAGGTCCAGCATTAATTGGGCAAAATTGCAAAATAGGCGCGGCTGCTGTGTTAGGCACCTACTCTGTAATTGGTAATAATTGTTTGATTGGAGACCAGTCAACCCTGAAAAGAAGTGTGTTGTGGGATGGTGTTTACCTAGGCAGCAGGGCTGCTATTCGGGGAGCTGTGGTGGGCAGTGGTGTAAAGATTAACACCAATGCTTCGGTATATGAAGGTGCAGTAATTGGCAGCGGCTCTATAATAAAAGAGCGCGCTCTGTTGAAGCCCGATGTCAAGCTATGGCCTGACAAAGTGGTGGAGTCTGGTGCAACCGTAGAAAGTAGCCTTGTTTGGGGAACAGCTAAGCCCAAAGGACTCTTTGGTATTGAAGGCATTACGGGTTTGAGCAATATTGATATTACGCCTGAATTTTCCAGTCGGGTAGGGGCTGCCTTCGGTACCAATCTGCCGGTGGGTACAAGGGTTGGTATTTCCTGCGATCGTTTTGCAGCATCCCGCATGATTAAAGAGGCCCTGGCCTGTGGCTTACAGTCAACAGGCATCCAAGTGGTGGATTTTTGTCAAGGAATTACTCCCATGCACCGTTACGCGGTGCAAGCCAGCAACTGTCAGGCAGGTATACACGTTCGCATAAGTTCTCAACGGGCTGATAAGGTTAATTTGCTTTTTACCAATGACAGGGGCGGCAATATATCCCGGGGACAGGAACGGAAGGTTGAAAACACCCTAGCCAGAGAAGATGTTCGCCGGGTGGAGGTCCAACAAATTCTTCCTATTATCACTATGCCCCAAGCGGCGGAAACCTATATTGAGCATTTAACTGGAGCGGTTAACACCACTGCATTAAAGAAGTCTGGTCAACAACTTGTATTATTGTATGACCTAGATAATCTAGACCATTTTGTCTCGGGAGCACTGTCCTCCCTGGGCATTTCCTTAGAGCGTTTTGCGGCAGATCAGTCCACTGCGGAACCAAGGGATTGGCAATGGTACCAGCAATACCTGCAAGAGCTGGCCCATACAGTACAAAATAAAGGCAGAGCAGCCGGTGCTATTATCGACCCCAATGGTGACAGGCTTATCCTAGTAGATGGCCGAGGAAATGTAATAAGTGATGATCTGTTAACAGCCCTAATTTCCCTTATTATTCTGAAAGAACAGGCTGGTCCTGTCATTGTGCCGATCACAGCTCCCAGGGCCATCGAGGCATTGGCTAGGAAATATCAAGGAAGCGTAGTACGTACCAAAACCTCCCAACAAGACTTTATAAACAAGATTATCAATCACCAGGTCTCAAATAATGCGGCAACCCATCATTATCTAATGAATTTTGATGCCTTGCTTGCATTGCTAAAGGTACTTGAGTTTTGTGCCTGCAAAGATATAACCTTGGAAGAATTAATCAAGGAGATCCCAAACACTTTTTTAAATCAAGTCAAAGTGGAGGTTCCCTGGGAAGACAAGGGCAGGGTTATCCGGCGGCTCATTGAGGAGCAAGACAATGACATGGAACTACTGGATGGGGTAAAGGTCTATCATACTAACGGTTGGGCTCTGGTATTACCAGACCCGGAGGAACCGGTATGCCGGATTTTCACAGAAGGGGATTCCATGGAAATTGCAGAGGAGTTAACCCATTTTTATACCGATAAAATAAAACAAATTATTGCAACCTAGCCCTAGGGCTAGGTTGCAATTTTAGCTGATAACTTACAGAACAACAGACCACCCACAAGGAATTTTCTAAGCTATGTCGAAAGTTATGTTCATTAGTTCGTAACCCTGAGAGGAGAGGATAGTTTTGACAGGAATATACCAGGTCGATCCTTACCTGCTGCAATACCGTACCAACGTCAAAGGATTTATCGAAGATCAAGACAAAACCGGCATTTTATTTGAGGAAACTATCTTTTACCCGGAGGGGGGAGGTCAACCATCCGATCGGGGAACCCTTGTCTGTGATGCCCGTCGAACATCCCATGAAGTATTGCATGTGGAACAAAGGCCCGAGGGCATTGTGCACTGGATTGCCGGGTCCCTGAAGCCCACCATAGGTGCCAGTGTGTTATTGACTGTGGATGCAGAAAGACGGCAAGATCATATGCAACAACATCATGGTCAACACATACTGTCTGCTGTCTTTGAACGTAATTATGGTTGGGATACAGTGGGATTTCATTTAGGCCCGGAGACTTCCACCATTGACTTAACTGTGGGGGACATTTCACAGGATGTATTGCAAGAAGTGGAACTGGAAGTAAACCGGATTATCATGGAAAATATTCCGGTGAAAACAGAATATTATAAGCGTGAAGATCTTGGGCAGGAATTAATTAAGAAACTACCGTCGGATCAAAATGAAGTACGGTTGGTGGTGATCCCGGGTATTGATGAAAATGCTTGTTGTGGTACTCACCCCCAGCGTACAGGTGAGGTAGGTCCCTGTAAAATTCTAAAAATAGAAAAGTTAAGGGGAAACATAAGGTTGTCCTTTATTTGTGGCGAACGAACCATTGCATGGATGAGACAAACCGCCGACACTCTTCACCAGTTAGAGAAGGCTATCGGAGCTTCTGGTAATGAAGCCCTTATTCGGTTAGAAAAAAGAGAAGTGGAGTTGAAGAAACTCCAAAAGGAACGTAAGGAATTACTGTCCCTCAAATATCGTTATCTGGCTAAGGAGTTGGCAACGGAGGCCATTTCCTCGGGTGAAACAAGTATTCTAATACAACACTTTTCTGAAGCTGACATGGAAATGCTGCGGGGGGTGGCTACCTCCTGGTGTGCCCAGTCGGGCAGGGTGGCTGTACTAATGGGTGGTACCGGTCCCTTTGATGTGGTAATGGCCAGGGGTTCAGGGGTAGCAACCTCTATGAACAGTGTGGCTGCCGAACTATGGCCAGTGCTGGAGGGTAAAGGCGGCGGCAGTGCTGAGCTGGTCCAAGGCAAGGCTCAGAAATTACCAGTGGAACAATTAAAGGAAATGGTTGCCTCAGCCATCAACCGTAAGCCTTAAGGGATAGTCTTTAGGGTTTAGCCATTAGCCATTTAATATTGTTAAACTAAAAAATAACATCTAATAGCTAAAGGCTGAGGGCTAAATATAATATTGAATATGCCTCCCAGAAGGGAGGCATTATGTCATGTTGGGGAAATTATGCTGTCTAAGGGCTTCGTACACTGCGATGGCCACTGAATTAGACAGATTTAAGGAACGTACTTGGCCCAGCATGGGGATTCTTAAGCAGTTATCCGGGTTGGCAGCCAGCAGTTCCTTGGGTAGCCCAGCAGTTTCCTTACCAAAAACTAAAAAATCATTTTCTTCAAAGGATGCCTCATGATAAGGCCTGCCACCTTTGGTGGTGAAATACCAAAAGCGTCCCTCTGGATATTGCTGCTGCAGGGCAGCAAAACTTTTATGATAATGCAAATCCAGCAGGTGCCAGTAGTCTAGCCCTGCTCTTTTTAAATAACGGTCATCGGTAGAAAAACCCAGGGGTTCTACCAAGTGTAAGCTGGCACCGGTGACGGAACAGGTACGAGCAATATTGCCGGTGTTGGCAGGTATTTCTGGCTCAACCAAAACGATATGCACTAAAACTCCCCTTTCTTAAGGGCCTCCGGGCAAAGATCTATTAAACAGCATTGGCCACAGCGGGGGTTGCGGGCATCGCAAATCCTTCTACCGTGCTGAATAATCCAGTGATGGCAGGGTTGCCACAATTCCGGCGGCATGATCTGGCATAATTCCTTTTCAACTTGTTCCGGTGTTTTACCGGAAGCCAGACCCAAGCGGTGGGCCAGTCGGTGCACATGTGTATCCACTGGAAAGGTGTTTTGTCCGAAGGCAACTCCCAAAACAACATTGGCAGTTTTCCTGCCCACACCGGGCAGTTTCTCTAATTCTTCCCTGGCTTGGGGAACTTGGCCGTTGTATTTTTCAACTAGTATACGGCTGGTTTCCACAAGAAATTTACTTTTATTCCGGAAGAGACCGCAACCCTTAATGTGTTCAGCCACTTCCGCCGGGGTCAACTGGGCAAAGGAAGCCGCAGTATTATATTTCTGAAACAACTTTTCGGTAATTTTATTAACCTGAGCATCGGTACTCTGGGCAGATAAAATGACAGCCACCAGCAACTCGAAGGGTGTGGTGTATTTTAAATCTGTGGTGGCATTGGGATAAGTCTCTGCCAGCCGGGTTAGAATCTGCTGTATCCTATCTTCCATCCGCCAGAAGCCTTGCGTGTTCTACTTTGATGCATTTGTTCTGAATAAATGCCAGACCGGCATTGGTGGCCAGCTTAGCCGCAGCCTCATTGGAGATACCCAACTGGAGCCAGATAGCCTGGGGCTTTAAGGGAATTGCTTCCTCCACCACCTGAGGGGTTTCTTCACTTTTTCTAAATACATTTACCAGATCCACCTGGTCTGGAATTTCTGCTAGGGTTTTATAAGCCCTTTCCCCCAGAACTTCTTGGACCCTTGGGTGAACCGGTATAATACGATAACCATGTTGTTGCAGGTATTGGGCCACCTTATAGCTATCACGATGGGGCTTATCCGATAGACCAACCACCGCAATGGTTTTAAACTGGCTTAGAAGTTCTTTGATTTTTTCATCACTGGGGTTGTTATACATGAATAATCCTCCTTTATAGAATATATTGACCATGTTTTTGAGGTCGTGCTAAAGTAATAGTGTTTGTAGAAAATATAGGAAGTGATAAAAATAGCACCGGTATTGATTGTTGTGGTCCTAGGAGTGCTGATGGGGCACTTTAACTTATTATCCATTCATCCAAAAAATATTGCTAAGTTCACCACGTTTTGCCTGATAATTATGCTGCTAGCCATGGGGGCCCAGTTAGGAGCCAATGAAAAATTGTTGTTAGATTTAGATCGTTTAGGGTACCAAGCACTGTTGCTGGCCCTAGGCAGTATTATTGGCAGTGTTTTCATGGTTCGATTGGCTGAAAAATATATTAGCCGTCAACTGCGAGAAAGCAGGGAAAAAGCAGCAAAAAACCAAACTTGTCATAAAATCTAAACCAGAAGGAGTGATACTATGACATGGATCATTCTGGGGGCCGTGGTACTGGGCATAGCCCTGGGCCACTGGGTAATCCCCGCACAATATATACAGCAGTTGGATTATGTCACCACCACCTCCCTATACCTACTGCTCCTTGCTATTGGTATAGACCTTGGACGTCAGAAAGAAGTTTGGGTGCGGTTATGGAATATGGGCTGGAAAGTATTATTAATTCCGGTTCTGGTGGCTGTGGGAAGCCTTGCCGGTGCAGTTGTAACCGGTTTATTCATTGGCTTACCCTTTAATGAGTCCTCTGCCATTGGGGCAGGTTTTGGCTGGTACAGTTTGTCTGGTATATTAATTGCTGAAATATATAATGTAGAAACGGGTACCCTGGCCTTTATGACCAATGTGGCCCGTGAATTATTAACCTTTATTACGGTGCCACTGGTGGCTCGTTATATTGGCCGGCTTTCCACGGTGGCACCGGGAGGAGCCACAACAATGGACACCACTTTGCCAGTGGTTACCCAGGCCACCGATTCCGATATGGCTGTTGTTGCCTTTATTAACGGCTCGATCCTAACCGCCCTTGTTCCTGTGCTGGTTCCCTTCTTTATCAATATAAAACTGTAAGTACTCATAGATCATAACACACCACTAGGTGTGTTTTCCAGTTTTAGCATATCCAAAGAATTAACTGCTAAAGTATACCATTAAAAGACGACTACTGTTAACAAGTCCGTGGGCTATGATGCCTGGTAAAAGGGAACCGGTGATGCTATAAATAACTGCTAACCCTACTCCTACTGCGGCGATCTGTACAAACCAAATGCCACTGAGATGGGCCAGGGAGAAAAATAAAGCGCTTATGATAATACCCAAGAACCAGCCCCAGCGGTTGGCGAAGGCCCGCAAGGCCATACCACGGTAATAAACCTCCTCGGTAAACGGCACCAATAGCCCTGCAATGAGGAGTGGCCATAATAAATCAGAAAAATTTTTTGCACCAGCAGCAGCTTTAACCAAAGGGTTTGTACTGATATCTGCAACTAAAAAGGCTACCAGGGCCCGCTGGGTTCCTTCTGCCAAAGCAAAAAGAAAGCCTCCCCCAATCACCCCGTAAAGAACTTGCCTTCCCAAGTGATTAAAGTGAAATCCTAGCTTATCTATACTGCTTTTACGTGATACAAAATAAAAGGTGAGGCTAAGCAAAATCACCCGGTCCAAAATCTCCACCAACCTGGGAGAAATTCCAGATATCAAAGGCAGTACGATCTTACTAAACAAATAAACAAACATCAAGCGAAGAAGAAAAACCCATATTACATCGGATATACCCCAAATATTTTGGGAAATTTTTTTAAAAATCATCCAATACCTCCATTTAAGACAAGTTTTCAGGTAATGAGGCATTTATAACCAGTGGTGAAACATTATAAAGGCATTTTTCCTGGGTAATACTAAGGAAAGTCACATTGGTCTTAAAATTTCCTCATTCCCACCGTTTTAGTATAAAAAAGGTCAAAGTTTACATGTAATATCTTGCCAAGGAGGGTAAAAAAGATGGATAATTTGTGGCTTTTGCTACTGGGACTCTTAGCATTGGCTGTACTGGCATTTTTAGTTTTCCCTAGGAACCACAAAACCGCCAATGCTTTAAAAAAACCCGAGTTGCCAACAAGGGAACCAGCGGAAGAGTTTGCACAAGAAATATCCCCGGAAATTCCAGAAGTTTCTCACCAAAAACCCGTCCCTCGAATGGAAGAGGATCCATTTATACCCCACTATTATGGAGTAAATCGGCTGGTAGTAATGGCCAGGGATCCAAATTGGCTCTACGCATATTGGGAAGTGAATGACCAGAAAAAAAGGGAATTTATTCATCGGTACGGTGAAGAAAACTGGCTTACCTCCAGGCAGGTATTAAGAATTTATGATGTAACAGGTCTGAATAAGTATGAACGAGGGGGCCATAGCTACCAGGAAATTTCCCTAGACCCCTTTGCGGATAACTGGTTTATCGAAATTGGTCAGCCAGAACGCACATTTTTTCTGGAATTGGGGCGTGTATTACTGGATGGCCGGTATATTTTGTTACTGACTTCCAATATGGTGACTACGCCAAGGGCCTCTGTTTCAGAACGTTTTGATGAACAGTGGATGTGGATTGAAGAAATGTATTTAAACAAAGAAAAACTTTCATATGGTTTTAGCTCAGCCATGCTGGTGGGCAAGGGACTGGAACCCTTGGAAACTAGCTGTAAAATATAAATAACAGGAGGGATTCCCTTGACAAAGGGTTACCTATCAATTGTTTTACATGCACATTTACCCTATGTAAGGCATCCTGAGAGTGAAAAATATCTGGAAGAGAATTGGTTCTACGAAGCTTTAACAGAAACATATATTCCCTTACTGGATGTTTTTAATAGGCTGGCAGGGGAAAATGTACCCTTTCGCTTGACTTTCTCCATTTCACCACCACTATTATCCATGTTAATGGATCCTTTACTACAGGGGAGATATGTTCGTCACCTCAAAAAGTTGATGGAATTGGCCGAAAAAGAAGAAGTACGTACCCGTGATGGCCATTTTAATTCAGCAGCTCTTATGTATAAGGAGCGGTTTCAAAGGGCCTATCATATCTTTGTCCATGAGAATAACTGTAATCTTGTGAATGCATTTAAGCAATTACAGGATAGGGGTTTCTTGGATATTACAACCTGTGCAGCCACCCATGGCTTCTTGCCGATTATGATGACCAATCCTGAGGCTGTTCGGGCCCAGATTGACACAGCTGTCAATCTACATAAGAAACATCTGGGCCGTGCACCGGAAGGAATTTGGCTACCCGAATGTGGTTACAGTCCGGGAATTGATGAAAATTTAAAAGAGTATGGCTTAAAATACTTTTTTACCGATAGTCATGGCCTATTATATGCCTATCATCGTCCCCGTTTTGCAAATTATGCGCCTGTTTATTGTCCCTCTGGGGTAGCGGCCTTTGCTAGGGATATTGAAAGTTCAAAACAGGTTTGGAGTGCCGATGAAGGTTATCCTGGTGATGCGGATTACCGAGAATTTTATCGGGATATTGGGTATGATCTTGATTATGAGTACATTAAAGAGTACATTCACCCTGATGGTATCCGGGTCCATACTGGTCTGAAGTATCACCGCATTACAGGGAAGGTGGATTTATCCCATAAACAGCCCTATTATCCGGAGTGGGCCAGCAGGAAAGCAGAAATTCATGCGGGGAATTTTCTGTTTAACAGGGAAAAGCAAGTTGAATACCTGTCTTCCATTATGGAAAGACATCCTATTATTGTAGCTCCCTATGATGCGGAGCTCTTTGGCCACTGGTGGTTTGAGGGTCCCCAATGGCTTGAGTTTTTAATTCGTAAAATGGCTAGCAATCAAAGTCTAAAGCTGATAACTCCAATGGATTACTTGAAACAATATAAGGTGAATCAGGTGACCACACCATGTTCCTCCACCTGGGGTGATGCGGGTTATAATGGGGTTTGGCTGAATGAAAAAAATCATTGGATTTATCGGCACCTTCACATGGCAGCAGATCGTATGACAGAACTGGCTGATATGTTTCCTCAAGCAAATGGTAACCTTCGCCGGGCTTTAAATCAGGCAGGGAGAGAACTCTTGTTGGCACAAAGCAGCGATTGGGCCTTTATTATTGCCACCGGAACTATGGTATCCTATGCCATTCGAAGAACCAAACAGCATCTTGCGAACTTTCTAAGATTGTATGACGATATTAAATACTGTAGGATTGATGAAGGTTTTGTATCCCATTTAGAATGGCAGAACAATA
Organism: Desulforamulus reducens MI-1; assembly: GCF_000016165.1. Taxonomy (GTDB): domain Bacteria; phylum Bacillota; class Desulfotomaculia; order Desulfotomaculales; family Desulfotomaculaceae; genus Desulfotomaculum; species Desulfotomaculum reducens. Next base: position 2,543,523 of record NC_009253.1, on the reverse strand, counting down.
TTTTTCCTGACATTGATTACCGTTCCTGGCGTAGTAGGGATGCTGGGCAGCAAGCAGCCATTTCTTAAAGATAATCTTACGGGTATGCATATTATCACCGTTCACTCCGATCTTAGCACAGACAACACTAGGGCTTACACAGGGAGAAATTTGGTTGTCTCAACAAAACATCTTTGTTTTGATTCGGTTGGTACGTCCGTCCTGGACGCGCCAGCAAACTTCTTTTCTGTGTTTTGCTAGTATTGTAAACTGTGCTACGATAATGTGCATACCTTGCTTATATAGTGCAAGGATTTTTTTTCAACTGGCGAACTAATAAAAAAAGGAGTTGATTACCGTTAACAAGATCGATGTATTGGCAATTGGGGCCCATCCGGATGATATTGAAGCAGGGGCCGGGGGTCTTGTGGCAAAATTTGTTCAGCAGGGGCTCAGCGTGGGGCTGCTTGATCTTACAGCCGGGGAAATGTCTACTAACGGAACTCCTGAAGAGCGTCAGAAAGAGGCCCAAGGTGCTGCTCAGGTGCTAGGAGTAACCTGGCGCAAATGTCTGGGATTACCGGATCGAGAAATTACTCTGATTAAAAAAAACGTAAAGGCTCTGGTAGAAGTGATTCGTCAGAGCAGGCCCCGTTTAATCCTTTGCCCTTATTGGGAAGACCGGCACCCAGATCATGTCAATGCTGCCAGACTTACGATAGAAGCCCATTTTGATGCGGGGCTAAAAAAGGTTTGTGATCATTTACTTCCCCATCGTGCCAGCCATCTTTGGCATTATTTTTTGTCCAGAGCAACTGAACCTCAATTTGTCGTGGATGTTAGTCATTGCTATGAGATAAAAAGGGCGGCCATTATGGCACACAAAACACAATTTGGCCAGGGACGGGATATCCAAAAAACATTTCTGAACGCTGGTCCCGGTAGTTTTCTTTCCATAATAGAAAGTCGGGATTGCTATTATGGGTCCTTGATGGGATGTCAATATGGTGAAGGGTTTATTACGGCAATTCCTCTGGCCATTCAAGATCCGACCAGCTTGCTGGGGGTGAAGGGATGAAGGTTGGTATGTTGTGCCATGCTAGCTATGGAGGTAGTGGTGTGGTGGCGGCAGAGTTAGGGAAATGTTTGGCAAAGCGGGGGCATGAGGTTCATTTTATTACGGTGGGACGCCCTTTTCGACTGGAAAATTATCAAAAGAATATTTTTATCCATGAAGTGGGTGCCTTTCATCACCCCTTGTTTGAAGTACCCCCATATTTTATTACCCAGGTCAATAAAACATTGGAAGTCTTAAGAAATTATGACCTAGATCTTTTACATGCCCATTATGCTGTGCCCCATTCCCTGAGTGCTCTTTTAGCTAGGCAAATTTTTGGGAAATATATACCAGTTATAACCACTCTGCACGGTACAGACACTTCATTGGTGGGAGCCCACCAGGAATTTTATCAAACTACCCGCTATAGTTTGGAAAAAAGCGACTTGGTTACTGTGGTTTCTTCCTTTTTGGCTGAACAAACGCGCCAAACCTTTCATTTCACAGGGGAATTGCCAGTTCTTTATAATTTTGTGAATACCGAGGTTTTTAAACCAGAAGTAAGAATTGAAAGGAAATCAGTTGCCCGTATAGATGAGGCAATTTTAATTCATATATCTAATTTTCGTCCATTAAAAAGGGTGCTGGATGTAATCCACATATTTAAAGGCGTTAGGCAGAAACGAAGAGCTCGCTTAATCCTTATCGGAGACGGGCCGGATATGCCCGCTGTTCAAAAACTAGCCAAAAGACTAGGTCTAACCCAGGACATAAATTTCTTAGGACAGATTGACAACGTTGCGCCTATTTTGGCAGCAGCGGATGTGCTGTTATACCCCTCCAGTTGCGAAAGCTTTGGACTGGTGGCATTGGAATCCTTATCCTGTGGCGTACCTGTGGTGGCTGCCCATGCATGTGGCATTCCTGAGGTGGTGATACACGGGCAGGTTGGTTTTCTTGCTGAAGTGGGGGATGTGAAAGAAATGGCCCGTTACACGTTAATGCTGCTAGAAGACAACGATCTAAAACAAAAAATATCCAACAATGCCAGAAACTATGCCATATCACAGTTTAATGCAGAGCAATGGGTGGTAAAATATGAAAGTATTTACAAAGAGCTATTAAATCATAAACAAGATACTCAGGAGGGATAAAAATGCAAGTTATCACATTTGGTAAACTAGAAGCCCAGGAAGGTCAGGGTAATAAACTAATGGAAGTTATTCAGGAACACATGAAAGCCTTAATGAATCAACCCGGTCTGATACACGGATACATAGCCAAATCCAAAGGTAATGAGGATAAGTTTGTGGTTATTTCTATATGGGAAAATGAAGAGGCACAGCAGACTGCCATGACCAAATTAACCAGTGATCCCAGTGCAGCAGCGGGATTTTTACAACTTATGCAAATGTTGAATGGTCAACCGGAGTTTGGTAATTATACCGTAGAGAGCATAACAAAGTAAGCAATCGAATATGGTTTAGGTAAAAGGCGAGGGGTGATTCTATGCCTAACCTGAGAGAGGTAGAGGTGGGTACGACGGTAGTGACAGCGGTGGCTGTGGCAGATATCCTGGAACAACCGGAGGCAGGAGTTCCACTGGTGACTCAGCAGTTAATGGGGTGGCCTGCCCTGGTAATGGGAGTGGAAGGTGATTGGTTCCATATTCAGACCTATGAAGGTTTGCCCGGTTGGGCAAAGATGGATCATTTCTGTGTACCCCAGTGGTCTAAGGAAGGGGCTAACGTCCAGGTTATAAGGGCCACTGCCAGGCTAACCAATCATCCCAATAGTCACTATGAGGCTTTATGTACAGTATTTATGGGAAGCTTGCTCAAGGTTGTGTCCGAAGAGCAAGAATATCTCCAGGTGGCTTTACCCAGGGGTGATTTTGCCTTTTTACCAAAAATTGTAACCGACAGAATACCTTTAAAGGGCTATGGACTTAGGAAAGGCATACTGACTGCTGCAGGTTTATTATCCGGAGTACCATACCTTTGGGGTGGCATGACTGTCCGAGGGGTGGATTGTTCAGGTCTAACCTACATGGCTTATTTGGTTAATGGTTATCAGCTTCCAAGGAATGCCCAGGATCAGTTTAGGATTGGTAAGCCTGTAGAAATAGAAGAACTGGAAATGGGCGACCTGGTATTTTTTTCCACAGTCGATCCAGGACCCTCTCACGTGGGAATATACCAGGGGGATGGCCTGTTTATTAATGCCCGTTCAAAGGAAGGGGTAACAATTACATCCTTTGATGATTCTTTTTTTGTTAACCGTTATCTGGGAGGTAGGAGGTATCTTTAGGTAATTGTTGAAAAAATATCCTAACCAGTTAATTATTTGGTATAATAATGGTAGAACTTCATGTGCGGGAGCGTAAGAATATGCAAGCAACTATGGAAATGATTTTTCAAGCAAAAGTAACCTGCCCAAATTGCGGACAAGACTTTCTCCATCCTGAAGTGAAAAGTAAATATATTTCACTGGAAAAACAGGACAGTGACTTTTGTGGTTATTATAATGGCATTAATCCTATTTTTTATGATGTTATGGTTTGTCGTCATTGTGGTTTTGGTTTTACCAAAGAAACCAATCGTCCTCTGGATGAAGCTGAAAAAATGTCCATTAATACTATATTGTCCAGTTGGCATAATGACGGAGCTCAGTACAGTGGACTACGAACACTGGAACAGGCAATCAAGGCATACAACAAGGCCATTTTATGCCAGGAGCTAAGAAATGCCAAGGATTCTGTGAAGGGTTCTTTGTACCTGCGATTGGGCTGGCTCTATCGCTATCAGGGCAATAAAAATAATGAAGAGCAGGCTCTGCGCCGAACATTGGAGTTTCTAAGGCGTGCCTATGAAAGAGAATCTTCCTCAGATGCAAAAAAAGAATTACGCATGATCTATCTTATCGGGGAATTGTCTTACCGCAATGGTGATCTTAAGGACGCCATCAAATGGTTTCAGGCTGTGACCACCCACCCAGAGGCGGATCGTTACCCAGTCTTTAATAGGTTGGCCAGATCTCGCTGGCAGGATATCCGGGAGGAAGCCAAGCAAAAGGGGTAACTTAACTAACTTTATAGCGTTTTTGATGACACCGGGAAACCGGTGTCTTTTGTGTGGTATGTCCGGAGCCCTTTTAGTTTAATCTGCAAACTTACAGCTAGTTTCATGCTTTAAATTCATGTTAAAATATGAGGAGGAACTCAGCTTTGCTGGAGGGGAAAGTAGTGCCGGAGAATCAATTTGTCCACTTACACGTACATACTGAATACAGCCTGCTGGATGGAGCAAGCCGTATTAATCAAATGGCTAAGCAGGCCAAAGAAAGTGGCATGAATTCCCTTGCCATTACCGATCACGGCTGCATGTTTGGGGTGGTAGACTTTTACAAAGTCTGCCATAAGGAAGGGGTAAAACCCATACTAGGCTGCGAAGTCTATGTGGCACCCCGCCGCAGGATTGACCGGACACCCAAACTGGACGATCAACCGAATCATCTGGTACTGCTGGCTGAAAACCAGGAAGGGTACAAAAACCTTCTAAAATTGGTGTCCCTTGGTTATACCGAGGGTTTTTATTATAAGCCCAGGGTGGATAAGGAACTGCTACAGCGCTATCACAAAGGACTTATTGCCCTCAGTGCCTGTTTGGCAGGGGAGGTTGCCGATAAAATCTTAGGCAGCCAACCGGAAAAGGCTCGCCAGGCCGCAAGAGAGTATGTTGATATTTTTGGTAAAGACAACTTTTTTTTAGAACTGCAGGACCACGGTTATCAAGAACAGCGTACAGTTAACCGGGAATTACTAAAAATTGCCAAAGAATTACAAATCCCGCTGGTGGCAACCAACGATGTTCATTACCTGAAACGGGAACATGCAGAGATACAGGATGTGTTGCTTTGTATTCAAACCGGTAAAAGCATTAACACACCGGGAAGAATGAAATTCGAAAGCCAGGAAATGTACTTGAAAAGCCCCCATGAGATGAACCTTCTCTTTGCTGAGATACCCGATGCCCTGAGCAACACACTGCGTATTGCCGAGCGGTGTCAGGTGGATTTAGAATTTGGCAAGTACCACTTACCTTATTTTACAGTACCCGAAGAATCCAGCCCAGCCCAATATCTACGGGAAAAATGCCTGGAAGGTGCCATAAAACGATATGGACATTGCTCTGGACCTGTTCAGGAACGACTGGAATACGAACTAAATGTTATTGGCAAAATGGGGTACGATGAGTATTTTCTAATTGTATGGGACTTTATCCATTATGCTCGGCAGAAGGGTATTGCTGTTGGGCCCGGGCGGGGTTCTGCTGCCGGGAGCATTGTTTCTTACGCCCTGGGTATTACCAATATTGATCCCCTGAAATATGGCCTGTTGTTTGAACGGTTCTTAAATCCAGAGCGTATCTCCATGCCGGATATTGACATCGACTTTGACTACGAGCGCCGGGGAGAAGTCATTGAATATATTGTGCAAAAATATGGTACGGACCGGGTAGCCCAGATCATTACCTTTGGAACCATGGCTGCAAGGGCAGCCATTCGGGATGTAGGCCGAGCTCTGGATATGCCCTATGGTGATGTGGATCGGGTAGCAAAATTAGTGCCAACGGAGCTTAATATAACCATTGCCAAAGCACTTACAAGTTCACCGGATTTAAAGGCAGCTTACGACCAAGACCCCGAAGTTAAACGGCTGGTTGATACTGCCGCTGCATTAGAGGGAATGCCAAGACATGCTTCCACCCATGCTGCCGGGGTGGTAATATCCCGGGAGCCTCTGGTGGAATACCTGCCCTTGAGCAAAACCTCAGATGGTTTGGTGACCACCCAATTTCCCATGACCACAGTGGAGGAACTGGGTCTATTGAAGATGGATTTGCTGGGGCTACGCAACTTAACTGTAATTTCAGAAACCGTCAATTTAATTGAGCAAATAAAAGAAACTAAACTAGATATTAATACGATTCCCTTAGATGATCAAGCAACCTTTGATATGCTTACCCGGGGTGAAGGAGTTGGCGTATTCCAGTTAGAAAGTAGCGGCATGCGCAACATTCTAAGGGAACTAAAACCCAATGCCTTTGAGGACATTGTAGCCTTGGTTGCTCTTTACCGCCCGGGTCCCCTAGGCAGCGGCATGGTGGAGGATTTTATCCAGCGCAAACACGGGCAAAACAAGGTGGATTATTTTCACCCAGATCTGGAACCAATTCTGAAGGAAACCTATGGAGTTATTCTATACCAGGAACAGGTTATGATGATTGCCAGGATCATGGCCGGTTACTCCCTTGGGCAGGCCGATGCATTACGCAAGGCCATGGGTAAAAAGATTGCTAAAATTATGGGCATGCATCGGGACTGGTTTATTAACGGCAGCACCCTTGACGATAAGGGAAAGCCCCTGAAAAACCCCATTCCTGGAGCTGTGGCTAGGGGCTATAGTAGGCAACTGGCAGAAAAGATGTTTGATCTGATGGAATACTTTGCGGGTTATGGTTTTAATAAATCGCACTCTGCTGCTTACGCCTTAGTTTCCTACCAAACTGCCTATTTGAAAGCCAATTACCCGGTTGAGTACATGGCGGCCCTGCTTACCTCGGTACGGGACAATACAGATAAAGTGGTCCTGTATATAGATGAATGCCGTCGTATGGGAATACAGGTGTTGCCACCGGATATTAACTTGAGCCGGGAAAACTTTACAGCTGCCAATGGTGCCATTCGTTTTGGTATGGCAGCGGTGAAAAACGTTGGCTGGGGTGCTGTTCAAGAGATAATACAAATTCGGGAAAAGAAAGGTCCATTTACTGGATTCTATGATCTCTGTGGTCGTTTGGACACCCGAATAGCCAACCGAAGGGTGTTGGAAAGCTTGATTAAGGCCGGGGCATTGGATGCCTTTGGCTACCGATCCCAGCTTCTTGCTGGTTTGGACACTGGCCTTGAGCATGCTGCCCGTTCACAGCGGGACCGTGAGCAAGGTCAGGTAAGCTTATTTGACCTGATGTCTGAAAGTCCGGCCCAGGTGATGGAACTTAAGCTGCCTCATGTTCCTAGGTTAACGTCACGACAACAACTGGAAATGGAAAAGGAAGCACTAGGATTGTATATTTCCGGGCATCCACTGTCAGAATTCGGTTGGCTGCTGGATCAACTGGAGGTTCAGCGGGTGGTGCATTTGGCAGAGCTCCCCGACGGTAATAACCTGTTGGTGGCGGGAATCATTTCTACCATCAAACGGATAACCTCCCGCAAGGGAGACCCAATGGCCTTTTTGACCCTGGAAGATTTGACGGGAAGTTGTGAAGTTGTTGTCTTTCCGCAAGTATACCGTCGTCATTTTAGTCTACTGGATTTAAAAGTCCCACTTTTATTAAAGGGAAAATTGAACAACAACGGTGAAGAGACTAAAATACTGGCGGAGGAAATCCAGCCGCTGGAGAATGTTACCTGCGAACTGTGGTTAAGGTTATCAGAGAATGTCATATCAAAAGAACTGGAAGAACGCCTGATATCGCACCCGGGAAGCTCGCCAGTATTTCTCTTTTACCCAGAAGACAGGCATAAAGTGCAATTGGAAAAAGAGGTTTCCTTAAGCCTAAATTTAAAACGATCCCTTACAAGCCTTCTGGGGGAAGACAATATACTATTGCGTTTTAACCAGCCATTGAAAGCACCAGTGGCTGCTGCCCGGGATACCTCCCGTGTCAAAGAAGTTCCTGGTAGGTATACCGTAGCTAAAACCGTGAAAGCATCGCAACCAGAACAGCCTAAGATTAACCCTTTGCCCCGCAGTGGGTTGGTGAAGCCGGTAACGATCTCCAGCGGGCCCTTTGATCCGGATACTTACCCGGTGCCGGAAAGTTTGCTGGATCTATAGAGTGTAAAGACCTAGATATTCCAGGTCTTTTTTATTCTGCTAAAATAAAAACCATATTTACCCAGCACTAGAAACTTGAGTCAGCCCTTGTCCCGCTGATATAATCTTCTCATTACATAAAAAGGAGGTTGTTAAATGAACCTGATCTTTCTGGTATCCTTTATCCTCGTCCTTTTTATCATTGTAGAAATATCGGCTATTGCCTTAAAATTAACCGGCATGGATCTGCATAAAGCCCGTTTTCAGGCCCTTACAGCCCTGGTTACAGTAGGCTACACCACATCAGAATCTGAAATGGTTGTCAAACACCATGTGCGGCGGCGTATTATTATGGTTTTGATGGTAATGGGATATTTGGGAACTGCCACCATTGTATCTGTGTTAATTGAACTAATGAGGCACCCCTTGACCCTAATTCAAGTGGCAACTGCCATTACAATGCTGCTATTGGCCATAAGCATTGCTTCAAGCCGCAAGATTCGTGGTAGTTTTGATAAAGGCATTGAAAAGCAATTGTCTCGCCATAGGACCTTACAAAAAAGGACTGTGGAGGAAGTATTGCATTTAGATAGGCAGTATGGAGTGGCAGAAGTAAAGTTAAAAAAGAATAATCCTCTAGTAGGAAAGAGTATTGCTGAAAGTAAAATACGAGATCATGAACTCTTTATATTAGCCCTGGAAAGGGAAGAAGAATTTTTGCATTCTCCTAGGGGATCTCAAATTTTGCTGGAGGAAGATAAGCTGATCGTTTATGGGAGATTACAAAATATTCAACTTTTGCTCTGTTGGGATTGCGGCAGGGAAGAAATATAATGGGAATCGTTCAAACACCAAGGGGCAAGCTTGTCAAATATTAGTATCTATGATATGATGTTTTTACTGTAAAAAAGAGGAAACTACTGGGGTGAACAGCATGGTAGAAAAGTTGGATATAGTGGGCGATTATGTGGTGGTTAAAGCCTTAGAAAATGGAGTAACCCTTATTGGTTTAACTCGAGGTGGCGTAACAAAATTCCATCATACTGAAAAACTTGATAAAGGTGAAGTTATGATTGCCCAATTTACAGAGCATACCTCGGCGATTAAAATTCGTGGTCGTGCAGAAGTTATGACCAAGCATGGGAAAATTCGAACAGATGAGTAAAATATAATTTGTTTTTTCCGGTATTCCGTGGGACAGTATCCAGAGACGTATCTCTGGATATACTTGTTTTTAGGCATGAGATATAAAACTAATCTGGCTACTCTGGGTAAATAAATCTTTTACTTATTTTTGCTGTAGGCGTGGCAAAGGCTTTGTCGTAAGGCAAGTTTTTCTAAAAAAAAAAGAGGATTACCTGGGCACTTGATAGAAACAACTATAACGAATATTGACTTATTCTATTTTGTAATTCAAGGGGGCCTTTAACAAGTGTGGACGGTAGTATATATTGCGCCCAATCGTAAACAAGCCGAAAAATTACAGAATGCGTTAGTAAATGAAGGTTTGCTAGTAAAATTACGCAATATCGGACTGCCGAACGGCAATGATAATGGATCGGTAGAAATCTTAGTACCGGAATCAGAGCTGGATGAGGCATTGGAAATTATCAATACAGTATAAAGCTACGGGGAACTAAGGGAGAGGTGAGTTTTGGTCCTAGAAATATTTCGCAAACCTAAATATGTAACTGTACGTCCCGAAAAAACAGAAACGACTCAAGGCAACGAAAGAAGAGACATTCCAGAAGGTTTATGGGTAAAATGTTCTCGCTGCAATGAAATTCTTTATACAAAGGAATTGGATAAAAATTTTAAGGTATGTCATAAGTGCAATTTTCATTTTAGGTTAAATGCGCAAGAGCGTATTCATATGACCCTAGATGAAGGTTCTTTTCAGGAACGTGACAATGAGTTAATTACATTGAATCCATTGAATTTTCCAGATTATCAGGAAAAAATACAGTCTGCTCAAAAAGCAACTGAATTGAAGGAAGCCGTAGTAACCGGCGAAGGTACCATAGGCGGAAATCCTGTGGTCATTGGTGTTATGGACTCGCATTTTATTATGGGTAGTATGGGATCTGTGGTTGGAGAAAAAATTGCCCGTGCCATTGAAAGAGCCATTGAAAAGAAATTACCGGTGGTTCTGTTTTCTACTTCCGGTGGTGCCAGGATGCAGGAGGGAATTTTATCTCTTATGCAAATGGCAAAAACTGCTGCAGCTTTGGCTAAATTAGATGAAGCGGGATTATTGTATGTTGCTGTCCTTACTGACCCCACAACCGGCGGAGTAACAGCCAGCTTTGCCTCTCTGGGAGATATTATTATAGCAGAACCCGGAGCTTTAATTGGTTTTACCGGCCCTAGGGTTATTGAGCAAACCATTCGGCAAAAGTTACCCGAGGGCTTCCAAAGGGCTGAGTTTTTGCGAAAGCATGGTATGGTCGATATGATTGTGAATCGTCCACAGCTTAAAGATACCCTGGCTAACATTCTTTCACTTCATGGGACGAATTAAAGGAGGCCAGTATGGCGTTAGATTTTGAAAGGCCAATATTGGAGTTAGAGGCTAAAATTGAAGAGCTAAAGAGATTTACCAATGAAAAGGGGATTGACTTTTCTGAGGAAATTATCCTACTAGAGAAAAAATCCAGAGATATGAAAGAAAAAATATACAGCAACTTGAATCCCTGGCAAAAGGTACAAATTGCCCGGCATTCTGCTAGACCCAATGCCCTGGATTATATAAATGCTCTTTTTTCGGATTTTCTAGAAATGCATGGCGATCGTCTATATGGTGATGACCCTGCTGTTATTGGTGGAATTTCCTGGTATAAAGGTATCCCTGTAACGGTTATCGGTCACCTAAAGGGTCATGATACCAAAGAAAATGTGGAGCGTAATTTTGGTATGGCTCACCCGGAGGGCTTCCGCAAAGCCTTGCGTCTGATGAAACAGGCTGAAAAATTTAACCGCCCTGTCATCTGTTTTGTTGATACTTCAGGGGCATACCCTGGCATGGGTGCGGAAGAGAGGGGACAGGGAGAGGCAATTGCTAAGAATCTTATGGCTATGTCTGCTCTCAAAATACCGGTAATTTCTATTGTTATTGGAGAAGGCGGCAGTGGTGGGGCATTGGCCTTGGGTGTAGCCAATAAGATTTTGATGCAGGAACATGCCATTTTCTCTGTTAGCTCCCCGGAGGCTGCTGCCAGCATCCTTTGGAAAGACGGCACAAAGGCCAAGGAAGCAGCCCAAGCTTTAAATCTGACAGCTCAGGATTTGTTAAGATTGGGTGTCATCGATGAAATTGTCTCGGAGCCCCTAGGTGGGGCTCACAATGATTTGCCCAAAGCTTACGGTCTTATTGATGAATCCCTAGAACGTAACTTAAAGGCAATTTTAGAGAGGGACCCGGCAGAATTAGTGGAGTCCCGATATGCAAAATTCCGGGCAATGGGGCAAACTGGTTAAATAACATTTATATTCAAAGGATAAGCCTGCCGTTTTGCGGCAGGCTATAGGTGTATCTTAGGGACTTAAAGGAGGCTTTTTTCAATGCAGAGAATAGGCCTATTAACCAGCGGCGGGGATGCTTCGGGCATGAACTCCTCGATACGTGCGGTGGTTCGTAAAGCCATTTACCATGGCCTGGAGGTTATTGGTATCCGGCGTGGCTATAGCGGGTTTATTGAGGCTGATATGGGTCCCATGAATCTTGGCTCAGTTGCAGATATTATTGGTCGAGGGGGAACCATTTTACATACTGCCCGATCCGAAAGGTTTAAAACCAAAGAAGGCCGAGCCTTGGCAATGGAAAACATACAACGCTTTGGTATCCAAGGCTTGGTGGTTATTGGTGGGGATGGTTCCTTTACAGGGGCCAGTATTTTGCACCAGGAATATGGCATACCAATGATTGGTGTACCCGGAACCATTGATAATGATATTGCTGGGACGGATTATACCATTGGTTTTGATACAGCTGTTAACACCGTGGTGGATGCCATTAATAAAATTAGAGATACTGCAACTTCCCATGAACGGACCTTTGTCATTGAAGTAATGGGGCGAAACTCGGGTAATATTGCCCTAGCGGCCGGACTGGCCGGTGGGGCGGAAAGTATATTAATTCCGGAGATACCTTTTAATATTGAAGAGATTTGTCAAAAACTTTTAAGGGGCATTAAGAGAGGTAAACTTCACTCAATCATTCTAGTAGCCGAAGGTGCTGCCAGTGGAATTGATATTGGTCGACAAGTCAAAGAACAAATTGGCTTTGATACCAAAGTAACTATCCTTGGACATTTACAGAGGGGTGGTACGCCTACCGCCTTTGATCGTATTCTGGCGGCTAGATTGGGTGCAAAGGCGGTGGAATTGTTGATGGCGGGAGAAACCAATAAAATGGTTGGCATTAAAGCCGGTGAAATTGTGGCCACAGATTTAACCGAAGTCATTGGAAAACCCAGCCCCATTAATAAGAACATGTACGAATTAGCAAAGATATTATCCATATAGAAAAAACAGTAACTATATTTTTGTTTTTAGCAAGGGAGGTTCTGTGGATGAGACGTACAAAGATTGTTTGCACCATCGGTCCCGCCAGTGAAGATGTGGAAACGCTGAAAAATATGATGCTGGCAGGCATGAATGTTGCAAGATTAAACTTTTCCCATGGTACCCATGAGGACCATGCCAAGAGAATTGCTGCTATTCGCCAGTCTGCAGATGAATTAAACAAAAATATTGCCATTCTGCTAGATACCAAGGGTCCGGAAATTCGTTTAAAGAAATTTGCCCAACCGCCGGTTATCCTAAAACAGGATCAGCAATTTACCCTGACAACCAGGGAGGTTACCGGTGACAATACCATTGTGTCTGTAACTTATCAGGATTTGCCCAAGGATGTGAAGCCTGGCAGTCGGATAGCTGTGGCAGATGGGTTAATCGAAATGGTTGTGGAATCTGTGGAGGGACCAGATGTTCATTGTAGAGTCGTTAATGGTGGTCAACTTTCCAACCAGAAGGGAGTTAATTTACCTGGTGTAAATGTAAACCTTCCTTCGATTACCGAAAAGGATATTGAGGACATTCGCTTTGGTATAGAGCAAAGGGTAGATTTTATTGCTGCATCCTTTATTCGCAAACCCGGGGATGTCCTCGCCATTCGCCAAATCCTTGAGGAATATGATGCGGATATTGATATCATAGCTAAGATTGAAAGTCGCCAGGGTGTGGAGAATCTGACTGGTATTATTAATGTTGCAGATGGTATCATGGTGGCCAGAGGTGACTTGGGCGTTGAAATCCCTGCAGAAGAAGTACCTGTCTTACAAAAGACGATGATTGAAATGTGCAACAGGGCAGGTAAACCAGTTATTACTGCTACACAAATGCTGGAGTCCATGACCCAGAATCCAAGACCAACCAGGGCCGAGGCCAGCGATGTGGCTAATGCCATTTTTGATGGAACCGATGCAATTATGCTTTCCGGCGAAACAGCTGCGGGTAAGTATCCTGTACAAACCGTTGAAACCATGGCTCGTATTGCCCAGCGGGCAGAGCTTGCTGTAAATTTTGATGACCTGCTGGAAATCAGAGGAGCTGCCATACAGAGAACGGTCACCGATGGTATTAGCCAGGCCGTTTGCAGTGTGGCTAGGGAATTGGGTGTAACCGCCATTGTAACCGCGACGGCCAGCGGACATACCGCCAGAATGATTTCCAAGTATAGGCCCAAAGTACCTGTGATTGCTGTGACACCCAGATCCAATGTGTTAAGAAAAATGGCTCTGGTTTGGGGGGTTGTTCCTCTTTTAATTGAAGATGTACATGGTACAGATGAAATGATTAATATATCCGTGGAAGCGGCCCTGGCCTCCGGACATATTACTGCTGGCGACCTAATTGTTATTACTGCCGGTGTACCGGTGGGTGTTCATGGTACCACCAATATGATGAAGGTTCACACAGTGGGGACTCTGCTGGCCAAAGGAACAGGCATTGGCCAGAAAGCTGTCACAGGTAAGGTTAGGATTTGTCGAACGGCGGAGGAAGCCATGGTTAAGGTTCAGCCGGGTGATATTTTGGTGACTATGGCCACTGATCGTGACTTCGTGTCTGCTATGCAGAAAGCCAAAGCCGTGATAACGGAAGAAGGTGGTCTTACTTCCCATGCTGCCATTGTGGGACTGGAATTTGGCTTACCCGTTATAGTAGGCGTTGATAACGCCACTGGTATTCTACCAGACGATGAAATTATTACGGTGGATAGCCAGCGAGGGCTGATTTACGGCGGTGTTGCCAGAGTTTTATAGTATAAGCGAAGGGGGCTGTTGCACAATGAACCAGAGTGCAACAACCCCTTTCAATTTCTAAATATAAAATGCGGGTCCCGAAGAACCTACCAGACGGCGTATAATTCCATCCTTTCCTTTATTTTTCCTTAATATGCCCAGACACAAAGGGGAAATATTAAATAGCTGATCTAGTCATAATAAACCGGGGGGGAGGAATTTGACGGAACAAATCTTAGAACATTTAAGTAAGCTGGGCTTGCCGGGACTGTTTGTAGGAGTTTTCCTGGAAGCCCTGGGACTTCCTTTTCCAGGCAGTGTCTTGGTGGGCCTGACAGGTTTTTTATGCCGTCAGGGTGATTTTAATATTTTTATTGCATGGTTAGTGGCCCTTGCAGGCTATATGCTTGGTTCCGCCACAGCCTTTACTCTGGGTCGTTATATTGGAGAACCCTTCCTCATAAAATGGGGCAAATACCTACGGCTTACCCAGGAGAGATTTAGCAAAGCCCAGGAACTGTTCGTGAAGTCTGCTCCGGCTTTTATTATTGGCGGGAGGTTTATTCCCACCATTGGTAATCTAACTCCCTATGTGGCAGGCATCAGTGGTATTTCAATATTTAGATTTTTATTTTTTGATGCCATTCATGCGGTACTATGGTTAACGGTCTTTCTAGGTGGGGGAGCCCTGCTGGGACAAAATTGGCCTAAGATTATGGATGTACTAGGGTTCAAATACCTGTGGGCTGTGTTGATATTTTTATTGGGTATGTATATGCTTCGTCATTATCTACCTATTTTTAATCGTAATAAAATATAGATTTATTTTTCAGGCAGGAAATTTGTTTATCTACCTAGTTTTAAATAATTTTATGTTGCCTGTTGACTTAGCAGAGATGTTTTTCAAAAAACCAAAAGGTTTCCATTTTTAGACAGAGAATACTTCTATAATAATAACTGGTAAATCTGGGAGGGAAGAGGATGATTCGTGTTGTCCAAGGGGACTTAAAGGTACTTAGCCAGTTTTATTCTAAACAAGATCAAGTAATGCAAGCGGATAGAAAAGAGAACCTTCAGCAAGAAATACGGAAAATTACGGCTAAAGCCCTAAGGGTTGCAGAAGAACAGCGCTTAAAGGCACTGATATTACCAGTGGTAAATACCAGAGGACAAGAGATTTCGGTGGAGGAGATGGCCCGGATCATGGTTTCTGAAGCCAGAAGGCATATGTCCCTAGGTGCTGGTTTAAATGAACTGACCTTTGCATTGACGGATCCCGAAGGGGTGCAAGCCTTTGAAGAGGTGATATACCGGAATAAGATCCTTTGTTTAGGTGACAGTATCACCTATGGCTATCCCGATGGCCCGGCATTCTCCTGGGTGACCAGGGTGATTGAAAGTACCGGGTATCAAATGTTGAACCGTGGTATCAATGGAGAAACTACTGGACAGATGCTGGTACGGATGCGGACTGATGTGATCCCAGAAAAACCTGCCTATTTAATCTTTGCCGGGGGACACAATGATGGCTGGCAGAAGGTTTCCCTGGGGGAGGTTAAGCAGAATGTCCGGCAGGTGGTAGGAATGGCTTTAGAGCATGGAATTTGCCCCGTTATGGTCTTACCTTCTCCTTTAAATATTGAACAAATTCTGCAATGCTATGAAGGTAGCCGCCAGGAAGCCGAGGATTATAACAACGCATTAAGTGAGACTCGCCAGTGGATCGGCCAATATGCCCAGGAGATGGGGTTCTTTGCATTAGACTTTTATACACCACTGTTGGTAGAAGGCTCCGACCAGGGAAATCCTCAGTACTTGCTGGACGGTGGACACCCCACCCACGAAGGATACCGGGTACTGGGAGATGCTGCCATTAAACAATTAGCAGGCAGGTTGTACTTATAATAACGATACGCTGGTTCGTTTTGCAATGGGAAGGGAACGATAAGCAAGGGGATTTAAGTTTATCCCTGTGCAGCGACTTATCTAAGCAATGGTAACAGGACTGGGCGAAACAGCAGAGCGAAATGAGGAGGCACTTCCATCCTGGACGCGCCAGCCGAACCAAAACATGGACGTTTTGTTGAGGGCGATCTCATTTCGTCTGCTGTAAGTCCTAGTAATCCTTACTCCAATCCCAATACCTGGCGCAGAGCCAGTATGTGCCGACACTTAAAAGAAGGGTCCTTGTAGGAGCGCCAGCGAAAGGTACAGCAGTCACAACTATCCACAGTGGTGGTCAATTCCCAACGACAGTCTGCCTCTATAACAGAGCCCCGGTTTGGTCCAGTCACATAAACCACCATATCTCCTACAGCATAGGGCTCAAAAAGCTTAACTTTGGCCTGATTAGTATTCAATGTTAAAAGCCACCTTTCTAACTTCTGTTCTCTACTATAATTTATGCAAAAGGAAATATAATTCCTTCTAGATCAACCTTTTTTCTTTAACAGAAATTGGTAAGGATGGATGATGGATATACCTCTATGTGTTGCTTCTTACTACCAACCCAGGTAAAATAGTTATGGACATCCCCTGCCCCCTTTTACAAAGCAGGGGATTTTTATTATCCCATCTCTCCGTTAATACCCGCTTAAAAAAAAAAATAAAACCGTAATCTATAGCATAACAAAAGATAGGTTACCAGAGGGGGAGTAGTTGGGTCAGGAGGAGTGACCACCTTTGACGTTAGAACAATATACGGCACTGTACCTGAACCAGGCTAGGAATGGCGATACGCAAGTGAGAGAAGAACTATTAGCCAGTGCTAAACCGTTTATTCAAGGTACCTGTATAAAGGTTTGTAATCGTCCCCTGGAATGGGGGCGTGACGATGAATTAAGCATTGGCTTGATGGCTTTTAACGAAGCCATTGATCGGTTTGCAGAAGAGAAAAACATTCCATTTCTTGGTTTTGCCCGGTTAGTTATAAAGAGTCGCCTTTCAGATCATTTCCGCAAAGAGTCCCGGCACAGACATCAACCACTGGAATACCAAGTGGCTGACCATGCGCCGGTGCAGCATGAGACTGCTCAGGCCTGGGAGAAATACATGCAGGAAGCAGAAATGCAAGAGCGCCAGGAAGAAGTGCTGGAATTTCAAAAGGAACTTGCTCAGTATGGTATTAGTGTTAGTGAACTGGTTGATGCTTCGCCCAAACACAGGGACTCCAGAGAAAACCTCATTTCTGTGGCCAGATTAGTGGCTGAAACAACTTCTCTTATGGAGCAGCTGTTACGTACCGGTCGGCTACCCGTTAAGGAACTGGCATTAGCTTCGGGTCTGCATCGTAAAACCCTTGAAAAGGGACGGCGCTATATCATTGCCATGTCCATTTTGCTTTATCACAGAGACCGATTTATCTATCTCTTTTCATATTTAAAATTAACTGGTTGGTCAGAAGGAAAGGGGGGAAGCAACTATGGCAAAGGTTAAGGGAATCCTAGTACAAAAGAAAGGACCTCTTGGTGTGCTGATGACCTCCGAAGGACGTTTTATTAGAGTTATGCTAATCGGCAAGGACAATAGCTTAGGCCAGGAGATCCCAGGTTATGAATTAAAACACCCTTCGCTAACTCAGAGTATTGCCGCCGCCTCTGTACTGATAGTTCTGCTTATGGGTATTTGGAGCCAATTCTTCATTAATACCGCAGCAGCCTATGTAGCATTGGATATCAACCCCAGCATAGAACTAACGGTTAACGACTCTGGAACAGTGATCGAAGTTAAAGGACTTAATGAAGATGGTAATGAACTGTTGGAAAAAGTAACGCCGAAAAAAATGCAAGTCTACAAGGCAGTGGAAAGCTTGGTGGAAGAGGCGGCTAAGTGCAATTATTTAAATAGTAATAATAACGTGATACTGGCAACAGTAATTCCCACTAAGGAGAAACGAACGGTGGTAGAACAAGATAAGCTGGAAACAACCGTTCAGCTTGCTGTGGCACAGTTACCAACCCCGATTAAAATAGTAATCGAAAGTGCCACAGAGCAAGAGCACAGTGTGGCTAGCCAAAATGGAGTATCCGTGGGCCGCTACCTAATACATCAGGGAAGTGCCCAAAGGGGCGGTAATATTAGTCTGGATGATTTAAAGAAAAAAGGACTAGGTCAACTGGAGAAGGAAAAAGGAATCGAAATTCAGCAGTACCTACCGCACCCAAAGATGAATGGCAAAGTAGAGATTAAGGTAAAGGAAAAGTCGGATTCCGATAAGATGCTAAAAAAAGAAACTAGAGCACCTAGTTTGAAAAATCAACCCAATATCATCCTTCCCCCGGGACAACAAAAGAAACAAGACCCTGACCGATCTTTTGCAAATTGGAAAGAAATACTTGACCATCCGTCTCAAAAAGAAGCCAAACCAGTGGACGATGAAAGGGATGGGGAAGTAGAGGAAGAGGAAATAGAAAGCCAAAAGCGACGGGATGACCGTCGCCAAAGCTATATGCAGAATGAAGAAAGTACAAAAAATGAGAAACCTGCTAAGCCAAGTCAGCAACAAGATAATGGTAAGCAAAGGGACGATAAAGAAAAAGACAGACAAAAGGGAAATGACAAAGCCAAAAAGGGAAAAGATCATTAATTATTAAGTCCCCTCTTTTTATTACTGATTATGTGCGAAAAAATGCCTCTGCCAGATATCTGGCAGAGGCATTTTATTACATCCATTTCTTTTGGCGGAAGAGTACAACCATCCACAAAGATACTAATACAAGCCCCAGTGTAATACTTACAGTGGACCATAGGGAGGTTTGATCTGGCAAAGGCACGTTCATCCCAAAAAAACCAGTTACAAAGGTTAAAGGCATAAAAATAGTTGATATCACAGTCAGTACTCGCATGGTTTCTGTGGTACGGGCACTGATGATAGACGAATAGGTGGCCAAAGCACCGTCAGTTAGATCCTTATAACCATCTATGGTATCCGAGATTCGCTCTAGGTGGTCTTTTAAGTCTAGATAATAGGGTTGATTGTCTTCACTAATGGTAAAGGAACTGCTACTGATACTATAGAAAATTCGGCGCTGCGGGGTAATGGCTCGGCGCATGGTTAGAATGGTTCTTTTTAAAGCCAAAAATTCATCAGTGGTTTCACGGCTGGGTTTTTCATAAATTTCATCTTCCAGATCTTCAATCCGATCGCCAATTCTGTCCAAGACCGGGAAATACTCGTCCACCAGACCGTCGATAATTGAATATAAGAAAAAGTCCCTGCCTTGATTGGACAATTTACAGTCATTTAGGCAAATCTTTGCCATACGTCCTAAGCTGGGTAAGGTATTTTTGTGGACGGTTACCACATAATTTTCACCCAAGAAGATATTTAACTGTACCAACATGATCTCTTCATCACGCTCTTCGTTGTAGCGAATGGCGTGCATCATAAGGAAATAATAATCATCGTATTTATCAAGTTTTGCCCGTGGACTATAATGCATACAGTCTTCCACGGCCAGTTCGTGAAAATCAAAGGCATTAGCCACATATTTAATTTCTTCTTCAGAAAAATTATATAAATCCACCCATAAAAAATTATTTTTATTAGTTAAAAATGGGTGTAAGTTATCTAAACTTACATCATGTCGCATTTTATCTGTGTTATGATCATACATGTAAGTCTTAATCATGGAATCACCCCCAATAGAAGATGGACCCTACCAAGTAATTCCTATTATGGTAAGAATGAAAGAAGGATATGCATTTTTAGTCGCGGGATACGGGTCATCCATCCTTACCACCTCCTATTGGAAAAATAAAAAAACCTTCAGCAAAAAACAGAAGGTCTAGAACACCCCCAAAGGGGCTAATTGGCCTCCCCACTCGTACAAGCTTTAGCACATACATAGCTAGGGCATTGGGAATGTCCCAGCCACATTAGGTAAAACCTTAATCCGGTAATACCTGTTAACCCGTTAGAGTCTCTCGACATTTCCGGGCAGTGGCATCTGTCTATGTAGAAGCCTCACCTAACGAAGAAAATGTTTACTTAATTTAAATATAGGACATTGCAGCAAAAGTGTCAACCGTTTAAGGTAAATTTAAAGCGATTTTGACCTGTATAAAGGAATAAATATTTAAAAAAATTGATTATCTGTGTTTTTCTTTCGCTAACATCATCTAGATATCTATCAAGCAATTTATTCTTCATCTATGGTCTTCATATCAAGATGTTGTTGAAGAATATTCTCCAGCATACTGGTTTCCAGATTAAGGTAACGACCCACAGAAGTCACTAAGGGATCGGCTTGACGAGGAATAAATTCCGGGGATGTAGCCACTGTAATAATCTCAGCTTTCTGATTAAATAAAGGTAAGTCCGTTGCTTTTAATAGGTGATAGAGAATGTTTTTTGGTTGACCTCCCGGAAGCAGACAATTAATTTCAATATTTAGGATATTGTCCTTCAAATAATAGTTTTTAATTTGATCCACAGTGAACATACTCATTACAATATTATTGTCTGTAAGATCAAGGGCCTTATCCGGAAAGACCCAATATATTTCAGAAATTAGGCCCTCTCGAATGGAATGCCATAGAAAGTTTTGACAACCAAGTCTTTCAAGTTTCGACAAGTCAACACGAGGATTGCCGTAAAGATCACTGTGTGCATCAATATGAATGATCGTATTATCAGATTTTCCATTTAACCACCATCTAAGATGACTCTGCATATGGTTGGTGAATATATAACGTTTTTGTCCCAATGCTATTTCTTTATGTTTTATAATAGAAAATAGTTGATATGGATCATTAATATAATAGCTCCTATCATCAAGGGGGCGGTGGTTTGCTCGGGATTCCTTAATGATTGGGTTAATAAAATAATCAATATCGATATCTAAATATAATGCCACCAAAAACTACCTCCTACCCATTGTTAGGTATTCATTATATCATAGGAAGAGGAGAAGGTTTCAGATTCTTCACCTGTCTATAAATTAAACACGTGTTCCGTATAAGAACACAAAAAGGGAACACTATTTCTTGAATTAAATATTAATTCCATAAATTAGGAGTTATAAGCTTAGTCAACCAGCCATACCCGGGATTGTTTATCTAACGTCTATTGTTGTATTTAGCCTTTTCTTCTATGGCACTGTTCTTGCTACAAAAATAAGTAAACAATCATGGTTCCAGTTTCACACACTATTTTAACAATAATAGTTTCTTCTATGGAGGGGTAATTAGCATAATGTCGAAGTCTTTAATAAATGATTTATTCCGGGGGTGATTATTATCGCCTTAATTACGACTGATCGTGATAATTGTAGAAAATGTTATGCATGTGTGAGGGCATGCCCTGTTAAAACAATCTCTATAAAAAGAGGTCTCCCGGAAATTATTGAAGAAGGGTGCCTTTGTTGTGGTCAGTGCGTTCTTGCCTGTTCCATTGGAGCGAAATTAGTCCAGGACGAGAAGCCGATTATCCAACAGTGGCTAGCAGAAGGGAAAAAAGTGGCTGCCATCGTTGCTCCATCGTACTCTGCATCCTTTGCCTTATCCGCAGGTAAAATGGTATCCTCCCTGAAGAAACTTGGATTTTCTAGTGTTCAGGAAGTGGCATATGGAGCAGGAATATGTGCCAGAGAATATAAAAAATATTTCTATCAAGTTAGTAGAAAACAGCCAATTATATCAACTGCTTGCCCGGCTGTTGTTCAACTGGTTGAAAAATATTTCCCCCAATTATTAGATTGCTTGGCCCCCATTGATTCTCCTATGTTAATCCAGGCAAAGATCATAAAGCGTGTTTACCCGGATTATAAAATAGTATTTATTGGACCTTGTCTGTCGAAAAAAAATGAATCAATCGATCCTAATACCAGTGGCTATGTTGATGCAGTAATTACCTTTAAACAACTTGAGCAGTGGTATAATCAGGAAGAAATGGAATGGCAACAGCTCAGTGAAGAACCTTGGGAAAATCCACAACCAGATATAGCAAGGACTTTTCCCATCAGTGGAGGTCTGTTAAAAACCTCTGGTATTAATGAAGATATTGCCAGCATGGAAATTGTAGTGGTGGAAGGGGCCCGGCATTGCATTGAGGTGTTAAGGGCCATTGA
The DNA here is from genome assembly GCF_000016165.1 of Desulforamulus reducens MI-1. Classification (GTDB taxonomy): domain Bacteria; phylum Bacillota; class Desulfotomaculia; order Desulfotomaculales; family Desulfotomaculaceae; genus Desulfotomaculum; species Desulfotomaculum reducens. Next base: position 2,521,233 of record NC_009253.1, on the reverse strand, counting down.
CAGCGGAGAGTTTACACCTCGGTTTGTTGATATGCTGGTATGTGAAGGCTGTGTGATGGGACCAGGCATGGTGAGTGAAAAACCATCGGTGGTAAGGTCCCAGTTGGTTTTTAATACTGTTAAGAATAACAATAACCTCCCCCCGAATGAAGAATTTTTGCAGAAGATAAAGGAACTAACTTTTCAGCGCACCTTTAAGGCAAAACCAATTGTAAAAAAGGAATTTACTGATGAACAAGTTTGGCAAACATTAAGGGAAACCGGTAAACTTAGTGCAAGGGATCTGGTTAATTGCAGCGCCTGTGGTTATGATACCTGTTGGGAAAAAGCTGTTGCTTGTTTGCAGGGTATGGCAGAAAAAGAAATGTGTCTCCCCTTTCTCCTGAGTCAGGTGCCAGCCTTAACCAATAGTCTTATGGACATGAGTAATAAGTTAATGCTTTCGATGGAATCTATTAATTTTTCAACCCTAACCCTTAAGGGATCCACATCAAAAATGAATGTTCGTAATCAACATTTGGAGGGGCTAATTAAAGAGACCAATACCATTGCTAAAGACACACTAGAACTGGCCAATAAAGTTTTAGATATGGTATCACAGTATCAATGTCCTACCAATCAAGATACAGGGGAAACAACTACCCTGAGTCCTGACTTAGAAGAAATTAAAAAGATTGCTGCTGAAACAAAGTTGCAATCCGAACAAGCCACCAATGCCTTTGCAGATATTGCCAGTGTTTTAAATAGTCTTAGAGAAGATAGTGTAATGATTTTGGAACAGGAAAAGGCCATTAAGGTTGTAACAAATTCCCTGGAACAGATCGTTGCTACCTATGATCAACTTCTGAACATTGGTTCTGCAATGGCCAATATTGGAAGAAACTATGTATAATTTCCATAGGAGCAGCCCTTTCAGATAGAAAAGGGCTGTTTTTTATTACGAGGCATGAAAATATCGTCTTCGACAATATATATCTTTTTTCCATGAAGGAAAATTTCACCATTTATCCAATTTTACAAATAAGACGTATAAAAGTATGAACCCTTTTGGCATATAGGAAGAGAAAATATCCAACATGCATAGGGCTATTAAGGACGTCACCTAGAACCTAAAAGTCTGGTACCCCATAGGTTTGACACCAGCCAAGTTTTTTAAAAAGGATGATGACAATGTTGTGTTGTCCAATTATAAAAAACAAAACAATATTTGTTTTATTCCTCTGCAATTTATTACTCTTTAGTATTTTATATTACGCACATATATGCTATGCAGAGGTAAATGGAAAGGATCAACCAGGCTCTCCTGTAGTAAATCAAGGAAACATCTTCTCCAACGACCAAACCGTTCATACGCAGTATTCTAATTTCTATGAAATAAACAAAGGCCTAGTGTGGGTGGGATTGCTTACCAGTGTTGCGGGATTTTTCTTAACAGTTTTTCTTTTTCGTAAAAATAAAGAGTTAACAAAGTCTCAGTTGTCATTAAAGCAATCGGAGCAGCGTTTTGCCAGAGTATTTCATGCCAATCCAAACATTCAGACCATTAATAGACTGGATGATTTTAGGTTTATCGATGTTAACGATAGTTTTGAAAAGATTTTTGGTTACGGAAGAGAAGAAGTCATTGGATATACACCTCTGGATTTTAATCTTTGGGTGAACCCACAATTGCAACAGGAACTTTTAACGCTACTGGGTAATGAAGGTCATTATACTGATAAAGAAGTTATACTACGTACAAATTCAGGGGAGGAAAAGGTGCTACAGGGTTCTGGTGTAGTGGTAGATGTAACCGGAGTTTCCTGTGTACTGATATCCCTTAGAGATATAACAGAGTCAAAGCAAATGGAAAAGGAAATCAAAAAACTGGACAGGTTGAACCTGGTTGGACAAGTGGCTGCTGGTATTGGTCATGAAATCCGCAATCCATTAACCACCGTAAGAGGTTTTTTACAACTTTTTCAAACCAAGAAAGAAAGTTGTGATATCTATAAAGAACAGTTCATGCTGATGATTGAAGAACTTGATCGAGCTAATTCTATTATCACAGAATTTCTCACACTGGCCAGAAACAAACCTGAAAGGGTCGAGATGAAGAATCTCAATTCCATTGTCACGAAAATTTTGCCCTTGCTACAAGCCCAGGCTTTAAAGGAAGAAAAGTATGTCTATGCAGTTTTAGACAAGGTACCCGATTTGCTGTTGGACGAAAATGAAATAAGACAAATTATTCTCAATTTAATTCGGAATGGTCTGGATGCCATGTCAAGGGGAGGGAACATTACCATACGTACCTATATCCAAGAACCTCATACCATATTATCTATTCGTGATGAAGGGGAAGGCATTAAGCCCGAAGTTCTCGAAAAGATAGGTACGCCTTTTTATACCACAAAGGATAGTGGAACTGGCTTAGGGCTGGCAATCTGTTATGGCATTGCAGAGAGACACAATGCTTCAGTGGATGTAAAAACAGGCCCTAATGGTACAATCTTTCTGATAAAATTCCCCTTTGATAATCAAAACCAATTGTGTAATACGAAGGTAAGCTAAAATAGAGTGTCTATTGGTTGTGAACCGGGACAGATGTCCTATTTTAAAGATGAAACAAAGTCTATATAATTTAAATTAACATAATAAAGAAAGGCAAACCTACTGAAAGGTAGGGGCGCAAAGCTAGAGGGTCTAAGGGGGAACCTATGACAGCCAGTTGCTCCGGGTGCTGATTAACACTCCATGACCCTCCTTTTATAAGGAGGATTTGCATTTATGACAAACGCTAGTCTCATCATTGATAAAAATGCAGCAACCCGATACGACTTGAAGCTTCTTCTTTGGCAGTTTAATTTTCTTACCTATGAGTGTGGCAACACAAGTGAAGCCGTTACAAGTATTGTATCAAAGGGGCCGGGCATCATCTTTATCTCTTTGCAAACAATTAAAGATACTGGATTTGACTTTATCCAGCAAATCAAGGACTTACATAGTGGATTAATTATTGTTTATACGGACCAAGTTACCAAGGATGATTTAATGGAGTGTATAAAGGCTAAAGTTGACCATGTATTGCTTAATCCCAGTGAACAGATTGAACGGTTGCGGGACATTGTAACGTCCGCCCTACAATCCATAGCAATTTAACAAAAAATAATTAAAATACGGCTTCCTGTTGGGAGCCGTATTTTAACATATTAGGAGTATAAATAAGCATTGACGAACTGTCCTTGTTTCTGCTAAAGTAAAACTCTATAAATAAAAAAATTAACTCGTATATTTTCAAGAATACGGCTTGAAAGTTTCTACCAGGCTACCTTAAATAGCTTGACTACGAGTTTAATGTCTATAGTAAACTAATGGTTACTGTATACATTATACTTAAAGGTCAAGGCTCTAGTATTTTGGTTTATACCAATTATTAGAGTTTTTTTATTGAGACATAAAATTTTAACAGCTGGGGGCAAGGACTATGAGAAAATATTTTGGCTTTGATGAGTATGGTATATCCTACAGAACGGAATTTATTGGTGGAATGACAACTTTCTTATCCATGTGTTATATTTTAGTGGCTAATCCGATGATCCTTGGGGAGGCAGGAATGGATAAGGGTGCGGTATTTACAGCAACGGCCCTTTCCGCCATCATAGGAACCCTGGTTATGGGTGTGCTGGCCAATTACCCCTTGGCACTGGCACCAAGTCTTGGCCTAAATTCATTTTTTACCTACTCAGTGGTTATAGGTATGGGCGTAGCCTGGGAAACTGCCCTGGCTGGGGTGCTGGTTTCAGGGCTTGTATTCATGGCTATTACTGCCTTTAAAATTCGGGAAAAGATTATTGATGCGATTCCTGAGGAGTTAAAGTATGCCATTGCTGGAGGAATTGGTTTTTTTATTGCCTTTATAGGTTTAAAAAATGCAGGAATAATAGTAAGCCATAAGGCAACCTACGTTTCCCTGGGGAATTTACAAGAACCTTCAACACTTCTTGCCCTTTTTGGTTTTATCATTACCGTGGTGTTTATTGTTAAGGGTTGGCAGGGAGGCATTTTCTATGGTATGGTTGTTACCACCATTGTTGGTATGGTAGCGGGAATTATTGATAAACCAGTTGCTATCATAGGTGGCATTCCCAGCTTAGAACCTACCTTTGGGGTTGCCTTTAGTCATATACCGGATGTTTTTAATTATGATATGCTATTAGTGATTTTTACATTTTTATTTGTCAGCTTCTTTGATGCTTCCGGAACCTTGATTGCCGTGGCTAATCAGGCGGGTATTATGAAAAACAATAAGATTCCAAGGGTTAGTCAAGCCCTTATGGCAGATGCCTCTGCGTCAGTTGTTGGAGCAACCTTTGGTACATCCACTGTAACGGCATTAATTGAATCCTCTGCTGGGATTGCAGTGGGGGCCAGAACCGGGTTTTCTTCCATTGTAGTAGCAGCGTTTTTCTTTTTAGCACTGTTTTTCTCGCCGTTATTATCAGTTATCACAACTCCGGTTACGGCGCCGGCCCTCATCATTGTAGGTTCCATGATGGCCAGTCAAATTAATAAGATTAAATGGCAGCAATTCGATGTGGCACTGCCGGCCTTTATTACCATCATTATGATGCCCTTAACCTTCAGTGTGGCAACAGGCATTGCCTTAGGTTTTATTATGTACCCCATCATTAAACTGGCCATGAGAAAGTACCAGGAAATTCACCCCATCATGTATGGGTTAATGTTTATCTTTATGTTGTACTTTTACTATATTAATTAAGTCCTTTTATCTAAGGTGACTAGAAAAAACGGAACCACTGCTTGTTTTAAGCAGTGGTTCTAGCTGTAGAGAAATTTCTTTGCTTGTATTTGTTTTATTTGTTGGCATCCGCAAAAAATAGGGGTTGACCGTATTTTTCAACACCAAACTTAGCAATAATTTCTTGGGTATCTTTGGCTAACATAAAGTCCACAAAGGCTTTGCCACCCTCAGCATTTACTTTATCAAATTTCTTGGGGTTTACGTTCATAACGTGGTAGATATTTAATAAAGACTTGTCGCCCTCTAAGAGGATAGCAAGCTTCACCTTGTCCTTTTGAGCTAGATAAGTTGCCCGGTCGGTCAAAGTATAACCTTGTTTTTCAGAGGAGATATTGAGAGTTGCACCCATACCAGTACCGGATTCTTGATACCATTTTTGACCTTTAGGTTCGATCTGTGCTTCTTTCCAGAGACCCAGCTCCTTTTTATGGGTACCGGAATCATCCCCACGGGATACAAAGACAGCACCTTTATCGGCAATCATTTTCATTGCTTCTGCAGTGGCTTTAGCATTTTTGATACCTGCGGGGTCGTTTTCTGGTCCTACAATGATAAAGTCATTATGCATCACCTGGTTATAATTTATGGCTATGCCGTTATCAACTAGGGGTTTTTCAGATTTGGCAGCGTGGGTTAGCAGCACATCGGCCTCACCCTTTTCACCCATCTTTAAGGCAGCACCAGTGCCTACAGCAATAATTTTTAAGTTATAACCGGTTTTCTTTTCAAACTCAGGTTTCAGTACATCCAGTAAACCGCTGTCTTGGGTACTGGTGGTTGTGGCTAGAATAACATCTTTTATTGCAGGTTCTGCGGCTTCCTTCTTCACTTCTTCCTTAGGGGTTTGTTGCTGAGCACAGCCGACAACTACCAGCATAAGCATTGTTAACAGCAAGGCAAGATATTTTAATGACCGATTCTTCATGATAAAACCTCCTATGTATTTAATATACGGTGTTGAATTTGTAACATTTTTTGCTGTGCTAGTATTTCACCCCCCAAAACAAAAAATAAAACCGTGTACTGTAAGAAAGAAAAAACAGTACACGGACTCGCCATTTGGCATAATGTGTTTCTCCTTTCCGCATTGGGAGGCCTGCCCGTTTCCAGACAAACCCTAACGGCTTAAGAACCATAATTACTATCTTAGGTGCCTAAGCTCGGAGTACTATTAATTTTTAATTATTTACTTTCTAGGGATTTCTATAAAATCCTTCCTAAGCAGAAATAATTGTATCACTTGTGTACAGAGAAGGGCTAAGTTGCAAATGATCTAGGAAAAGATGTTAAATTGTTAAGAAATGAAAGGTTGTTCAAGGACACTATTGACACCAGATATACCTTTCAGTAAGATAATGTTTAGTTACCTTTAACACAGTCCTTTCAATAGACAGAAAAGGTTGTGTTAAAGGTTTTATTATTTTTTAGAATATTAAAAGTTAAGTAAAGGTGAATAGATGGAACTACTATTGGACTTTTTTGCAGAGTATGGAAGCATCGGGCTGGCCCTGTTATCTTTTATTGAATCGTCTTTTTTTCCAATTCCACCGGATATTTTGTTGATTGGTATGGCCATTGCTCAACCTGAACAAGGGCTCTGGTTTGCCACGGTTACCGCGGTCGCCTCAATTATTGGTGGTCTCTTTGGTTATTTAATAGGCATGTACGCTGGTAGACCTTTACTTGAAAGATGGGTTTCCCTGGATCGCCTGGGAAAAATTCAAAACCTGTTTGACCGCTATGGTGGTTGGGCTGTGGCCATAGCAGGCTTTACACCGATCCCCTATAAATTATTTACCATTTCGGCCGGGGTATTCCGAATAAACAAAGTGACCTTTATGATTGCTTCTGCCCTAAGCAGAGGGGCAAGGTTTTACCTGGAGGTATTGTTAATAATCGCCGTTGGGGAAAAAGCGAAGGCATTACTAGAAGGTTATTTTGAGGTTATTACAGTTGGCATTTGTTTTGTAATTGTCGCCTTGATTTGGCTAGTAAAAAAATTTACAACAAAAGCCCCTTAGAAAACCATGGGCGGAAAGTTTTCACTTTTGTTCCTTTGTTAAAATAAAAACCTCTGTAGTTAAAATACTACAAAGGTTTTTTTAGCAAATCAGAAAGTATAAAACTTTCCGACTTGCATAAGGGCAACTAAGGCTTACGCCGTCGCCTAAAGGCTCTTGTGCCCTATAGGGTATAGCGTAAGCCAAGTTTTCTTTACTGTATGCTATTTTGTAAGAGTCCTTAGAAAACTCCTCAATGGATTTCTGTACCAACATCCTCCATTGGGACGACCTCCTTTTAGATGGAGGGGAGAAGTCGGAATTGAACCGGACTCCAACCTGGATCGCAGACTGGCTCATGGGTTTGCAGCCCATAGGGGGGACCACCCCCGTTCTCCCCAACCATATTTTACTACATATACTCTAATATTATATATAAAAATTATTTATAGATGAAAGCAGTCAGGTCTTAGTATAAATAAGAATTTGCTACGATGATGCCAAGCTTTCGTATAGACAGGCTAAATAACTTTTAATTTTGTTGTATCTGGATATATAAAAATAATTCATATATAGTATAATAAAAACGAGCGGCATGGCCGCCCGCTTTTTAGCAAATAAGAAAGTATAAAACTTTCCGACTCGCATAAGGGCAACTAAGGCTTACGCCGTCGCCTAAAGGCTCTCGTGCTCTATGGGGTATGGCGTAAGCCAAGTTTTCTTTATCCCCGGAGGGTTGCTTTTAATCTTTTCGTGTTACGCAGAAGTCCCAGCCCTTCGTTAATGTCTTTCACCACAATATCAGCAGAATTAACAGCCTTTACTGAAGCACCTTCATGCCCTATAATGGCTATGCCGATGGCCGCTTTTTTCAGCATCAGACAATCATTAACTCCATTTCCCATTGCCACTACCTGTTCCGCACCCAGGGATGCCACAAAGGCTGCCTTTTCTTCCGCTCCCAGGTAGTTTTTTAAAATAATAATTTCACCCTTTAAATCTTTGCATTGGATTTTTGCTTCACCAAAGGTATCCGCCGTAATAACATATACCTTTATCTGATTGGCCAGTGCATTAAGATTTTCCCATACCCCGTCCAGCAATTCACCGTCAAAGGCAATGGTCCCGTTATAATCCAAAACCAGCGCACCAATATGCATGTTTCCCAAACCGGGAATGTCTACGGAAATCATAGGATTCCTCCTTTACCAGGTTAATCCGGAAATAAAGTCATAGGTTTGCTGTTTTTCCGGATGGTTAAATAACCTTTTTGTTTCTCCACTTTCAATAATTTGACCATCCATCATAAAAATGGTATTGTGGGCTACCCGTTTGGCCTGGAACAGGTTATGGGTAACCAGAATGATAGTCAATTGATTCGCTAATGCATGCAGTAAATCCTCTATCATTTTGGTGGAAGAGGGGTCTAAGTTGGAACAGGGCTCATCCAACAATAGGATTTCCGGGTTCACCGCCAGTACCCGAGCAATGGAAAGACGCTGGATTTGACCACCGGATAGTTCCCGGGCCGGTTGGGCCAACCTATCCTTTACCTCTTTCCAGAGTCCAGCCTGCTTCAGACATTGCTCATTAATTTCTTCTAGTTTAGCCTTATTCCTTTCGCCATAATAACGTACCCCAAAAAGTACGTTCTCCTTTATGCTTAAAGGCAGGGCCACCGGAGTTTGAAAGATAAGGCCGATCCTACGGCGAACAGTTGCTACATTTTTTTCTGCATAGATATTCTTACCGGATAGCATCACTCTGCCTGTATATCGATAGCCTGGCTCCAATTCTAGAGTACGGTTTAGGGTTTTTAAAAGGGTTGTTTTTCCACAGCCTGACGGACCCATAATAGCAGAAATATTTTTGTTAGGGAATTCCAGGTTGATACAATTTAGAATAGACTGGTTGCCAAACCAAACCTGAAGGTTTTCAGTTTTTAAAGACATTCCTTATGCCCCTTTACTCTTTAAATTTTTAAACCATAGGGCTATCACATTTAAGGTTAAAAGAAGAAGCACCAGTACCAGGGCTGTGCCATAGGCTTTCTCCAGTGATATTTGTTGGCTGAACAGTATATAAAGGTGATAGGGTAAAGCCATCACTGGTTCAAAAAGGTTACCGGCGGAAGGAGTAGCAATGACGGCGGCTGTAACCATTATGGGGGCGGTGGCCCCGGCGGCATACCCCATGGCCAGCAGGAGACCTCCCAGAATACTCGGTGCTGCCTGGGGCAAAATAACCCTGGACAGCAGATAACGACGGGAAACACCAAGACTGATACCTACCCATCTATAATCCCGATTAACTGCCTGTAGGGCATCCCTTGCGGTTACCACAATGACTGGAAAGATCATAATGGCTAGGGAAAGGCCCCCTGCCAGTAAGGAAATGCCAAAACCCATCTTCACAACAAACAAAGCATAGCCAAACAATCCCGTAACAATGGAAGGGATACCTGCCATGCACTGTATTGTTAAATTTATCACTGTATTAACTTTGCTCTTTCCTGCGTATTCCGCAAGGTAAATGGCTGTGGCAAGGCCCGGCAGTACCGCAGTGAAAACAGCAATGACCACAAGAAAAAGGGTCCCTTGAATAGCCGGGAAGATACCGCCTTCGGCACCAAGGGGTAAGCCTCTGGGTGAGGAAAAAAAGAAATCCTGGGTTAAAGAGGTGTGCCCTTGGTAAAACAAATAACCTAAAATGCCAAATAGAACCACCAGAAGGAGTAAGCCTGCTGCCCAGAAAATTGCCAACCAAAAAAAGTCCAGCATAAGTCTAAGTTTCAAGGTTTACCCACCTCATTTCTGCGGTCACGTCGAAACCAGGTAAAGAAAAGGTTAATACTGAGAACAAATAGCAGCAACACAAGACCCGCAGCAAAGAGGCTTTGATAGTGGAGGCTTCCTACTTCGGAAGTACCAAGCTCAAGGGCGATGAGAGCCGATAATGGCTCTCCCTTACTAAACCAGGAACTAGGCAAAACCATCGTATTGCCCGCCAGCATTAATACCGCCATTGTTTCTCCGGAGGCGCGGCCAAAGGCCAGAATCAGGGCACCTAGTAACCCATTTCTGGCCAGGGGAATCAGTACCCGAAGGGTAAAGTAGGGTTTTGATACTCCTAGGGCTAGAGAAGTTTGTCGATATTTAAGGGGGATAGCACGCAGAGCAGACTCCGATGCACTAACAATGTAGGGGAGTACCATTACAGTAAGGACCAGGGAGGCACAAAATAAGGATTCACCACTGGCCATATTAAAGGTAATCTCAAAGTATTTTACCAGAACAGCGGCCCCTAAAAAGCCATAGACCACGGAAGGAATGCCAGTTAATACGTTTAAAACCGGTCGTAATAGTTGAGCCAACCAGGATGGGGCATACTCTGCCAGGAAAATAGCACAACATAGACCAATGGGGGTCGCCAGAATTACTGCTCCCAGTGCAGTCCACAGAGTGCTTAGGATCATGGTGCCGATGCCCAATTGGGGAGGGGCAGCCAATGGGTTCCAATCCGTACCAGTTAAAAACCCCCAGGGACCCGGGGAGAACCACACAGGCCAACTGACCAGGGTCATATAGACTAGCAAAGACAATAAAAGCAGGGTGGCACAGCAAGCAATCACTAAACAGAAAGTACCGGTGGAAAGGTGAAAACTTTTTTTATTAAGCACTGCATAATCACTCACCTATTAAAAAATCTAGGGTAGTTGAACAATTCAACTACCCATAGAAAATTTCTTATTTTGCAGGGGGAATAAAGCCCATGTCTTCAACAACTTTTAACCCCTTTTTGGATAACAGGTAATCAATAAACAGCTGTTGCCTTTCGTTGGGCTGCTCCTTGGTTACCAGCAACAGGGGACGGGCAATTTTATATTGACCACTGGCAATGGACTCTGTAGTAGGAGTAACACCGTCCACACTTAGAACAGAGATTTTACCTTGGTTTTGTTTGACCAAGCCAAAGGATACATAACCAATGGCATCAGCATTTTCTGCCACTTTTCCGGCCAGAGCACCCATGGAGGGGAGTTGGAGGGCTTCTTTAGCTATAGGTGTTTTTTTCATAACCAACTCGTCAAAGACCTGACTGGCTCCGCCACCCAAATCACGAATGGCCAATACGACGGGGCGAGCTGGCAACTTAGCATCTAGTTCTTGCCAGGTTTTAATCTCGCCGGCAAAGATGCGTTTTACCTCGTCATTAGTTAAATCAGGCTTCACTTGGATAACTGGGTTTTTGGGATTAACTGCAATGGTTAAAGCATCAGAGCCCATTTTAATAATCTTACCGTTGGGCATTTTTCCTTTTTCAGTATCTTTCACTTCCCTGGAAACTAAACCTATATCAACGGTTCCATCAATGGCTGATTTAACACCAAAGCCAGAACCACCTGTGGACACAAAGATGACAATGGGTTCTTCGGGTAACTTGGGATCAACTTTGTTCCAGGTCTTATATTCTTCTGTAAAATCATCGGCACATTTAGCAATAACCGGTGCTAAGGTACTGGAACCACCAATTTTAATGGATTGAGCTGTGCTTTCTTGTCTGGCCGGTTCTGATTTCGCTGGCTCACTTTGACCACAGCCAGCCAGCATAAGCAGGACCATAAGCCCCAGTAGTACTTGAAATAACTTGCTTTTTCGCATGGGTAACCTCCTCAAACTTGTCCCTTCAAATAGAAGGACGTAGCATTTTTTAGCATATTTTTAACATATCATAATAGAAGTTGTATTAGAAATGAAAATAAGTTATAGATACAAATAAAAATATAACGTATGGTTAAACGGAACTAAAAAGCCGATGGTAGTCAATATGAATTCTAACAGCATTTTAATTACATCATCTTTTTTTTGGGCAACAATAGGTTTAACTGGCGGAACTTAAATTTTTGAAAAGGAGCGATGACAAGTGTTTATGCATGATAAAAGGTTATTAGAAATGGTTAGAGTTGAAAGGCCAAATCCTACCTATGCTGCTATGTTATCTGAACAGTTGGGAGCTGCCTATGTTAATGCCACTGGCGATTTAGCAGCGGACCTATTATCAAATATTGCTGCTGAACAACGGGCAAAGGTTGTGTATGAATACCTGCACCGACAAATTGGGGATAGGTATGTTAGAGAAATGATTGACTTTTTACTTAATCGCGAGGAAGCCCATAACACCCTCTTTAGACAGGCCCTAAATAAAGTTCAGCAAAGTGGTTCTAACAGGGATTGGGGTGTGGACCAAGATGCCAGATTATATTTTAATCTATCAAATCCTGGGAATAACTCCTTTAGTGTATCAAATCCCAATGGAGGAGGACATTAGTAAAATATAATATTTTAAAAGTATCTGGACTTGATTTTCAAGTCCTTTTGTTTGGCTATAAAGGTTTAATGGTAATTAATCTAATGTGTTACATTAAATACAAATTAAAATAATAATTAAAATATAAAAAAATAAATTGCGACAAAAAATATTAAATTTTACCAAGGTGATTTAATAAAAGTCATCGAAATAATCATGAAAATTCTGACTATCGGATGGTGTAGGGAATTGTATCGAAAGCTAAGGGATAGGTTATTTCCATTACAAATAACGAAACGCTTTTATCTTGGTATGGCTTTTTTGATCATTGTACCCATTTTAGTTATGGAAATTCTCGATCAAATTAGCTTTATGGAAGAAAGAAAAATAATCAAAGAGAAGGAGCTTTTTGCCGTTGTTTGTCATTTAAACCGCTCTTTGCAAGGTTCTTATGATGATATACTTAAACAATACAATATAGAACCTTCTCCCCAAGCAAAGTTGTTAATTCTCAACTCTGTTTTACAGCCAATAATTAATCAAATTGCCTTCTGTCACACGAATCTTATAATAGGTTATTATTCCAGCGAATTGGATAGTATTGTGGCCTCAAATCTAGATTACCCCACCGGCAAGCTTTATCCACTACCCCACACGCTACCCTATTTTGATATTTATAAAACTGGCAACCCGCAATACTTCTATGATCAAGATTTTTTTCATAAAAACAGCCATGAAACCCTTAGCCTGGTCTATCCCCTTCATCGGCAAGGCAAGCTGATTGGTCATGTGTGGGCCAGTCGAGATATGGATAGTTTCTATCAAGAAGCCTTAGCCAGAAGGAAAAACACTCTTCTGGCCGGTTTTATCATGCTTTTTGGCAGCATATTCTTATCCTGGATATTTTTTACTAGATTCAAAAGAGATTTAAACCATTTTGCCAATGCCATCGGCACAAATAACTTGAGGATTTCCAGTGATTCTTTACCGGAATTAAACCCCCTGGTGGAACTAATTTATAAAAGAGAAAATGAACTAAAAAGAGAACTGGAAATCAGTTCTTCCATTGCAGAGTTATCCAGTAAGGTTATTTCAACGGCTTCCTTCAATGAAGTCACAGAACATATATTAGACCAGGCCAGGAAATTTACCGACAGCAAACTGGGCTATGTAGGGTGCCTTGACCCTATGACAGGGTGTTTAACTATCTCATGTCTGCCTAAAGGAATAGGCGGGGACATACATAGTGGAAAAGAGGTATTTATAAAATATAAAGGTCTATGGGGATGGGTGCTAAAGAATAAAAAATCTCTCCTTTCAAATAATCCGGAACAAGATTACAGAGCCCAGGTTACTCTTCCAGGTCATGTTAAAATAACCAGATTTATTGCTGTACCTGCCATTATTGACGATCAATTAGTTGGTCAAATTGCTTTAGCTAATGCCAAAAGGGATTATACCCCGGGGGATCTGGTGTTGGTAGAAAGATTTGCACGTCTTTTAGTTATTTTAATTCATCGGGAGCACAGGGAAGAAGCTTTACGTATGTCGGAGGACCGCTTTGCCAAAGCATTTAACACCAATCCCTGCATGGTATCTATCACCACCCTTGATGAAGGTCGTTTTATTGATGTCAACAAAAGTTTTTTACAAACCCTGGGCTACGAACGTGAGGATGTCATTGGACATACGTCCCAGGAAATTGATATTGGTATAAAGTCAAAAAGAAAGGAAGTTATTAATAGCATTAAACAAGGAAAACCCGTGCACAATCTTGAGGTAACTTTTTATGGAAGAGAAGGGAACAGGATGGTTGGGTTATATTCTGCCGAATTAATTAAATTGTCTGGGGAGTCTTGCCTTCTTTCGGTGGTGAATGATATTACCAAACGTAAACAGTTAGAAAAAGAAATGATACGACTGGATCGCTTGAATATGGTAGGCGAGATGGCTGCAGGCATTGCCCACGAGGTAAGGAATCCCTTAACTACGGTAAGGGGCTTCCTGCAAATGCTCGGGAAGAAAAATGACAATGGTAAGCTTCAAGAATATTATGCATTAATGATTGAGGAGCTTGACCGGGCAAACACAATTATCTCAGAGTTTTTATCCACTGCCCGAAACAAACCGGATAAGCTGGAGCTAGAAGACCTTAACACAATTATTGACACCTTGTTCCCCTTAATCGCAGCTGACGCCATGAATTCTGATTGCAATGTGGTGAGGGAGTTGACAAATATTTCTCCAATTTTACTGAACCAAAAGGAAATACGACAGCTTATTTTAAATCTTGCCCACAACAGTTTAGAGGCCATGACACCTGGTGGAACCCTTACAATCAAGACTTTTATGGTTGGAGAGGAGATTATTTTGTCAATGGCCGATACGGGTAAAGGAATTGAAACCGAAATATTGGATAAATTGGGAACACCGTTCTTTACAACCAAAGAGAATGGCACTGGTTTAGGGCTGGCAGTTTGCTATGGAATTGTTAGGCGACATCATGCATCCATAGAAATTGATACAAGTCCCAAGGGAACAACATTCTATATTAAATTTAAACAGTTTAAAGGTGTTGACAATGAATATGCTGTTTGACTTTAAAGAAGGGGGCAATGCCTCCTTTTTAGTGTTTTGGGAAAGCTTGCCTAAGGTATTGAGAAAAAGTAATCTTAAATTTGTAAATGGTTAACTCCTTTGGTACAATTAAATGCTGGTGCCCAGAATTAAGGAATATAACGTTTTTGATCTGGTCATTTTATAGAATAAAGTCTCTTAAAGAAAAAAGGAGTGTATTTATGTCCAGTTTTTATGAGCTTGGTCTTAGTAAGTCTGTGAGCGAATCAATAAAGCTCATGGGCTTTGAAGAAGCTACGCCAATTCAAGAAAAAGCTATTCCCATTGCTTTGTCTGGGGGAGACTTAATCGGACAGGCCCACACAGGAACAGGAAAGACTGCTGCCTTTGGAATACCTATGGTAGAAAGATTTTCACGGCAACAAGATACAATCCAGGGACTCATTATAACACCAACTCGGGAACTGGCCGTTCAGGTGGCAGAGGAAATGAACAGGATTGGGCAAGTTAAAGGAATCCATACCCTGCCTGTTTACGGCGGACAAGACATTAATCGTCAAATTAGAGCCCTAAAGAAAAAACCCCACATCATAGTCGGTACTCCGGGAAGGCTAATGGACCATATGAAAAGAAAAACCATTCGTCTAAATGAGCTTACCATGGTGGTTTTAGATGAAGCTGATGAGATGCTCAATATGGGATTTATTGAAGATATTGAGGAGATATTACAACAGGTTCCTGAGGAACGTCAGACCCTACTTTTCTCTGCTACAATATCAAAACCCATTCAAGAATTAGCCCGACGATTCCTAAAAAACCCCGAGTTTATTGCTATTAAGGCCAAAGAAGTTACTGTACCCAGTATTGATCAAAGTTACGTAGAGGTACAGGAAAAGCAAAAATTTGAAGTTCTCTCTACATTTTTGGATATTCAATCTCCGGATCTGGCCATTGTTTTTGGACGGACCAAACGGAGGGTTGATGAACTTTACGAGGCCTTAAGCAAGCGGGGCTATTCTGCTGAAGGTATTCACGGTGATCTTACCCAGTCCAAGCGAGAAAGTGTTTTGCGTCAGTTTAAGGAGGGTATAATTGAGGTTTTGGTGGCAACGGATGTAGCAGCCAGGGGGTTAGATATCAGTGGTGTAACCCATGTGTATAACTTTGATATCCCCCAGGACCCGGAAAGCTATGTCCACCGCATAGGTCGTACCGGCCGAGCCGGCAAAAAAGGTGAAGCCATAACCTTTGTTACCCCCAGAGAAATGAATCATCTAAGGCTTATCGAAAGAATAACCAAACACAAGATCAGTCGTCGACCCATACCCACCATCAAAGAAGTCATAGAAGGGCAACAACGACTGGCTGTGGAAAAATTATTAAAAGTTGTGGAAGAGGGTGGCTTCGAACATTATCGTAGACTGGCAGAGGATTTATTAATTGAACAGGATGCTGCGACCCTTGTGGCGGCGGCCCTGAGGATGATAACCAAGGAACCGGATCGAACACCTGTTCAATTAACAGAAGAAAGACCCCTTCGTTCAAAGAAGGCAGAGTCCTTTCAGCCCCGGATGAGGAAACCGTACAAGGATAACCGTGGTAAAATAGAGGGAAAAAAAAGAGGGGAGTTTAAGGGTCATCGGCGCGGTAAGAAAAGACCTTCTATATAGATAGTTTTATGAGAATCCAAATGATCTTTAACGTAGCCTCACCAAATGGTGGGGCTATCTGCTATAATTTATCAGCAAATTTAACAATGATAGAGGGATAATGAAACTGCTATAGAATGTAATTTTAGAAACTAATTTTTCGTTTGTTTTTGGAACAGTTATTTCCAAAATGGAACATTTGATGTGCGGAATATCCCCAATTTGTTTTAAATAGGAACATTTCGTATTGGTACGATTTTTGCTATATTGTGTAATAACTTGTCTCCGAGCCGCTTGGTCTAAGGCACTTGCTATGATCTCCCGGCCGTTAGGGTTTACTGAGAAATTGGTAGGCCTCCCGTGTGGAAAGGAGCCGGTATATGCTTGGTCGTGTTTTTTTGGCCGGGGTCTGCCTGCTTCTTGCAGAGATCCTGGTTTTTAATTTTTTATGAGGAGGCAGTCATGACTAAGGTAAAAGAATTGGTTAATAATAAACAAGTGGAATTGGACAGGTTAACCGATGTGTGTGAAAGTTATCTTGATGATATAAATATTCTGTCTCAAGCTGTTGACTATCTATTACAGCAACGTAGCGAAGGAAAGTTATCTCAAGTCCATGGCGGACAGTTTCGCCTGGAAGGTGAGGATATTTTGTTAAAGGAAGGTTACCCCCTAGAAGTTCTCATAGAAGATAATGGGGTAACAGGTTGGCAAATCGGCCGACTTATGTTTGACCATACAAAGGATGAATATTATTTTATTGGACATGGGAGTAAGCGGTACATGCTAAAACCTGGTATGCTGGCAGCTGTTCGCTTGCAGAGCATTTATGGACAAAGCAGTTGTCAAAGCCATCATTCTTAGTGAAGGATAATTTGTACTATGTCATACAGTAAGTAGTTATCCTAGCACTTAAGGAGGTACCGAATCATGCAAGAACTAATAGAAAGGGTTAAAAAACAACTGGAAGGAGTAGAATTGCAAAAATTCACTGAGGAACAAAAAGTTCTCTTTAAAAACAATTATAATTGCAAGCTTTACTTCTTTGACTATGGACTTAGTTCCGATGGGGACTTAATAGTGAGGACAACAAGAAGTAACTATAATAATTTGCTTTACTATATGGGTTTTGATTCTGTTAAAAATGATTATGTAAAAATGAAAATAGAAGTTGAGGAAAATATGCTAGTTATTTATAACTTGGATTCGGAAAGTAACTTTTAGAAATCCTCTAACGTCAAGGCTTCAAAGTCATTTTTACGTGTAAAAATTTTAGCAAAAAAAAGGGTACACCACTCCTTAGCTGGAAATGTTTTAGTGACCAAACCAAATCATTCCAAAGGATGGTGACCCTCTAAAATGATGGTATCACAACTTATTACCACAAATCAACTTGAAACTATGTCCCGTCAACAACGACGTAACTTGGAACGCAAATACCAAAAGAAATTAAATTCCCTACAACACCAGACTAGCAAAAGCGATCTTCCGCTTAGGTTTGACAATTCGTCTGTAACCGCTTATGGAAGTTTTGGTATACTAGAGGCTTTTAAGAAGGCTGTTGATTTACCCGGTATGCTTAAACGGGTCTCTCTTAAGCGGCATCATAACTGTAAATACTCTGATACAGAGTTGTTGGATACGATCATTGATGCCCTCTCATTGGGATTATTGCGGTTTTCTCATATGAATGCTCTACAAACTGATCCTGGGTACCAGAAAATTAAGGAAGTAACACAAGTGCCTGACGAGAGCACCTTGCGAAACTTTGTATCTCTTATATGTGAGCAGGAGGCATTAGACCAATTGTCTCTGGTGAATCAGGAACTGTTATCCTTAAAGGCCAAATGCGACCAATCCCGCGAAGTCTGGCTGGATATTGACGACAGTGTCCTCACTGTTTTCGGTAAACAGGAGGGATCAAAAGTCGGTTACAATCCCCGGTATCACGGGCGACCTTCCTACAAAGTAAAAGTAGCGTTTATCTCCGGAACTTGCGAACTGGTCAATGCTGGCTTATATAGTGGGAATGTCGCCAGTAACGGCCAATTTATGGAGTTTCTTAAAGAGACACTAGAGATCTTAGCCAACCAGAATATCCTCGTAAAAGGCATACGCATGGATAAAGGTTTTTTTGATGAAGATAACTTCGCCTACCTGGAAGAACAGGGCATTGAGTATATTTGTAAGGCTAAGCTCACCAGTAATATGAAAAAAGTCATTAAATACCTTGATGATCAGGAACGATGGCAGCCTTTGAGCAACCACTACGCTGCAGCAGAAATTACTCCTCCATTGCCTAAATGGTCCAAAGCCCGCAGGTTTGTATTTATCCGTGAAACTCAAGAACCAAAGGTATCTGGTGAGCAACTTAACTTTGACCTAAAGACATTTGATTACCAAGTGATAATTACTTCTAGCGACGAGTACAACCCAGAGGAGGTATGGCACCAATACAATAAGCGTTGCAATATTGAAAACAAAATTGATGAACTCAAGGTTGGTCTAGGCTTTGAAAAAATGAGTCAGGCAGAGTTGGATCGAAATATAGCCTTTATGTGGCTCAAAGTATTATCGTATAACATTCTCAACTGGTTTCGCTTGGTCTTATTGGATGGCAAAGACAGTCGTGCTGAAGTGCCAACTATCCGCCGCAAAATACTGAATGTACCTGGGAACATTGTAGGCAACGACCGTTACCGCCATATAAAGTTAGCCCCTAATCCCTGGCTACAAAAGGTTTTGAAAAATGCCAAGGAAAAACTACAAGAATTTCTCTGCACACAGGCATGGGTTGCAGTAAGTTCCGGTTAAACAAACATCGGACGACCTAAATATCTGGTGTCACTGATCCCCCAAAAGGGGTCTTATTAACTGTACCCTAAAACCTAGCCTTTATTGGGGTACTTAGGAGTAATACCATATTCCAGACGCCAAGAATTTCAGAGACCATAAAAACAGTGGTTTAATGCCCTAAAATTTGGTTATTTGAGGGATTAAGTCAAGCTCGGGAAGCTACTTTCCGATTTCAAGTTTAATTAGGCACGGAGCAATTAAAACAAAGGGTGGAAAAAGATTTATCGGTCAGCTTGATCTGCCTCTCAGTGAATTAGGTATCAATCAAGCCAATCGTCTAAAGGAGGAGCTTAGCTGTGTTCGCTTGAACTCTATTTTTTGCAGTGATTTACAGCGTTCACGACAAATGGCTGAAATAATTGCAGAAAAGCATAATCTAAGGCCAACTGTCAGCCTGAGCCTAAGGGAAATTTACCTGGGGGAGTGGGAAGGGCGATACTTTGAAGAAATCCGCCGCAAATTTCCCCAGGATTTTATGCAAAGGGGAAAAGACATAGCTAACTTCTGTCCACCCGGCGGAGAAAGTTTTAGTCAGTGCAGCCAAAGGGTATTGGCTAAGTTAGATGAATTAATGCAAAGAACCACCGGCAATATTTTAATTGCCGGTCATGCAGGGGTAAACCGTGTGCTTCTTTGTCATATGCTGGGTATGCCACTGGAAAACCTTTTTCGTATTAGTCAAGACTATGGTTGTCTCAACATCATTGGTTATGAGAAGGGTAAATATAGAATTAAGCTTTTGAACAGGCAATTCAGGATCGTCACCCTTTAAAGGATGAGTAAGCATCTTTGATACCGCTGCCCTTGGCAGTGGTTTTGTTTTTTGTCAAAATCATAATAAGGATTTTTTGTTAAGTAATTTCAACAACAATTCCTGCTTATTTCGAACACAGATTTTTCTATATAGTTGTTTAAAATAAGTCACACTTTCCGTATAATTCATAAGGTAGATTTATGTAAAATAGGGCAAAATTATATTAAGAAGGGGATGATTCTTTTTGCAGGCAAGAGAATTTTGGGACATAATTAATAGGGATGACAAGCCTTTTATAGCTTTTACAGAAAAACAACCAACGATAACCTTTACTCAGGACATAAGGGAATACTCCACAGGGCTTGAAACTGGTATGATGGCAAGTCTGACACATGTTGCTGAAAAGCAAGATATGGTACATATTGTTTGTGATTTGACAAATTTTGAGGCACACAACAAAATATTTGAACAACCCGTATTTGAGGGGGAGAATGGAAAATTTGTAAAGTGGAGTGAGTCATTCTTCTACCCTGAGAACAGAATTGTAGAGTTTTTTGTAGAAGCTAAAAATGAACTTCCCTTTGAAGTTGGGCAAGGCAATGAGTTATACAAAGAATACATAGAAAGTAAAACTGACCTTAATTACGTTAAGTGGCTAGAGGCGGAGGTATTAAAACTAAGAGAATCCAGTTAGTAAAAATGGTACATACCCTATCCTTTATTGACGGCCTTATAAAACTCTCATGATATGCTGCGGTAAAAGAACCTATAAGATCAGAGACCATATCCAAATCAGTATCCAATAGATTAACTTGGTTTTTAATAACCGGTTCCAAACCAATGTCTAGTAGAAATTCGAGTATTTCATAAATGGCTTCTGTACCAACACCAATCAGTAAAATAAAAAACCCCCTGATCAATTGGCCGGAGGTTATAAGTTAATCTTTCTGCCATTATTCGGTTTGGACAAGGGGATGACCGACGGTCATCTCCTATTTTTGCGGACAGCAGTGTTAGAATAAAAAAACACCAACCTCAATTGGTTGGTGTTTTAAAACTAGATTTTATTGGTGCCGAAGGCGGGAGTCGAACCCGCACGGTTGTTACACCGCTGGATTTTGAGTCCAGTGCGTCTGCCAGTTCCGCCACTTCGGCATAAAATCGACCGCTTATTTATTATACGAGAATAGATAAAAATTTTCAAGTGCAAAAATTATTTTTTTTTGGTATTATGACAAGAAAAATAAAAAAATAAATAATTTGTTTTGTTACAAAAGGTGTTATAAGTGCGTCTTATTATAAGGGAAAACTATTTTCTTTTTAAACAGACTCTTTTCTTATTCTAGGCAAGTAGTACCAATGATGGCTTATTTTAGCTAAAGGATTACAGGACTCAGCGTAGAAAGATTAACTTTGGAAAAGTATTTTTAAGTTATCTGGTTAGTTGATTGGAAACCTTTTGCTAACTTTGAAATATTCTGGAAGAGATTAATAAACCTTTCAAAAGAGGAGGGGGACCCTTGCCCCTGGAAGATCAGTTGCTTGTTGAACGTAGCAAAAAAGGTGATAGAGAAGCTTTTGAACATCTAGTTCGCTTATATGAGAATAAGGTTTATACAATTGCTTACAGATTAATGGGGAATCATGCAGATGCCTCGGATCTGGCTCAGGATGCTTTTATCAAGATATACCAGGCACTTCCCAATTTTCGAGGTGATTCCAGTTTTAGTACCTGGATTTATCATATTACTGTGAATGTTTGTCGTGATGAACTGCGGAAACGGCAACGTAGGCCAACTGTTTCGTTGGATGATAACTCCAGCGACAGTAATAACAGCAATACATATGAAATTCGCAGCAACGACCCAGGACCTGAAGAAATGTTGGATCGTAGTGAGACCCAGGCTATGATTCAGGCGTGTTTGAATACTCTCTCAGATGACTATCGAGAAATAATTGTTATGCGCGAGATTCAAGAATTGGCCTATGAGGAAATAGCAGAGATTTTAGGGTGTTCCTTGGGAACAGTTAAATCCCGGCTAAGTCGTGCTCGGCAGGCCTTAAAAGAGAAAATCAGTAAGCAAATGGAACTTATAACTCCTGCCAAACGTCTAGCTAAGTAAAGGAGGGATGTTCCGTGCAATGCCACGATATTTTAGGTATGCTGTCCCCTTATCTGGACGGGGTACTTAATTCAGAAGAGTGCAATGAAGTACGGGTACACTTGGCCAGTTGCCTTAGATGTAGGGCGGAGTTTGAAGAACTCCAAGCAACCGTGCTTTTGTTGCAGGAACTTCCTGAACTGACTCCCCCGGTTGATTTTCGGGAAAAGCTAATGGAGAGAATTGATCACTTATCGACACATGAGCCAAATATAGCACAAAAGGGTTGGTTAGCCCGGATTACAGATATTACCAGGAGTGCTTGGTACCGTACTGTTGCTGTGGCAGCTGTAATGGTTATGACACTGGGGGTTACTTCTTTATGGCAAAAGGAAGTACACCCTCTGTTGCCCGTTACTCCCGCTAAGCAGGGTATAACAATCCCAATCCCAGGGCAAGAACCACAATCAACTGAACCAAAACCAAACAAAACCAATAAATCAGAACCACCAAAGGGCCAGGAACCTAATGCCAGCGTTTCTCCCATGGCCCCAGGAAACTCCGGTGAACCAGAGAATGGTTCTGCTGTTAAGAATTCTCCCAAAACTTCAGCTAAAACGGGAATTGCGAGTTCTGCTAAGCAGGTAGAAAGCTTTGTACCCAGCCCCAATGAGGGTTTGGTTGAAAACAGTATGACTATGAAGTTGGACGTTAATCAAGTTGAAGAGTCTTTAAAGGCCATTAACCAGATTGTCCAAGTTAATGGAGCTTCGATTACTGTACCTTATTATGGAACCAATGAAGGTGGTACCCTGGAAATAAAAGTGACGAGGAATTCCTATGGCATAGTTAGCAGTTCCCTACAAAAACTGGGGGCAGTGGTAAATTATTTACCTGTGGAAAAGGATTTGAGTGTTCAGCATAAGCAAGCCACAGAAATATTAACAACATTAAAACAAAGGCAAGCTGAGTTGGAACAAAGGGTGACAGAAGTTGCAGATGACCAGTTGCAACAACAGTTGGCACAGGTCAATGCGTCCTTAGCCGAACAAGTTAATGTGATTAAGCAAATAGAAGAACGGAGTACCTATTGTCTCATTACAGTAACTCTTATATAAAATTAGATAAATTTGGATTGTGCCCCTTATACCTACGAAAAGTTTTATACTTTTTATTAATGCCTAAAAACCAGGAACGTATTGTTTCCTGGTTTTTTGCATTAATGAGAAGGAGATGGTAACTAAAGTAAATATTTCTTGTAAAATTGTATAGAAATAGTTTACAATATTTCTGTATGAAATCATCATGAAAGTAACAAACAGTAAATTAAGGGGGGGCAGAAAAATGAAGGAGCAGGTTAAAGAAGCATTAGAACAAGTACGTCCTTTTCTGCAAAGAGACGGTGGCGATGTTGAATTTGTAGATTGCGACGAAAAGGGTGTTGTAAAGGTTAAATTAAGAGGCGCATGCGGCAGTTGCCCCGGGGCTTTATATACACTGAAAAACGGTATAGAGCGTGTCCTTAAGCAACAAGTTCCTGGTGTAACCGAAGTTGTAAGGGTAGACTAGTTTACCAAAACCACAGGTAGCAGTTGCCTGTGGATTATTTTTACTTTCAACATAAACTTGGGGGAGCTATAATGTCATGTCTTGTTCGGGGCACCTGAAAAGAAAAAAATAATCATTTTTAAGATAGGTTGAAATTAGAAAAAATCTTTTGGGACATAATGATTAGCCCAAATGGAGATATTTAAATTATGTCGGGTAACAAGGGGGTGAAACAACCATGCGTGAAAGGGTTCAAGAAGCGCTTGAAAAAGTTCGTCCTTTCCTGCAAAGAGATGGTGGGGACGTAGAATTAGTAGGTGTTGATGAGACATCTGGTATTGTTAAGGTTAAGCTAAAAGGTGCCTGTGGTGGTTGACCCGGTGCAACATATACCCTGAAAAATGGGATTGAGCGGTCGCTCAAGCAAGTGGTTCCAGAAGTAAAGGAAGTTGTATCTGTATAATACATAAATCCCCCTTAGATAGGGGGATTTTGTTTTAATGCATATTTAATAAAAGCATCAATCATTGGGCTTCTATTTTTGCGTCGTGGGTAAACTAAAAACAGGTCACGTTGCATGGGTAAATCCTTAATTTTTAAGGTAGCGATTTTATTTAAAGCCTGTTCCTTTAGTGTGGCCCAACGGGAAACCACTGAGACACCTGCACCAGCTTCAACAGCCGTTACAATGGCACCAGTGCTGCCGAGTTCCAGGGCGATGTTTAATTTGTCTGTGCTAAGGCCACCCTTAGTTAAAAAGGTTTCCACCACCGATCGGGTTCCAGACCCTAATTCTCGCCATACTAGTGGTTCTTTGGCCAGCTTTTCAATGGGTACCTCATTTAACTCTGCAAAGGGATGGTCAGTGGGTGCAATGACCACCAGTTCATCAGAAAAGAATTTTATTCCCTCAATACGTTTGTTATTAGGCAATATACCCACAGCTGCCAGATGAGCGGATTCCTCCAACAATTTGCGGATGGCTTCCTTTGAATCACCAATCTGCAGTACGGTTTGCACATCAGGATATTCCTTTTTAAAGGTCCCAATGATGGGGGGTAAAATATAATGTCCAGGTATGGTACTGGCCCATAGTATCATGCGGCCGCGAATTTCTCCAGACATCTGTCGAATTTCCCGTTCAGCCTTATTCAACTGTTCCAACATTTCCCTTGCATGACGGTAGAACAACTCTCCAGCAGGGGTTAGGCTGACACCTCTTCCTTTCCGCTCCACCAAGGCAGTACCAAAGTAAGCTTCCAGTACACTGAGCTGTTTACTAATGGCTGGTTGAGTTATGTGGATTTCCTGGGCAGCCAAAGATAAATTCTTTTTTTCGGCGACAACAATAAATGTTTGCAATGTAGATAAGTTCATCTTTTTGATCACCAGAGATATTATATCATTTATTTTAGAAGATGACTTGTAATTATAAATAAAAATTATATTTATCAGCTACTGTGATTTATGATTTATTTTTAATAATGTATAACAACCGATTAATAACAGTTGCAAACTCCCCCCAAGTTATATGTTCGTCAGCTGGATGGTTATTGGCCAGTAATCCTGTATCAATTAACTGCTGTATCTCTGCCTGGGGGTTCCAGACGGGCGGCTGAGGTGTGACAGGTGGTTTGGTGGGCAAAGGGGCTGGGGTTGGATTTGGAATAATTGTTAGAGGGGTTAAATTGAGTCCCTTTACCAACCCATGGGTGATAGCAGTGCTTAGATCATTAATGAAATCAGTGTTTTTTAGTAGGGATGCATCCTTCGGATTATCAATAAAAAGATTTTCAGTTAATATAGCTGGCATATTGGTTTCTCGAATAACGGCAAAATTTGCTGCTTTTTTACCCCGATCTATCATATAGTACTTCTGCATATCGGCCATGATAGTATCGTGTAAGACCTGACGGGTTTTTATGGTGGTGGAGCTTACTTCTCCGTTATAAATAAAGCTTTCAAAACCAGTGCCGCCTCCAGCGTTGATATGAATGGATACAAAATAATCAGCATTTACATTATTGGCATAGGCCGCCCGTTGGCTTAAGGAAACAAAGGTGTCACTGTCCCGGGTTGATTTCACGGTGACATCATAGGCAGCAAGTCTTTGGATAATCTTCTTAGCAATCTCCAGTGTAATATCCTTTTCCTGTAAGCCATTTCCCAGGGCACCGGGATCTTGTCCGCCATGGCCCGGGTCCAAACAAATTATTTTTCTTGTCATCCAGTACACCTCTCTTGAAGATATTTTCATATCTTATTTTTTATCACAGTAAACTTGCTCCCGACGGTGTTTTAACAAGGGAAGTTGTTGACGAACCTTAGTGAGATAATCTAAATCAATATCAGCAGTAATAATTCTAGGTTTTTCGTCAGCCTGTACCAGGACTTCCCCCCAAGGAGTTGTTACCAGTGAATGGCCATAAGCAATATAGTCGGCCTGTGGGTTTCTCGCCGGTGAGATTGCTGCCACATAGATTTGGTTATCCAGGGCCCGGGCTCGCATAGTTAATTCCCAATGGGCCGGTCCGGTGGTCATATTAAAGGCGGCAGGTAATATTAACAACTGGATTCCCTTTAGGGCCATTAAGCGAAGGAATTCAGGGAAACGTATGTCATAGCATATGGCTACACCAACCCGGCAAAAGGGGGTATCGAAAAAGGTTATTTGATTGCCGGGGGAAAGGGTGTCAGATTCTTTAAAGGTAATGCCTCCTTCTATGTCTATATCGAAAAGGTGTACTTTCCTGTGTTGGGCTAGCAAGTCGCCATTCGGACCAAAAATAAAGGAGCTGTTGTACAAATTGGTTTGATCTCTCTCTGGGATAGAACCACCCACCAGGTAAATGGAATGTTCCCTGGCTAAAGATGCCAGAGTTTTGATGGTTTCACCGGAGGGGAATTCTTCCGCATAAAGGGGGAAAAAATTGTTTCCGTAGGGGCAGTTAAACATCTCAGGTAAACATACCAGGCTACACCCCAGAGAAACAGCGTTTTTTACGGCTTCCTTGGCAGATAATAAATTTATATCTTTGCTGGGTTCTACTGTTATTTGGCAAAGGCCTAAACGGAATGATGATGGCATTGTATTACCCCCAATCTAAGTTGATTTTTGATACTTCCTTAATATTTTATACAAGTTATACTCATATATAGAATGTTTTTTTATTTAAAACAAAGGCCGGCTGACCTGGAAGGTCAGTACCGGCCTTTATATAGTTATTCATTATACAGTCTGATTTTTCCCCTTTTCTTTCGCCACATAAAGGGCTTCGTCGGCGTGGGCCAGTAGATCTTTTTCCTTGCGTCCATCGTTGGGCCACTGGGCTATGCCCATTGAGACGGTAAAGGGTGGGTTTGCTATTTTTGCCAGGTGGTTTCTGATTTTTTCGCCAACTATCCTGGCTCCTTCTCTGGGGGTATCTGGCAGCAACAACATAAACTCATCACCCCCGAAACGAGCCACAGAATCGGTGGGACGAATCACTTCCTGCGTTACTTGAACAAAGGTTTTCAAACATTCATCCCCCACGCCATGGCCGTAGGTATCATTAATATTTTTAAAGGAATCAAAATCAAGGGCAATAACAGAATGCACTGTACCTTCAGTAGCCATATCTTTCAATTGGTTAAAGCGGTTGGTAAATTCCAGTCGGTTAATGGCGCCGGTTAGAAAATCATGAGTAACAGCTTGGACTAACCGATCATTGGCCTCTTGTAATTCCCTGGTTCTTTCTTGGACCTTCTCCTCCAGAGCGTTGTTAGCATTTTCCAATGCAGATCTGGTAGCCACCAATTGCAGATAGGGTTTCTTGACATTATTTAAAAAGATGGCCACGTAAATTAGAACATAAGAAGCAAAGCGGAATAAATGACCCAATAAATTTAATGTGTCATAGACATCCCCGTAGGAAATAAAGCACAATTCACTAAAGATAGAGATGGTAAGTGTGCTAATAATAAGCTGCAGATAAGTGTCCATGTGCTGACGGTATAAACGGAGATAGCCCAGTACAGCAGCCACCAAGAGTGCAATGATAGCATATTCAATAAATACCTTGGCCTGTGTAAGCCCTACATCCTTTACATACATCACCGGGTAGAGGGAGGAATTAAAAGATACAGTAACCAGCACAAATATCACCAATGACATGGTTGCCATCAGTAAATAAAAGCGGCAGTGACGTTTAACGAAGCAAATTTCTTTTTTATAAAAGAATATACTGGTCAAGAATGTTAGTGCCATTAAGATCCTGCCGATGACATGGTACTGGGTTGCATGATTTGCACAGGCATTGGCAAAAATATGTGGCATCCCTTCATAGGAGTAAAAATGAAATAAATCAATAAATCCCACAGCTAAAAGTCCTAGACCAATAAAATAACTATAAAAAGAACAGTTATTTAAGTAAGAGTACCAGGTTACTGTAAAAGTACCTAAAGCGACAAATACACAGAAAAATTCAATATTGGTGTGAATAGTAAGGAACATAGCCGATGAGTAACTGTGATTGAAGCCAAGCAAGGTTACCCCCATGTAAAGTGCAAGGCAGATAAGGGAGATTATAATTAGCTTCAGACGTAAATTAGCCATGCGCAATTTTTTCAATGTATGATCTGATAATCCCATACTTCACCCCTCCCCATTCTTTATTCCATATTATGTAAAATAAAGAGGGATGTTACAGCATGGAAAAAGAAGTTGCTGATTACTCAAAATGACTTTATATTTGGCTACTGTCCGAAACGTTTCGCGGAGAAATAACTGGGCAGGCCTCTGTGATAAGAGCAGTGGTATCCTGCCAGACCTGCTGTAAGATTTGGTAATCCTTCTGGGTGAGCAAGGGGTCCCGACCAGTTTCGAAATCTTCTATGGCCTTTTGTACTGGCAATACCCGGTATTTCTTTTGTCCGTTTTTAAAATAGGTATCAACCCAAACTGGCACATAATCAACATTAGTAATGGTTACTCTATTGGCTTCCTTGGTTAGCTTAACATTGGTAATTAAACCACAGTTTGAATAACGCCAGCTTTGGTTGGAGATAAAGTTACCTAGAGAATAAGCAACAAAACATTTTTTCTCATTATTGGTGGAACTGACCTTTAAGTCCATTGGCTGAATTACATGAACGTGGTCACCGAAAACAATCGTAACTCCTTGTTTGAATAAATTCTCCACCAAAGTCCTTTGGGATTCGTTGGGATGACGTTGGTATTCTGTTCCAAAGTGAATGTATGCAATAATGACATCTGTCTTGGCGGCCTTTAACTTTTCTATGTCTTGATAAATTTTACCCGATTGAATCATATCTACTGCATAATCTTTTCCCTTTGGTAGGGGAATACCGTTGGTGCTCTCGGTATAATTGAGGATGCCAATTTTAATCCCTTTGATTTCGGTGCAAAACACCCTTTGGGCATCCTCGGCACTACGGTAGGTGCCCAGTGACTGGAGACCCGCTGCTTCCAAGTGGTCCAGTGTTTTGACGATACCAGTCCAGCCCCGATCCAGACTGTGATTGTTGGCTGTAGTAACCACGTCAATGCCTAATTCTTTCATATTCTGAGCCAGTTCTTCAGGGCAGTTAAAGACAGGATAGCCTGAATAACCTTGCTCTTTTCCGGCTAATCGCGTTTCTAAATTTACCAGGGTCAGTTCGGCAGTGCTTAGAAAAGATCTAACCTCAGAAAAAATAGGTTTAAAATCATAGTTTCCACCGGGTAATTGGGCGGCGTGAATAATCGGCATGTGCATTAGAAAATCACCCGCCGCACTAATAGTAATACTTTCAGCAGGAGGGGGCTCGGGAGGAGTAGTGGGAGGAGATGAAATTTTTTCTGGACCACAACCCAACACAACGATTATTAACCCCAAAGATAGGGCAAATAATAGAAATTTATTGTTCATCCTCATCGCATCCTTATATTTTTAAAAGCCTATTCGCTAAATTAACTGAAATTCCTTTCTAAAAACAAATTGTTCAGATTATGAAATGTTCGAGGTTAGCACACTGTTAGAAAACGAAACATTCGCAATGTTCCTTTTCTGACCAGCAAGGTGGTAAAGAACGGGAGAAAATATTGCTCAGTCTGTTGCAAAAGTGCAAAAAAACCAAATTTACTATATTGTTAGAAAATTCACATAATACTGAAAGGTTTGGCATGCTCTTTGCTTATATAGTTAGTCAGTTAGACAAAGGGAAATATCCCTAAAGCCATAAATATACAACTTAAGGAGGAATTCACCATGACAGTTGGAGAACAAGTATTTGGCTATTTTATTCCTACAGTAAACCTGATGGGTGTAGGTGCACACAAGGAGATTCCCGATCAAGTTAAAGTATTAGGAGGTTCCAATGTTTTAATTGTAACTGATGCTTTCCTTGGACGTCCTGGCGGTATGGCGGATGACATTAAAGGGATGTTGGAAGCTGAGAATATTAAAGTGACCATTTATGCCGGTGCAGAACCTAATCCCACAGATGTTAACGTTCATGATGGCCTGAAAGTTTATCAGGAGTGCGGTGCTGACATGATCCTTTCCTTGGGCGGCGGTAGTTCCCACGACTGTGCCAAGGGCATTGGCATAGTTGCTACCAATGGTGGTAACATTCGCGACTATGAAGGCATTAACAAGAGCAGCAAGGCGATGCCTCCCTTTATTGCTGTAAACACCACCGCTGGTACCGCTTCTGAAATGACCCGTTTCTGCATTATTACCAATACCAGCAACCATGTTAAAATGGCGATTGTTGATTGGCGTTGCACCCCCAACATTGCCATTAATGACCCTTTGTTAATGGCTGGGATGCCTCCAGCATTAACTGCTGCCACAGGTATGGATGCTCTGACCCACGCCATTGAAGCTTACGTATCCGTCGCTGCAACTCCAGTCACCGATTCTGCGGCCCTAATGGCTATTAAGTTAATTTCACAATATCTGCGGGCTGCAGTTGCCAACGGAGAGAATATGGAAGCCCGTGACAAGATGGCTTATGCTGAGTTTTTAGGTGGTATGGCCTTTAATAATGCTTCTTTGGGTTACGTACACGCAATGGCTCACCAGTTGGGTGGATTTTACAATCTGCCTCACGGTGTTTGCAACGCTATTCTGCTACCCCATGTGGAAGCCTTCAACTTGATTGCCTGCCCCGAGCGTTTTGTTGATATTGCTGTCGCAATGGGTGAGAACGTGGAAGGATTGTCTGTTCGTGATGCTGCGGACAAGGCGCTATCTGCCATTAGAAAGCTATCGGCCGATGTTGGAATTCCTGCAGGTTTAACTGAACTGGGTGTTAAGGAAGAAGACCTGAAGACCATGGCAGAAAACGCTATGAAGGATGCTTGCGCCTTAACCAACCCGAGAAAAGCTACTCTGAATGATATTGTTGGAATCTACAAGACTGCCCTATAAGGGAAGTCAATTCCATCTAAACCCCATTCATATATATTTTTTGTAAGGTGGACCAAGTGTCCACCTATTTTTTTTCTATAAGTTTTGTCTTTTGAATAGTACAATGTTTAATAAATCTTTACCTTACATAGCCCTAAAGAACAGAAAGTGGCAAATCAAACTAGTAATGGTAGCGCCCCAGAGGTAGTTTTCTTTTAGATAGGGCAGGGATGTTTATGTTTATGGAGAATATTTTATAAATAATCACACAGATAGAGAGTTGTTTTTAAAGATTTACCCGGAGGTACTTGCCCATGCCAATGAATAGTTTGCTTCATATAAGTAAATTTGTGGCCCCGGAAATTATATTTGGCCTGGGAGCCTTAAGTCAAGTGGGCGAAAGTGCTGCCCGTTTAGGGATTAAAAAGGCCCTTTTAGTTAGCGACCTGGGAGTCTTGGAGGCCGGTTGGTGCGATAAAGTCCTTGACTTTTTGAAAGAGGTTGGGATTGACGCTAAGGTCTGGTATGATGTAACTACCAACCCGAAGGATCTTGAAGTAGCCGCTGCGGTTGAGTCTTATCTAGAAAGTAACTGTGATGGGATTGTTGCTGTGGGTGGGGGCAGTCCCATTGATGTGGCCAAAGCCATTGCCATTATTGCCACGAATGGTGGTCAAATTAAGGATTATGAAGGGGTTAATAAGATTACCTGTCCCTTACCACCAATGGTTGTTGTATCCACAACCGGGGGTTCTGGTGCGGAGGTTTCCCAATTCTCAATGATTGTGGAGAAAGAACGGCAGGTTAAAATGGCCATCATTTCTAAGTCCTTAGTTCCAGATATCGCCATTGTGGACCCTCATTTGCTGCAAACTAAAAGCGCCAGGTTAACGGCTGCCACAGGGGTGGATGCATTATGCCATGCTGTGGAGGCCTATGTTTCATTGGCAGCTACGCCTCTTACGGATGTACATGCCCTAGCGGCCATCCGTTTGATAGCTTCAAACTTAAGGGAATCGGTTGCCTGTAAAACAAACCTGAAAGCGAAGGCAGCCATGGCCATGGCTAGTCTTCAGGCGGGCTTGGCTTTCTCCAATGCCATTTTAGGGGCCACCCATGCCATGACCCATCAGGTAGATGGTTTGTTAGATTTACACCATGGAGAAACAAATGGTATTCTTCTACCCCATGTAATGGAGTTTAATATGATCTCTTGCGGTGAGAAATTTATTAATATCGCTGAGGCAATGGGCGTGCAGATAACTGGTTTAGGTAAATGGAAATCAGCGGAAAAAGGAATATGTGCTGTGCGTAAATTGCTGCGAGATATAGAGATACCGGAGCATTTGGCACAGGTGGGGATGAAAGAAGAATATATTCAAAAACTAAGTGCCAACGCTGTTAAAGATGCCTGTCTGGTAACAAATCCCCGGGATTGCAGTGTCGAGCAAATTGAAGCACTTTATCGAAAAGCCCTCTAGGAGGGATACCTATGTTTGACGATAAACTAACCATCATACAAAATTTAACTGGTGTTAACTCTTCAAAATTAAATTATTACTTGGCAGCCCAACGGTCCAATGAACAAATTAAGATTCAAATGAATCGCATGGAAATTTTACACCAGATCATTAAAGATATTAATATTGATATGTCTTTGGCTGATATAGTAGGACGGGTTTACAATAAACTTCCCAAGGCTATACCTTGCTGTTTTTTAGGATTGGCACTGGCGGAAAATGATAAGTTAATTATGACCGCTGCAACACCTGTCAGTGATTGTGTGGGACAACCGGTTCCATCGCTATCGGTTATTTGGCAATCCTACAGTCAGTGCAAGCGAATTTTGTATGACCTAGGCAGTCAATCGAAACAACTGTGTCCCTTGATGAATGGGAAGGACCCGGTAGAAAGTTTGGGCCTGAAATCGACGGCCATTGTTCCTTTATTGGTTCGCAGCCAAGTGATTGGGGTTCTCATAGTGGGAGATAATCATATTTCGGCCTATGGTAATTCAGAAGTAACATTTATTGAACAGATGGCTGACCAGTTGGCCATCTGCATTGAGAATGCCCGCTTATATAAAGAGGTCTCAAAGGGGAAGCAGCAGTGGGAAGATACCTTTAAGGCTGTGCCAGATCCCATTATCCTTATTGATAAGAACTACAAAGTTTTAAGGCATAATCTGCGAGAGGCTCAATCCCTTACTATGAACCTAGGGGATGGAGTCAACCCCCAATGTTACCAGGCTCTCTGGCAAAGAGAAATTCCCTGTGAACATTGTCCACTGGCTAAAGTGTATCAAACGGGCAGGGGTGTTTACCTGCAAGTCCAAAATGAAGGGACTATTTTTGATTCCTTTTATTATCCCATGGTGGATACAAATGGAGAAATATATGCAGTGATATTGCATATGAAAGATGTAACCGAAAAGGTAAAGATGGAAGCACAGTTAATGCACTCGGCAAAGTTGGTTGCCATAGGAGAGATGGCTGCCGGGGTTGCCCATGAACTAAACAGCCCTATGACCGTAATTATTGGTACTGCTCAGATGATGCAGAGGGATATGGGGCCGGAAGACCCTCGGTCTGAATGGCTGGACGATATTATTGGGTGCGGTATGCGATGCAAAAAGATTATTCAAAACTTATTATCTTTCTCCAGACAAGGTCAGTTTGCCCTTAACGAAACTGATATTAATCAGCAGGTTGAAAAAGTATTAAGCTTGATCCATTATCAAATAAACCGGAACAATATTAATATTATTAAAAATTTGGACCTGAATGTTCCTTATATTATGGCTAACGGTCACCAGATACAACAAGTATTAATTAATTTACTGTTAAATGCCAGGGATGCCCTGGAGGAAATAGAGGGTGAAAAGAGTATTTGGATTTCAACCACCGTTGAAAGTGATCAGGAAACCCAATGGGTGGTGTTAACAGTTCGGGATAATGGCTGTGGTATTCATCCAGAGGGGTTAAATAAGATATTTAACCCCTTCTACACCAGTAAAGAAGCAAGCAAAGGAACAGGACTGGGGCTTTCAGTAAGTTTGGGAATTGCCCAGTCCCACGGTGGAACCATTAAGGTCGAAAGTCAGCAAGGATTCGGCAGTTCTTTTCATTTTATGCTGCCATTAAAGCAAACAGGGGGTGAGGCCTAGTGGTAAATGCACCAGGTGTTTTAATTATTGATGATGAGCAATCCGTTGGAACTTTCTTTAGCCGCCTGTTAAAACCTAAGGGTTATCGAGTTGGTGTAGCCTGTTCAGGGGTCCAGGCCCACGAACTGGTGGCAAAGGATCATTACGATGTGGCAATGGTGGATTTAAAACTGCCAGATGCCGATGGTTTAAGTTTGTTACAGCATATCAAAAATGTACAACCCCAGTGCGAAGTTATTATTATGACAGGCTACAGTACAACTCGAACCGCAGTTAAGGCCATTCAATATGGGGCCTTCGACTATATTGAAAAGCCCTTTGATGATATCTTATTAATTGAAAAGTTAATTGAAAAGGCTCTAAACTTTGGTATGACAGATGGGCAAATGGATAAAGAAACTTTCAGTTGGAGCAAGGTAGCCGAAAAGATCGGTTTTCAAGTGGGCAGAACCCCTCAAATGATTAAACTGGTTTCCATAGCAGAACGGATTGCAGCAAAGGATATAAACGTCTTAATTCAAGGTGAAACTGGTACAGGTAAAGAAGTACTGGCCCGCTTTGTTCACGCAGCCAGCCAGCGAAGTGATAAGCCTTTTCTGGCCATAAACTGCGGTGCATTGCCGGAAAACCTGTTGGAAAGTGAACTTTTTGGACATGAAAGGGGTTCCTTTACTGGAGCCAGTGTCCAGCGCAAAGGAATTTTTGAATTAGCTAACAATGGTACACTTTTTCTGGATGAAATTGGGGAAGCCAGTTTGGCCATTCAAGTAAAACTATTAAGGGTTTTGGAAACAGGAGAGTTTCTCAGGGTAGGTGGAGAAAAACCTGTTAAAACAAACGTTCGTATAATTGCTGCTACCAACGTGGATTTGGAAGAGGCAGTAAAACAAAAACAATTTCGGGAGGACTTGTTCTATCGCTTGGATGTAATCCGCCTGGTTCTACCGCCCCTGAAGGAAAGATTAGAAGATATCCCACAGTTTGTAGAACACTTTGTCAATCGCTTTTGGGAAAGAAATGATGGTCCTGTGCCCGCTTTTGCGCCATCCTGCATAGAAGCCATGTTAAACTATCATTGGCCGGGAAATATTCGGGAATTGGCCAACTCTGTGGAACAAGCACTGGCCCTATGTGATGGAAATGCCGTACTGCCAGAGCATTTATCCGGGAAAATTAATGGGCAGTTTTTAAATGATGAGCGAACCGATAAAAAAGCTTTGAGTTATCATCCAGGGCTGAGTGATGCAACCAGTGTTTTAAATGTTAAGCCGGAGGATTTAGATCAACTTGATCAACAAGCATTACTGGACCTCTATCATAAGGTGGACGGTCTTTACCGGGCGATTCACCGAACCATGGGAAAGAAGGGAATTACTACGGTTTTTCCCTTAACGATACAGGAACTGGAAGCTAGGGCCATTGAAGAAACCTTAGAATTTTTCAATGGTAATGTCAGTATGAGTGCCCGGGCCTTGGGTATTGGACGGAACACATTATACCGTAAGGCCAAGGAATATAACATAAATATTTCCGGTTAAGACAAATGCGACAAGGGGGAAGGTTCTCGTTGTCGCATGTTTCTTTATGATACGAATGTTCGCATTTGAAACAATAAGTTGTGCTATATTGGTTCATTTTTAATTAAATTAAGAAAAATTAGATGGCATAAAAATTGCTTTAAGAGAATAATGTGAGAATAATTAGACAAGTGTAGTGTGTTTGAAACATTCTTTCTTTGGGTGCAGGATATTATTTTTTTTTGTCGAATTATCTAATTTAAAGTAAGATTCAGATTTTTGTTTATCGTTTAATAGACAAAAGAAAAAGGATATTGATATTTACACTTCCGATTTACTATATTCCTACTGGGAATTAGTAAACGGGGTGCGATGAGCAATTGTCGTGCCTGCCACTGCGCAAAGGAAGGGTACTAGTGATGAACTGGTACCCTTTTTATATTGCCTAAAATAGCAAGAAAGTATTGAGGGGGTATTAAATATGACAAAACTTTTTCGTGTGAACATGACAACCAAAGAAGCCAAGATTGAAGAGCTTCCCCAGAAGTATGTTGGGCTCGCTGGCCGTGCCTTGACCTCAAGCTTTGTACTTGATGAGGTAGAACCTAAATGCCATCCCCTGGGACCCAACAACAAACTAATTTTTGCGCCTGGTCTGCTGGGAGGTACCAATTGTGCTAACTCCGGACGTCTTTCCGTAGGAAGTAAGAGTCCTTTAACCGGTGGTATTAAAGAAAGTAACTCCGGTGGAACCGCTGCTCAGAAGTTAGCAAAAATGGGCATTGCAGGTGTCATAGTTGAAGGAATGCCTGCCGATGATAAGTTTTATGTAATTAAAGTAACCGTAGATGGTGCGGTTCTTGAAGAAGCGCCAGCGGAAATTATGGGGAAAGGCAACTATGAGGCCATCCGGGTTCTGAGTGAAAAATATGGTGCTAAAGTCGGTATCATGATCATTGGCCCTGCCGGTGAAATGAAACTGACATCTGCTAACATTTCGGTAAAAGATCCCGAAGGCAATATCCGTAGTGCTGGTCGTGGTGGCTTAGGTGCTGTTATGGGCTCCAAGAAAGTTAAGGCCATCGTTATCGATGATACTGGAGCCAAGGGAGTGCCCATTGCCAATCCTGAAGCCTTTAAGGCTGCTGCCAAACGTTTTGCTAAAGGCTTAATTGAGCACCCTGTAACTGGCCAAGGTCTGCCTGGTTTTGGTACTAACGTGCTGGTTAACATCCTGAACGAAGCCGGTGGTCTACCCACCAAAAACTTCCGTGCTGGTCGCAATGAATGGGCTAACAACATCAGTGGCGAAACCATGAGTGCTACCATTGAAGCCCGTGGCGGTAAAGTTTCCCACGGTTGCCATGCTGGTTGTGTCATTCGCTGTTCTCAGCACTACCATGATAAAGAAGGTAAATATCTCACCAGTGGCTTTGAATATGAAACCATCTGGGCCCTGGGCGCCAATGCTTGCATTAACGATCTGGATGTCATTGCCGAATGCGATCGCCTGATGGATGATATCGGTGTAGACAGCATTGAAACTTCCGTAACTATTGGTGTAGCTATGGAAGCTGGCATCATTCCTTGGGGCGATGCAACTGCTGCAGTCGATTTGGTTAAACAAATCGGTCAAGGAACCCCTCTAGGCCGTATCATCGGTAGTGGTGCTGCCTTTACCGGTCAAGCCTTTGGTGTAACCAGAGTTCCCGTTGTTAAGAAACAAGCCATTCCTGCTTATGATCCCCGTGCTGTAAAGGGCGTTGGCTTAACCTATGCCACCACTCCCATGGGCGCCGACCACACTGCAGGTTATGCTGTGGCTACCAACATTCTTAAAGTGGGTGGTTTTGTTGATCCGTTGGAAAAAGGTGGTCAGGTAGAACTTTCCCGCAACTTACAGATAGCCACTGCAGCAGTTGACAGTACTGGTCTCTGCCTCTTTGTAGCCTTCTGTATCCTGGATAACGCAGATGCCTTCCAGGCTATTATCGATATGCTCAACGCTCAATACAGTCTAGCTTTAACTGCTGACGATGTTACTGAACTAGGTAAAACCGTTCTACGGGCAGAACGTAAGTTTAATGAGTTGGCTGGTTTCACCAAAGCCGATGATCGGTTACCAGAATTCTTCAAAGAAGAATGTCCTCCTCACAACACCACCTGGGACTTCACTGAAGAAGAAGTGGACGAAGTATTTAACTTCTAGTGGATTTCAATATAATAAAAGAAGCCGGGTTAAGACCTGGCTTCTTTTAGCCTAAAGAATATTTTGGGATTATGCGTCTGTAATTCTGTGTACATCCTAATGGTCAAGGGGGGAGTAACATGGGAACAATAGAATTAAGGGGATTTGGACCTCTGCAAAAAAAATTATTAGAAAAAGGTTATTCATTTCCAGCAACTGTTGAGATTGAAGAAAATCTTACTGGTTATGCTTTATTAGAAAGGCTGGATATCAGTAAAAACCAGGTTGAGGCCGTCTTTATTAATGGTATTGTAGAGGGCTTATCCCATCCCATATCTCCGGGTGATCGAGTGGCACTGTTACCGCCGGGAACCCCGGGTCCCT
Organism: Desulforamulus reducens MI-1; assembly: GCF_000016165.1. Taxonomy (GTDB): domain Bacteria; phylum Bacillota; class Desulfotomaculia; order Desulfotomaculales; family Desulfotomaculaceae; genus Desulfotomaculum; species Desulfotomaculum reducens. The sequence continues at coordinate 2,482,984 of NC_009253.1, read as the reverse complement.
ACCGGGTATTTCTAGGAATCATTCAAAAAAAAGAGTCCTAAAAACCTCAGGTAAAGAAGAATAAGAAATCCCAATAGCTATTTTGATTATAATTAATAATTATTAATATTGCGAACCATATGTTATAATCAAAAACGAGGTGACTGGGCATGCAGATAGAATTAAGAGTTTATACTGGCTTGGAGAGATACACAGGCACACGTTATGGTGAACTGATTAATCTTAGTTTGCCGGAGAATAGTACCATTCTGGATATTATTAAACATTTTAATATTCCTGAAGAAGAAGTTTTTAGCACCCTAGTCAACGGATTGCATAAGTCCTTTGAAACTGTTTTGCAGGAAGGTGACCGGGTGGCCCTTTTCCCACCGGTGGGGGGCGGTTAAATTTTTGCTTAAAATTTAGGGTAGGAGTAAAACCCCTACCTTTCTATGGGTTTCGTTATGCTTAACAAAACATAATGGTGGTGGATCATAGGTGGATGTGTTTTGGCAGGGTTTAAAGATAGCTATTCAACTGTTGTTAGCCGGAGATAAAGAAATTATAGAAATCGCTTTATTAACCTTGAAGGTTTCCAGCACAGCCACCCTAATTGCTGTTTTCATAGGTGTACCGATGGGCTTTTTCTTAGCCCTAACTTCCTTCCCTGGTCGAAACCTGCTAGTCAGTTTGATAAATTACGGCATGGGTTTACCGCCGGTGGTGGTGGGTTTGGTGGTTTGGCTACTGTTAAGTCGTTACGGACCTCTGGGGCTTCTTGGTATGTTATATACGCCTGGAGCCATGATTGTAGCTCAGGGCATTATTGCCTTTCCAATTGTGGCGGGTTTTACCCTGGCTGCCTTTCAACAACTACATCCCAAACTAAAATTGCAAATTCTTTCCCTAGGGGCCTCCAAACTACAATTACTGTGGCTAATGGCTAGGGAAGCTCGCATGGGCTTGCTGGCTGCGGTAATAGCTGGCTTTGGGGGTGCTGTTTCCGAAGTGGGAGCTTCCATGATGGTGGGGGGTAATTTGGTGGGCTACACCCGGACCCTAACCACCGCAACGGTTTTGGCAGTGAATAAGGGACAGCAGGAGTTTGGCATGGCCCTAAGCCTGATTCTACTAATTATTTCCTTTGCGATTACCGTTGTTTTAACCACGGCCCAGCAGCGGGGGAGGTGTCCGTAAAGATGGCTCTTTTAGAAGTAAAAGGTATTCGCTATGTAAAAAGAGGTAGGACAATTTTAGATATTGATGCTTTTTCCCTGGAGGAAGGGGAAGTTAACGCCCTGATAGGGGTTAACGGGGCAGGCAAAACCTCTTTCATGCAAATTTTGGCGTTGCTCCAAGAACCTACCTCCGGGGAGTTGTATTTTAAAGGAGAGCTAATCACAAAGAAAAATTTATTTACCTTACGTCACAGAATGGCCTTTGTATTTCAGCAACCGCTTCTTTTGGATATGACTGTGCGACAGAATATTGAAACCGGGCTGCGTATCAGGAAGGTTCCCAAGAAGTATATACACCAGAGGGTTAATATATGGCTGGAAAAGCTTGGTATTAACCATCTGGCTAATGGACCTGTAAGGTTTCTTTCTGGGGGCGAAGCCCAGCGGGTAAGCATTGCCCGGGCCCTTGCCTTGGAACCAGAAATTCTATTTTTGGATGAACCATTTACCGGTCTAGATAGCCCCACCCGTGGACAACTGCTTTTTGATTTGGTTAAACTGCTACATGGCACTAAAATTGCGACATTATTTGTTACCCATGATTATGCAGAAATTCCACATCTGGCACATCGTTTATCAGTAATGGACCAAGGAAGGATTGTCCAAACCGGTATGCCCCGGGAAGTTTATGATACACCTAAGAATCAAACCGTAGTCCAGTTGCTCCAATGGTTACCCATTGATATTAAAAACGAACGAAAGCTAATGAAGTGTGAAGGTGGTTCTGCTTAAAAAAACTATAAAAAACAGTTGTTTACCCCAAGGAGAAATTAATAATTTAACAGATATAACTTCTATCTTAACCTTATAAGGGGGCTGGACAATGATTGATAATTATAATCGAAACATCAACTATCTGCGCATATCAGTGACAGATCGGTGCAACCTGCGCTGTGTTTACTGTATGCCCCCGGAAGGTGTTAAACAAACCCCCCACTCTGAAATACTAAGTCTGGAGGAATTTGCCCGGGTGGTGGATGCCGCGTCTGATATTGGTATTCGCAAAATCCGTATCACCGGTGGGGAGCCACTGGTGAGAAAAAATATTGTCAACTTATTCGAAAAGATTTCCACTAACTCAGCCATTGATGATATTTCTTTGACTACCAATGGCGTACTCTTTGCAGAAATGGCGTCAGATTTAAAAAAAGCCGGGCTGAACCGGGTAAATTTTAGTTTAGATAGCCTGAACCCGGATACCTTTCGGGATATAACCCGGATGGGTAAGTTTAATGATGTTTGGCGCAGTATTCAGAAGGCCCTGGAACTGGAACTCCACCCGGTCAAATTAAACGTGGTGGCGGTACGGGGAATTAATGACCATGAATTTGCGGACTTTGCCCGGTTAACTAAAGAAATACCTATCCACGTAAGGTTTATTGAATTAATGCCTATTGGGGAATGCAATCCTTGGGCAGTGGGGAATTTTATAGCTGCGGAGGAAATCTTGCATGGCTTGCAACAGAAATTTGGCCTATTGGATACACAGGTGAAGGTGACTGGCAGTGGTCCTGCCAAATACTACTGCTTGCCGAATTCCAAAGGGACCATTGGGTTTATTACTGCCATCAGCGAACACTTCTGTGCCGGTTGTAACCGACTGCGTCTCACTGCCAATGGTCAGTTACGTCCTTGCCTTTATGGCAAGCAGGAGTTTGACTTAAAAACTCCTTTAAGAGAGGGTGCTAGTAGGCAAGAATTAGCCAAAATCATTACCAAAGCAATTCGACATAAACCCAGTCAACACCATATGGAAGATGGCTGGAGGGATCGTCGTGTTATGAGTCAGATAGGGGGATAAATATTGTCCGAGTTAACACATTTCGATGCCAAGGGTAATGCCTGGATGGTGGATATAACAGAAAAAGAAGAAACCCATCGTGTGGCCGAGGTCAGGGGAGAGGTTGTCATGGCACCGGCCACACTGGAATTAATTCAACAGGGCGGTATGGCCAAAGGGGATGTACTGGGGGTTGCAAGGGTTGCCGGAATTATGGCGGCCAAAAGTACGCCCAACTTAATTCCCATGGCTCACCCCATAATGATTACTGGTGTGAATATCGACTTTCAGATACTACCACCGGATCGGGTGGAAATCCGTGGCTTGGTCAAGACAGGCGGTAAAACAGGGGTAGAAATGGAAGCTCTTACGGCTGTTAGCGTGGCAGCACTAACCATTTATGATATGTGCAAAGCAGTTGACAAGGGAATGATGATTCAAAACATCCGCTTAGTTAGCAAAAGTGGAGGCAAAAGTGGTGACTTTATGCGGGAGGGAGAAAGTCAATGGGAAAAATAGTAGCTGTTTGCACCAGCCCTAAGAAGGGCATGAGAAAGAAAAATGTTGGCGAAGGCTTATTGGTGATTGAACATGGTATTGAAGGGGATGCCCACGTAGGTGATTGGCACCGTCAGGTTAGTTTATTGGCCCTGGAAAGTATCGAAAAAATGCGCCAGATGGGCTTAAAGGTGGGCCCGGGTGACTTTGCCGAAAACTTAACCACGGAAGGAATTGACTTGGTTTCCTTACCCATCGGAACCAAACTAAAGATTGGTGAAGGAGCCTTGGGTGAGGTTACACAAATTGGTAAGGAATGCCATACCCGTTGTGCCATTTACCATCAGGCAGGTGACTGTGTTATGCCTAAGGAAGGTATCTTCATTCGGGTGCTACAAGGAGGAACGGTGAAGGTAGGGGACACCATTGAAATTCAATCGGTATAAAGAAATACCCCCTGTAATATCTTTAATTGGTTGTTCAAACTCTGGTAAGACCACCTTTCTGGAGAAATTACTGAAGGAGTTAACGGGCAGGGGTTACCGGGTAGGCACTGTTAAGCATCACAGGGGGAACTTTGAGTTTGATATTGAGGGGAAGGATACCTGGCGTCATGGACAGGCTGGTGCAGCTATGGTAGCCCTGGCTACGCCCAGTGGTTTTGGATTGGTAAAGAAACTACAGCAAGAAATGCCCCTGGCAGATATTTTACCCTATTTTTCTGGGCTGGATCTGGTGATTGTGGAGGGCTTTAAAAAGGGCCCTCAACCAAAGATAGAATTGGTACGGGCAGCGGTTTCCACTTCGCCGGTATTACCGGCAGATGAACTGGTGGCCCTGGTTAGTGACCTACCCTTTGAAGTGGGGATACCGCTATTTGATCTGAATGATATTGTTGGTGTGGCCAACCTCATCGAGAACTGTTTTCTGCAACCTAGTGAAAAGTCAGCACCGAAGACTTTGTCCATTGAGCAGAAGAAACGCTATCACCGAAATATTATGTTGTCTGGTGTAGGAGAAGAAGGCCAGCTTAAACTACTTCATTCGTCGGTATTAGTGGTGGGAACCGGCGGCTTAGGATCTCCGGTGGCCTATTATCTGGCAGCTGCCGGTATTGGACGACTGGGTTTGATCGATGCAGATGTGGTGGATTGCTCCAACCTACAAAGACAAATTGTACACGGCACGCCAGATATAGGTCGTTTCAAGGTAGAATCCGCCCGTGAGAAATTACTGCAAATTAATCCGGACATTGATATTAGAACCTACCCCCATCGTATGACGGAGGATAATGCAGAAGAACTGGTGGAGCAATACCATATCGTAGTGGATGCTACCGACAACTTGGAAAGTCGCTATATCCTGAATAAAGCCTGCATCAATCAAAAGAAGCCATTTATCTATGGAGGTGTTCTTTCTATGGTTGGTCAGGTTATGACCATTGTTCCTGGAAAGGGACCTTGTTTCCGCTGTATTTTTAGGGAGTTACCCGGTAAACGAAGGCCAAAGGGCACAGATGAAGTGGGGATTCTGGGATCGGTGGCCGGAACAATTGGTTCCATCCAGGCCACGGAGGTCATTAAATATCTACTTGGTCAAGGGGAGCTTTTAATCGGACGCCTGCTAACCATGGATGCACGATCCATGTCCTTTGCAGATGTGGAAGTGAAAAAGGATGCCCAATGCCCAGATTGTGGCCATCTAAAAAGGGATTATGGTGAGAAACCCATATGTTAAACCTGGATAATATGCCAGGTTTTTTATTTAAAGGAATTTCGTGGAGGAAAATGAGTTAATTTGTCGAAATACAGCATTAAAATACATTGGAGCTAATTATAGGGGGTAGGGTAAAATGAATATGACAGTAAGAAAGAGACTGTTTCTTTCCTATGGTCTATTAATTGGTCTCATTATTTCTCTGGGATTCTATGCAAGTTTTACCATGAGCAGGATCAACGATAAGTCAACGGAAATTGCCGACTACTGGTTGGCGGGAGTTCAACACGCAGAAGAAATTAACACCTTAATAGCGGACATTCGTACCAGTGAATATAGGCATATCCTTGCTACAGAAACCGCTGAAATGAAAGCAATGGAAGAGAGTATTGCTGAAAACAAAAAGAAAATTAATGCAAATTTTACTGCCTATGAAAAATCCATTGCCAGTGATCAGGATCGAAATTTGTATACTGTTTTAATGTCCGAATGGAAAAACTACTTAAGCTCAAATGAAAAAGTTTTGGCATTAAGTGATAGTGGACAGAAGGAAGAAGCGCTAAAAGTCATGAAGGGAGAATCCTTAACCCTTTATAATGCTGCCGCTGTTGCCGCCAAGGAAATGGCCAAATACAATCAGGAAAACAGTGCCATGGCCAGTCAGGAAGGGGACAGCCTCCATCACCAATCTATTTTAATGCTGTCACTGGTAATTTTATTGGCAGTGGGTCTAGGCATTGCTGCAGCCTTATACATTACCCGCAGTATTAATGGACCACTCAAGGAGATCGAAGAAAGGGCTAACAAGTTAGCCCAGGGAGATATCAACATTGAGGATATAAAGGTTCGCAGTCAAGATGAGATAGGACATTTAGCAGAGGCCTTTAACACGATGAAAAATAATATTAAGAACATGCTGAACCAACTTATCGAGACAGCTAACCAACTAGCCGATGTTGCTGAAGGCCTCAATGAACAAGCCCAGCAGACTGCTGCCGGTGCTACGGAAACGGCCACCACCATGAATGAGATAGCAGCCACGGTAGAACAGATGAACAGCAATGTTCAGGAGGTATCCACAGTTTCAGAAACCACTGCTAATCGGGCCAATGCAGGAAAGGAAGGGCTGAATAAAGTAACTTCCCAAATCCAAGCCATCACCCATTCAACCGGTGAAGTATCCGAAGTTATTCATCAACTAAACCAAAAGTCTATGGAAATCAGTAAAATTGTCAACATGATTACCGGTATCGCCGATCAGACCAATCTACTGGCCCTCAACGCTGCCATTGAGGCAGCCAGAGCTGGCGAGCAAGGACGGGGATTTGCCGTGGTGGCAGAAGAGGTAAGAAAGCTGGCGGAGCAGTCTGCCTCAGCCACCAAAGATATATCCAGCCTAATCAATGCCATTCAGACCGAAACACATCTAGCCGTTGAAAAAATCGAACAAGGTAATCAAGAAGTGTCCACTGGTAGCGTGGTTATTCAAGAAGTGGGGAATATTTTCGAAGAAATTATAACTTCAGTACAGGGATTAACTTTACAAATTCATCACATGGCATCAGCAGCCCAACAAACCTCCGCTGGGGTTCAAAATGTTGCTGCTTCCACCGAAGAACAAACCGCTGCCATGGAGGAGGTTACTAGTACTGCTGAGTCCTTAAATGAATTATCCGATCAGCTTAAGAATTTGGTAAAACAATTTAAAATATAAATGCAAACCCCAGGTTTTTTAAAAACTTGGGGTTTAATTTTGACATGAATATAAAATAATAATCCCTAGGTTTTATACCCAGGAATGAAATCTACTTTATTGTATGCCTATACATGGTTTGATCAACATTATCTTGGCAAATTTCCGTCTCAGCACCGTTAGGCTTTTCCGACTTTTCTTTAATAAGTTTGCAATCACGAATCTTTTGTAAAAAAACCAGGTCATTAAGCCTAAATAGGCTCGTGCTTTTTTTCACTTTCCCTAGCATATTACCACCCCCCATATAACTACTACTATAAGGGTAACATAGCTGGTCCAATGTCGCAAGGACGACAAATAAAAAATCAACAAAGAAAAATCGAACTGATTTGTTAGTTGATTGTCCTTTGTTATCTATACGTTTTATGAAATGTAATCCATAACGTAAACCCATATATTTCTATTTATTAAAGGGGCGCCTATTAATGGTTATGAGCGGCCCACTGCCCCCCGACGGTAATCTCCGGGGTAAGGAAGGAAGGGGAGGCTGCTTCCTTCCCTGGGGAGATACCGGAGGGGGATGGGGCTCCGGTTGTGAGGGAATGTCAGGTGGTTCAGCTGCTCCCGGCTGATCAGTACCCGGGGCAACTGGGACCTCTGGTGGAGGTGGTTGTTTCCCCGGGGGAGGTGGCTCCAACGCTGGAGGATTTGGGGGACCCTGCTGGGGTCCTAAAGTGTTGTTGTTACCACCTGGCCAAGCTGGAAAGGATCCTTTATGAGGGAAGGTGCTTGTAGGATTTTCGAGTGGATGCCTAGGCGCATGCACTACCGTAATACTGTTATAAATCCGTTCATCTTCGCTTACCAATTCACCATTTTGATAGGTGCGGTGCCGAATTTCCACCCGGGGAATATAAGCAGAGACTTCTGCGGGAACACTAAGACTGGAAAGACGACATAAGCGAATCCCGGCCCCTTCGACAACCAAATCCACATGGTCATTCTGATAACAATTGCAGGGGGCGGATACCTGTAGTTGACGTTTTTTTCTAATCAACTTATACTGAGCCATAGTAGCCACTCCAAAGGGAAATTATTCCTTTACTCATATATATGTGACTTGGTAGAAAAAAGTTACACAACACTAATAAGAGGTGTAAAAAGTTTTGGGAAATAATGCAACCGTAGGCGATATTGTTGATCTTGAGATACATGGATTGGGTCATTCAGGAGAAGGGGTCGGCAGATATCAAAAATTGGCTGTATTCGTGCCGGGCGCTCTGATTGGTGAAAGGGTGCGAGTTCGAATAAATCAAGTGAAAAAGTCCTTTGCCAGAGGGCAACTGGTGGAAATTTTAAAGCAAACAACTGCTCGTATAGTGCCAAATTGTGAATCTTACCAGGTCTGCGGCGGCTGCCAACTGCAACATTTGGATTATCAAGAACAATTGACATATAAAAGATCTGTAGTTGAAAGTGCCCTATTCAAAATTGGTGGTTTAAAAGGGGTTGAGGTTTTACCTACTCTTGGTATGAGAAATCCGTGGCACTACCGAAACAAAATTCATCTGCAGGTGAAAGAAGCAAAAGGAAGGATCAAGCTTGGCTTCTATGCAGAGGGCAGCTATGAGCTGGCTGCTGGATTAGCAGGGCAGTCTTGCCTGCTGGTACAGAAAGAGATCAATCAGGTTATTGCGATATTAGAAGAATTGATTAATAGTTATAAATTAACACCTTATCACTGGGGGGAAAAAAGGGGTCTGTTGCGCCATGTTATGATTCGTCAGGGATTTCATAGCGGGCAGTGTATGGTTGTGCTGGTAACCTCACCGGAAGAATGGCAGGCAGAAAATGCATTTTCTCGGGCTTTGGTAGCCCGACAGCCAAAGATTGTCTCAGTGATTCGCAACATCAACAGAAACCCAGGAAGAATAGTGTTGGGTGAGGAAAATCGGGTAATGTATGGCAAAGAATATATTGTTGACGAGTTAAACGGCTTGAATTTTAACATATCTGCCAATTCCTTCTACCAGGTCAATACCCTACAGACCGAAGAGCTATATCAAAAGGCAAAGGAGTTTGCTCAATTGCAAGGACATGAGAGGGTAATAGATGCTTATTGTGGTATTGGTACCATCGCTCTATATTTAGCCCGCTCAACCGTTGAAGTTGTTGGCATGGAAATTGTGCCACCAGCGGTGGCAGATGCCAAAGAAAATGCTCGCCTAAACGGAATCACCAATACAAAATTCTTCCAGGGCGCCGTGGAGAAACTATTGCCCCGAATGGCCAAGGATCTAAAACCAGACGTAGTTGTTTTAGATCCCCCTAGGAAAGGTTGTGAAAAGGAAGTCTTAACGGCTATCAGTGAATCAAAGGTGCCCAGGATTGTTTATGTTTCCTGTGACCCGGCAACCTTGGCCCGGGACTTGGGAGTATTAGATAAGTTAGGCTATCAAACCCTGCAGGTACAGCCAGTGGATATGTTCCCCTGGACCTATCATGTTGAGTGTGTAGTGTTGATGTCAAGCAATATATAGCGTTATATAACTACGACCTTACAATATATTGTGTTTTGGCGTATTTGAAACGTGAATATAGCCTACTTATCATTAACGCTAAAATGGAATGAAAATAGGTTAAAACAGGACAAGGAGGTGGGCGGATGGATTCGAAAATCTGGTATATTCCGGCAAGAAATGACCGCTTGGAAAAGAAAGTCGGAATCTATTGCAGGGTCAGTACAAATGAAAAGGAACAGCTTTATAGCCTTGCAGCACAGATTTCTGCTTTGACGAGAGCAGTTGCAAATGTCAGCCAATGGAGGCTGGCAGATGTTTTTATAGATATCGCATCAGCGAAAGGAGAAATTCCTCGTCGTGAATTCGAGCGATTGCTTCGAGAATGTGAAGCTCACAATATATCCGTTGTCCTGACTAAAAGCATCAGTCGATTTGGCAGGGATACGGTTGAAACCTTGTCAGCAATCAATCGATTGAAGGCGGCAGGGATCAGAATAATATTTGAACAAGATAATCTGGATACCGATGAAGTTGATAGCAACCTTATGATTTCGGTAATGGAATCCTTGGCTCAGGCTGAAAATGAGAGCCGGAGCGGCAAACGGTACATCCGGACTTTACAAAAGAAAGCTGTATGGCTACACAAAAAATAAAGATGGAGAACTTGTAATTGACGATGAACAGGCTAAGGTGGTGCGGGATATATTCCGCTGGTACCTTGATGGAGCCAGTGTGCTTGGTATCATAAAGAAACTATCGGACGCAGGTATTCCTTCTCCTGGCGGCAAAGGAACGTGGAGCAAGCGTTCTATAGAGAAGATGCTTGAAAATGAGAAGTACACAGGTACGGTTACGCTTTTGGATTCTGCCACGCAGGAATATAAGTATCAAATGAAAGAATGCCATCCGCCGATTATAACAGAGAGCGAGTTCAGGGCTGTTCAGGAAGAAAAGAAAAAGCGAAGCAATATCGTAACAGATGATGACGGCAGGCATCGCAGCAGTAAGAAATATAGTTCGAAGAAGAAGTAAGAAATTTTAATCTTATGGGGGGATTGTTTATGAGTGAGATCAAAATAAGAAAAGCTGATATCAATGATGCAGAAAGGCTTTTAAAAATTTATGCCTATTACGTGATGAATACGGCCATCACATTTGAATATGATGTTCCATCAATTAGCGAATTTCAAAATCGAATGCGGCACACAATGGAGAAATATCCTGTCAATTCTCAAATTAAATCATCCAGGATTCTTAAATTAAAAACTCTCTGTTTTATATAGTCCTATCAAAAATTATTAAATTGTAATGGCAATAATCAGTCTGTTTATCAAATTAAAATAGATTCGTTCCTCTAGGAATATAAAAAACGCCGGGATGATAAAACCACCACAGCGTCTCCAAAGATTGAGTCTGTTCAAATATTAAGTTCATTTTGGGCCTGGTAAACTACCTCTTCATCAATTTGCCTTAACTTTTTGTAATAAGCGTAAAGCAGACAATTAGTAACTAAATTGTTAATTAACCGTGGTAAGCCTTTTGTTGTGGCATAGATAGCGTCAATTGCTGAATCGGTGAAAATCTCTTCGATTAACCCTGCTTGCTTTAATCGGCTGGTGCAATAATCTCTAATTTCTTCAGGTTTTAACCCCTGCATAATATGTTTCACTACCAAACGTTGCCTTAGTGGGTTATTGATGTTGAGTGATAACTTAGATCGAATTAAAGGTTGTCCTGCTAAGACAAGAATAAAGGGATTTTGCGAGTCCATTTTAAAGTTAAAAATGAGCCTTAAATCCTCTAACAACTTGTTTGAAGCTAAATGTATTTCATCTAAGATAATTACCGGCGTAATCCGGCGTTCATAGTACATAGAATTGATAGCGCCCTGAATTTGACGGAAAATAGCTACCTTTTTGTGTTTAGGTTGCTCACCAAGTTCTAAGGCAAGTCCCTGATAAAATTCCAACACAGTAACAGTCGCCAAAGAAAAATAACAATGCTTGTAGAGAGCTGGGTTTAACTCATTAACAAATTTTCTCAAAGCTGTTGATTTGCCAGCACCTGGTTCACCTGCAACTAACCCGATTCCACGGGTACTTTGCAAATATTTTAACCTCGATTCTAGTTCCAATAAGTCTTGGCTAATAAATAATTTGTCCGCCGGTACTTCTTTAGAAAAAGGGTTAAACTTAAGTCCAAAGAATTGTGTAAACATTAGCGATCACCTACTTCTCTTGACGATTGTTTAAGTTGGTCATCAATTTGAGCATAAGAAATACTAGGAGTTGCTTTCTGTTCCGACGTTTCAACCGATTCCAGTAACTCCTGTGATGACTGAGATTGCCGACCTCGACCCTTTCTTTTAGCCCTAGCATTGTCAAAAAAATTTACTTGTCTGGCCTCACCAACTTTCATACCATCCCGGTATAATAAAATTGGTTGGTTTGAATTAGCTAACCAATCTGGGTCGTACCGTACCTCTAGTCGTGAATTGGCTAAGCTTTGCTCCGTTTCATAAAGAATAGATTCAACAGACAGGGTCGCATCATGATTAACTTTTCTGGTAACGAGCAATAAAAAATGCTCCTCTAATAATTGGGGGTTGGCTAAAAAATTAATATTATGGACTTGAGCCATAAAAAAATCTAATGGACTCATATTTAAAGCACTATGGGTCTTGCGCTGATAATCTTCCTCCAGCCATTGCCAAAAATATAAATTTAGTTGGTCTAAACTTTTTAATTTAGTGGGGTCTAATCTAGATAAAAAGCGTTGCCTCACAGTATGAAAAAACCTTTCAATTTTACCCTTAGACGTAGGGGTGAAAGGTTCTGTATGAATTAACGAGCAACCTAATCCAGCACAAAGCATATTTAGTTGATCACTACGATAAACTTTTCCGTTATCTGTATAGATCATTTTGGGAATTCCTCGTTTTAGAACAGCCTCTTTCAAAGCTACTCGAAGAGCTACGAAGTTTTGAAAAAAGAAGAATTGTGCATGTGTTATCAACCTGGAGGCATCATCGATAAATGCGATTAGGTAGGCTTGTTTCTTTGATTTACCTATACTAATATATGGACCAAACATAATATCAGTTTGCCATAATTCATTAATTCTTTGGTGAGAAAAACGTTTAAGTTCCTTCTCACCAGGGTTTTCTGGATCTTTACCTGCAGCCAGTTCAGGATTAGCGACCAGAAAACGGTAAAAAGTCGCTCGTGACAACTTTTCCGGAAGAATAACTTTATCTTTAACTAACTCTTCATAGAGCAGTGCGCTAGTAATCCGTGGCATTTGGCTTCTTTTCTTACGAATTTCATCAGCAATCTCTAGGCTTACCTTTCGGCTTTTACCCTTATCCGATCGGTAACCTGGCTTTAATGAGTCTAATCCCCCACGACGATAATCACTTAACCAACACATAAGAGTTTTTGGGGAATACATCCTGAATCCATAATAGGGCATATCAATGGGCTTAACACATATAGTTTCGAAATAATCCTTTTGGTTTTTAACCTGGCCATTTAGTACTGGACTAATCAAAGAAAATTTCTTAAGAGCAATACTTTCCCTATCTTTGGCTGTGAGCATAACAAAATACACCTCCACCTGTGTGTTAACTGTCAGAGGAGGTCTAACCGGTTAAACTTCTCCCACAAACTGCATAATACCACCGAGCAATAGCCTTTCCTACGCAAAAGTTGTGTTTTTGCCTTCTCCACCAAAATTTAAGTTTAAAACTACTTTCAGTAGGTTAAGCTAATTTGCGAGAAGCCATAAAAGTGTTATTGGATTGTGTGAAAAACCTTGTGGAGAAGGCCTGGATTTGACCGAATCCAGTTTTCACAATAATTAACACCTTTCGGGCTTCTTTTTTTATGTCATCTTCCTTTGGAAGAATTACCTGAGGCATCATTTGACGTAGTACTGCTTTGATAAATTTAAGGTTAGCTTTAAATCTACGGCGGTAAAATTGCAGATGTTGTCTTTGCCACTGTAACCTTGATGTTAATACTTTTAAAAGAGGAATTAGGTTTAAATAATGCCACAGTAGAGCCAAGAAGATCGTTACCAAGGAATACTGAAAGTATGGTAAGCAAAATGACGGCAGATAGGAAAAAGTATGGCCACAATACTTACAATAATATCGACGAATTAAGATGCGACCATTAAAACCAAGGGTTATTACATTGCGAATGTAGTATCCGTGAGGCCTGGGAGGTACAGGGATTTTGCAATCTGGATGTAAGCAAGTATGTGGCTTCGGAAAGGAATATTCATAACCACATTGATAGTATTGTTTTGGTGTGGTCTTAGAATCAAAAATAAGTTGCATGATGATAATCACCTCGCAACTCAAAATACCCAATTAGGACTAAAATTATATGAGAAAAAATACTCAAATTAATTTAGTGCTTAAGCTATTCGCAGATTAGTTAATCTGATAATTATTGAGCCTATATAGCTAGATTAAATTGCTAATCTACAGCGCAGAGTACAATGGAGAGATATGGGAGGAGTAGCTTCAGTTGTGCACCAAAGGCGGAAACCTCCCGGCCCCAAGCCTGGGGGGGAGGTTTGGAGGGTGGGGGTTGACTGCGGCAGCTGCCGCCAGGTTGGGCAACCGCTTCTTGGTACTACAGTAGTTCGCTGCAGCGGCACCAGGACCCCAGAGAAATACGAGCACTTTGCCGCAGATCGGCGCCCCCAGAGGCTACCCCTTGACACCTAAGCCCTCCCAGCAGTAAAATAATACCAAGTCGACCGGACATTTGTTCCTGTCGGCTTTTTTCATTTGTACGGAGCGGGCCTGCTACCGATAAAACCAAAAGGAGGAATGGACAATGGCAGTGGTAAAACAACCCTATTCCTGCAGCATTAAGCTAAGATACCAAAAAGGCGTTAATGCCAGCGGAGATCCTATCTTTGTCAACACTACCTATTCCAAAGCGAAGGTAACAGCCACCGACCAAGACCTCTATGATGTGGCTACTGCTATCAACAGTTTGCAGAACAACGTCCTGCTTGGTGTATATCGGGCAGATGACAGCGAGTTAATTAACCAATAAGGGGTAAGCTACTGAGTTAATTTGGATGATTTAAAAAGAATAGGAGGTATGCACCATGACCAAAACATTGGAGCTAATCTTCGTCAACGTAGCTGGTGCTAGACTGGTCACCCGAGATGTGGCAGAATTGAACATTCTTTAGTAGTAACCAGGGAGGGAGGCGGCTGCCTCCCTTTTTTTGGTCATATATCGAAGGAGGGAAAGCAATGGAGGAACTCTTTAAACTAGCCTCGAACTACCGCTGCCCGCCCCATAACCGAGCCGTAGGTGGGGCGGTGAATTCCTTACACTTAAAGGGAATGGCCGCAGATATTCGAGTGCTGGAAATGACAGCAAAGGAAATAACCCACTTAGCAGAGAAAGCAGGGTTCGATGGAATCGGGCTTTACCCTAGCCAGTGCTTTGTGCATGTGGATGTCAGGGGCTATTGTGCTAGGTGGGAAGGATAACCATATGGGATACTACAGGGCATCTGCCGAAAGGCAGGTGCTTTTAGTTTGAGAAAAGGAGAATAATCGACTGCATTAGCCAAAATTCCCGAAGGAATTGAAAATAGTAGCAAAGAAACCTGTGGTATTCTGTTTTTGGAGGTAATTTAGCCGTAGAGTAATAAAGATAGAGATTAGGGTGAGAGAAAATGGAAAGATTATATTACAAGAGCGAAAGAACAAAAAGCTATTGGGAAAGCTATAATCAACCAGTTCATCATCCCTCAATAGTATGCTGTGGGCGGCCTACTGTTGTTGTAAAGTACTCCAGTGGGGGATATATTAAACATCTCTGTGTTAGTTGCCAGAATACCTGGAAACTAAGTTATAATGATTTTCTCCAAATTAAACTGGAAGTGTATTGTCCCCAATGTAAAAAACGGATGGAGCCCAAGAAGTTAAGAATAAACGGAAACTACGGATTTGTATGTAGGAGTTGTAAGACGGCAGTGCAACTGGCAGATATTGTGCAGGAAATTAAAGTGTATACAAATGGCTATTCACCCTCACCAGTTAGTCAAAATAAGAAAATTAACTCCGTTGTTGCCCAGGATATACCAGACCCTACAGTAATAAGCCTCTGCATAAAATGTAAACATTTTAACCAGTCCTCCTGTACGGGGCCAAACAAAACTCGTGGTAGTTACGAACGGGGCGGGTATCAATGCTCCCAATTTAGTCGAAAGGACCCGGTAGACTTTGGGTGGTAATTTGCTAAAAAGAAACAGAATTGCTGTAGGTAAAAACGATTAATAAAATAAAATGATTCCAGTCTGCCAATACATTGTGTGTTAGGCAGTTTTTTATGCACGGTTAATAAATAACCATAACTTCCTATAGAATCTAAAAGATAAAGCTAAAATGGTAGAGATTATTATTGCCCTAGCAAAAGGGAATTACATAATATTGCTTGAATAAATATAGTGTTACTGTTGCAAGGTTTGCAAACATCCATTGACATTCATGGTGCGCATTTTTGAAATGGATAACTAGTACCATTTATAAATGAATCAGGTTGGGGGGAGCCTTTATGGAAGTTTTCAATAATATTAACAAAATAGTAAAGGACGACTTAGTACAGGCCATTACACCAGGGAGCCGCATCTCCATTGCCGCTGCCTGTTTTTCCATTTACGCCTACCAAGAACTAAAAAAACAACTAAGTAATATCGATTCCCTACATTTTATCTTTACGTCCCCCACCTTTGTTACCGAAAAATCACCAAAGGAAAAACGTGAATTCTACATTCCCCGCTTACACAGAGAAAGAAGCCTCTACGGCACTGAATTTGAGGTAAAGCTCCGCAATGAATTGACCCAAAAGGCGATTGCTAAAGAATGTGCCGAATGGATTCGTAAGAAGGTCCGCTTTAAATCCAACTCCACCCAGGAAGGGATGGGCGGGTTCCTCAACATACATACCGGTGCTCAGCAACTGACCTATATGCCCATAAATGGCTTTACCACCGTTGATATCGGCTGCGAGCGGGGTAACAATATTCACAACATGGTCACCAAAATGGAGGCCCCCTTCAGCAATGAATTCGTGCACCTGTTCGATAGCGTCTGGAATGACGAAAATCGGCTGCAGGATGTAACCGAAGAAGTGATCGAATACATTTCTGCTGTTTACCAGGAAAATTCCGCCGAACTCATTTATTTCCTAACCCTGTATAACATTTTTAATGAGTTTCTGGAGAACATTTCCGAAGATGTCCTGCCCAACGAAGCCACCGGCTTTAAGGAAAGTATCATTTGGAATAAGCTCTACAACTTTCAAAAGGATGCGGCCCTGGCCATCATTAATAAACTGGAGCAGTACAATGGTTGTATCTTAGCCGATAGCGTTGGTTTAGGAAAGACCTTTACCGCCCTGGCAGTGATCAAATACTACGAAAACCGCAACAAAAGCGTACTGGTGCTGTGCCCTAAAAAACTAAAGGACAACTGGCTGACCTACCGGGGCAACCTTATCAATAACCCCCTGGCCAAAGACCGCCTGCGGTATGACGTACTTTTCCATACCGATTTATCCCGGGAGCGGGGGGATTCTGTCATCGGCCTGCCCCTGGACCGTATCAACTGGGGCAACTACGATCTGGTGGTCATTGATGAATCCCATAACTTCCGCAACGGCGGTGCCATCTCCGGTGAGGATGGCGAAAAGGAAAATCGCTACCTGAAACTACTTAATAAAGTGATCCGTCCCGGTGTCAAAACAAAGGTCCTAATGCTTTCTGCCACCCCGGTGAATAACCGTTTCTATGATCTGCGCAACCAATTGGCATTGGCCTATGAAGGGAAAGCGGAAATCATCAATGAAAAGCTGGATACCAAGACCGATATCGATACCATTTTTCGCATGGCCCAAAAGGTCTATAACGCCTGGTGCAAGGAACCCCCAGAACTTCGCACCACCGCTTCTCTATTGAAACAGTTGGACTTTGACTTCTTCGAGGTGCTGGACAGTGTGACAATTGCCCGCTCACGCAAGCACATAAAGCGTTACTACGACACCACGGAAATTGGTAATTTCCCAGAACGCAACAAACCCATTTCCCTGCGTACCAAACTGACCACCTTAAACAATGCCATTAACTATGAACAGGTCTATGAACAACTATCGCAGCTCAACCTGTCCATTTATACGCCAACTAACTATATCCTGGCCAGCAAGCTCAGCAAATACATAGACCTGGATTCCGAACACAGCAGACGGCTGTCCCAGAGTGGACGTGAAGAAGGCATTCGCCGTTTGATGAGTATTAATTTACTCAAAAGGATGGAAAGCTCTGTGAATTCCTTTAAACTAACCGTACGTCGTATCTATGAGCAAATCTATGATACCTTAAAAATCATTGAAAACTATCAGCCCGGTTTAGAAGTAACGGTACGGGATATGGGTGATTTCGGGGAGCTGGACCTGGATGATCAAAATATCGATATGTTTAATGTGGGTAAGAAATTTAAAATTGACCTACGGGATATGGACTACCTATCCTGGCAGCGGGAATTAGCCGCCGATTTAGAGATATTGGAGTTACTCATCCTGATGGTGGGCGATATCACCCCCCAATATGATTCAAAGCTCAATGAACTACTACAAGTGATCGAGAGGAAAATTCAGAACCCCATTAACCGGGATAACAAAAAGATTCTCATATTCACGGCTTTCTCTGATACAGCGGAGTACCTCTACGAAAATGTCAGTGCGTATGTCAAAACCAAGTTCGGCTTAAACAGCGCCTTAATCACCGGGGACATTGAGGGAAGAACCACCATTCCCAGATTCCGCAACGTCATGAATGACATTTTGACCTGCTTTTCGCCCATCTCCAAAGAAAAGGCCCTGGTGATGCCGCAGGATAGGAACGAGATTGATATACTCATAGCCACCGACTGTATTTCAGAGGGACAGAACCTGCAAGATTGCGATTACTGCATCAATTACGATATTCACTGGAATCCGGTGCGCATCATTCAGCGTTTTGGACGGATAGACCGTATTGGTAGTAAAAATGCCGTCATCCAGTTGGTCAACTTCTGGCCGGATATCACCCTGGATGATTATATCAACCTGAAAAGCCGGGTGGAAGCCAGAATGCGCATTTCTGTTATGACGGCCACCGGCGATGATGATTACCTGAACCCCGAAGAAAAGGGTGACTTGATTTACCGCAGGAAACAATTAGAAAAACTACAAAATGAAGTGGTGGACCTAGAGGACATGACCAGCGGCATCTCCATTATGGATTTGGGTCTCAACGAATTCCGCATGGACCTGCTGGCCTATCTGAAAGCCAATCCCCAGTTAGAACGTACACCAAACGGCATCCATGCCGTGGTGCGGGGTGAAAAGCCCGGCGTCATTTTTGTGCTGAAAAACGTCAATAAAATGATTAATGTTGAAAATCAAAACCGCCTGCACCCCTTTTATATGGTCTACATTGGCGATGATGGGGAGGTTATTTGCAACCATCTGGAACCCAAAGCCACCCTGGATATGCTACGGCATCTCTCCCGGGGTAAAATAAAGCCCGACATGGAGGCCTGCCAGATCTTCAATCGAGCCACGAGCGATGGCAAAAAGATGGACCGGGTATCCAGCCTGCTCCAGCAGGCCATTGCTTCTATTATTACCGTGAAGGAAGAAAGCGATCTAGACAGCTTTTTTGGCACCGGCCAAACCACCTTCCTCACCGGTAACATCTCCGGCCTGGATGACTTTGAACTGATTTGCTTTATGGTGGTGATTTAGCATGCTGTCCTTTCCCAGCACCGCAGCGGTGGGGCGCCCCATGCCGAAGGAAGCCTTTTACAAGCGGCTGACGCTAATCAGTGAAGTCCGAGAGAAATTTGTTTCGGATGTTAAACGCATTGTCCTGGAGTACAAGCTGGCAGCGGACACCCTAAATGTGGACCAGGGCGGGGAGGTAGCAGAGATTCTCGTACTCTCCCTGGAGCTGAAAAAACAGGAACTGGATTACCGTATCGTGGAAAACATCGCCCGGCAAAATGCCCATAAACTGCTCTTTCTCCTAAAGTTCCAGGACCAGGGCCAACTGGCCCTTTACTATGGCAAGCTCTACAAAACCCCCTGGCAGCCCCTGGTAGACCTTACCCTGTCTGCCAAAGGGCTCAGTATCACCAGCATCTGGGAAGGGTTTATTGAGCAGATTGCCTTTAATAATGTTGAATGCAAAATGCAAAATGCAGAATTGTCAATTGACGAGCGGCTGAAAAAGCAGGAATCAATCTTAAAACTCCAGAAAGAAATCGATAAATTGGAAAGGCATTCTCGGAATGAGAAGCAGCCTAAAAAACGATTTGAATTATTTACCCGGTTGCAAGATTTGAAGAAAAAGCTTATCCAAATGGAGAATTGATGAATGCCTAATATAATTGTTGATAAGAGTTTTGAATTTGCAGTTCGTATTGTCAGATTGTATCAATATCTTTGTAAAGAAAAGAAGGAATTTGTTCTGTCAAAACAGCTATTGCGTTGCGGTACAAGCATTGGTGCAAACGTAAATGAAGCGCAAAACGGACAAAGCAAAGCGGATTTTGGGTCGAAAATGAATATTGCTTTAAAAGAAGCCAATGAGACGTTGTATTGGATCAATTTACTTCATGCAACCGAGTATATAACTAAATCGCAATATGAAAGTATTCAAAAGGATGCGGAAGAGCTGAAACGATTATTAGTTTCAATCTGCAAGTCAACGTTTAAAAAAATGTAGAATGCAAAATGCTGAATGCAGAATTAGTTTGATTTTCGTTTCCCCATTCTGAATTCTGCATTCTAAATTTTGCATTTAAAAAACCCGGAGGTTTTATAAGTGGACAAGCTGAAAATGCACTCAATCAATAAAGTGGAAGACAATATCAAAAAAATCGGGGAGTTATTCCCCAATGCCATCACTGAAGTGATTAAAGGATATAGGGAAGATGGTTCTCCCATCATTGAACAAGCCATTGACTTTGACGTATTGCGTCAGGAACTCTCCAGCGTCCTGGTGGAAGGCCCGGCAGAACGCTACCAATTTACCTGGCCGGATAAGAGAAAGTCCATTTTACTGGCCAACGCCCCCATTGCCAAAACCCTCCGCCCTTATAGGGAGGAAAGTGTGGATTTTGATAACACCGAAAACCTGTATATAGAGGGGGATAATCTGGATGCCCTTAAGCTGCTACAGGAGACTTATTTGGGCAAGGTGAAGATGATTTATATTGACCCGCCGTATAATACGGGGAATGATTTTATTTATGAGGATGATTTTGCTCAGGATGCAGATGAATACCTAGCTAATAGCGGGCAGTATGATGAAAACGGTAACCGCCTTGTGCAGAACACCGAAAGTAATGGGCGGTTTCATACTGATTGGTTGAATATGATTTATCCCAGACTGAAGTTAGCAAAAGATCTTTTAACTGAAGACGGTGCAATTTTTATTAGTATAGATGATAACGAAGTAGAAAATTTAAACTTGAAATCGGAAAGTAGCTTCCCGAGCTTGACTTAATCCCTCAAATAACCAAATTTTAGGGCATTAAACCACTGTTTTTATGGTCTCTGAAATTCTTGGCGTCTGGAATATGGTATTACTCCTAAGTACCCCAATAAAGGCTAGGTTTTAGGGTACAGTTAATAAGACCCCTTTTGGGGGATCAGTGACACCAGATATTTAGGTCGTCCGATGTTTGTTTAACCGGAACTTACTGCAACCCATGCCTGTGTGCAGAGAAATTCTTGTAGTTTTTCCTTGGCATTTTTCAAAACCTTTTGTAGCCAGGGATTAGGGGCTAACTTTATATGGCGGTAACGGTCGTTGCCTACAATGTTCCCAGGTACATTCAGTATTTTGCGGCGGATAGTTGGCACTTCAGCACGACTGTCTTTGCCATCCAATAAGACCAAGCGAAACCAGTTGAGAATGTTATACGATAATACTTTGAGCCACATAAAGGCTATATTTCGATCCAACTCTGCCTGACTCATTTTTTCAAAGCCTAGACCAACCTTGAGTTCATCAATTTTGTTTTCAATATTGCAACGCTTATTGTATTGGTGCCATACCTCCTCTGGGTTGTACTCGTCGCTAGAAGTAATTATCACTTGGTAATCAAATGTCTTTAGGTCAAAGTTAAGTTGCTCACCAGATACCTTTGGTTCTTGAGTTTCACGGATAAATACAAACCTGCGGGCTTTGGACCATTTAGGCAATGGAAGAGTAATTTCTGCTGCAGCGTAGTGGTTGCTCAAAGGCTGCCATCGTTCCTGATCATCAAGGTATTTAATGACTTTTTTCATATTACTGGTGAGCTTAGCCTTACAAATATACTCAATGCCCTGTTCTTCCAGGTAGGCGAAGTTATCTTCATCAAAAAAACCTTTATCCATGCGTATGCCTTTTACGAGGATATTCTGGTTGGCTAAGATCTCTAGTGTCTCTTTAAGAAACTCCATAAATTGGCCGTTACTGGCGACATTCCCACTATATAAGCCAGCATTGACCAGTTCGCAAGTTCCGGAGATAAACGCTACTTTTACTTTGTAGGAAGGTCGCCCGTGATACCGGGGATTGTAACCGACTTTTGATCCCTCCTGTTTACCGAAAACAGTGAGGACACTGTCGTCAATATCCAGCCAGACTTCGCGGGATTGGTCGCATTTGGCCTTTAAGGATAACAGTTCCTGATTCACCAGAGACAATTGGTCTAATGCCTCCTGCTCACATATAAGAGATACAAAGTTTCGCAAGGTGCTCTCGTCAGGCACTTGTGTTACTTCCTTAATTTTCTGGTACCCAGGATCAGTTTGTAGAGCATTCATATGAGAAAACCGCAATAATCCCAATGAGAGGGCATCAATGATCGTATCCAACAACTCTGTATCAGAGTATTTACAGTTATGATGCCGCTTAAGAGAGACCCGTTTAAGCATACCGGGTAAATCAACAGCCTTCTTAAAAGCCTCTAGTATACCAAAACTTCCATAAGCGGTTACAGACGAATTGTCAAACCTAAGCGGAAGATCGCTTTTGCTAGTCTGGTGTTGTAGGGAATTTAATTTCTTTTGGTATTTGCGTTCCAAGTTACGTCGTTGTTGACGGGACATAGTTTCAAGTTGATTTGTGGTAATAAGTTGTGATACCATCATTTTAGAGGGTCACCATCCTTTGGAATGATTTGGTTTGGTCACTAAAACATTTCCAGCTAAGGAGTGGTGTACCCTTTTTTTTGCTAAAATTTTTACACGTAAAAATGACTTTGAAGCCTTGACGTTAGAGGATTTCTAAAAGTTACTTTCCGAATCCAAGTTAAAAAAAATCTGTGATGAGGTTTTTGGAAACCACAACTTTATTGCACAAATTGTATGGGAAAAAGTGCATACTCGAAAAAATTCTGCAATTTATTTTTCTGGTTCCCATGAATATGTATTATGTTATGCAAAACATAAGAGAACCAGTAATCAAGACAAAGAAGGATTTATAAGAAATTTATTGCCACGTGAAGATACTTCAGCATATACAAATCCGGATAATGACCCGAAGGGGCCCTGGAAGCCAGATCCTATTACAGCCCATAATTACTACAGTGCTGATTATAGCATTCAAAAGCCAGATGGAACTATTATCGAACGCCCACAGGATCGATATTGGGCATTCAGTGAAGAAACATGGAATCGTCTTGTAAAAGAGAAGGCGGTGATTTGGGGAGCAGGTTCAAGTATGCCAATGGTCAAGCGATATCTATGCGACGTACAAGATGGTCTTGTTCCTATAACCCTATTTTCACGAGAGTTTGCAGGAGATACTTCAAGTGCGAAAAAAAGAATCGATGACATATTGGAGCATAAAGGTATATTTGAATATACAAAACCAATTAAATTACTGCAGAAACTTATGTTAATTGCAACAAAGAAAAATGACATAGTACTAGATTTTTTCTCAGGATCTGCAAGTACAGCAGATGCATTGTTAAGCCTGAGCGCCGAAGAAAATAAAGGCAACCGCAAATTCATTATGGTTCAACTACCCGAAGAAACTGATGAAAAATCTGAAGCCTTCAAAGCAGGCTACAAAAACATCTGCGAAATCGGCAAAGAACGTATCCGCCGGGCGGGCAAAAGGATTCTGGAGGAGCATCCCGAACTGGCAGGAAAACTGGACATCGGTTTCCGGGTCCTCAAGGTGGATTCCACCAACATGCAGGACGTTTACTACCAACCAGCAGAGATTACCCAAACGGAACTCTTTACCCTGGCCGACAACATCAAGCCGGACCGTACTCCGGAAGATCTGTTGTTCCAGGTGATGCTGGATTTAGGCATACTGCTCTCCAGTAAAATTGAAGAAACCACCATCGGCGGCAAAAGGGTCTTTAATGTGGCCGAGGGCTATCTGCTGGCCTGCTTTGATAGCAATGTCACCGGCGAGGTCATTACGGAAATTGCCAAGCAACAGCCCTATTATGCCGTGTTCCGGGATAGCTCCCTGGCCAGCGACAGTGTAGCGGCCAACTTTGAGCAAATCTTTGCAACCTACAGCCCCTCCACTGAAAGAAAGGTGCTGTAAATGTCGGAGGGTGAGCTGGATAAGGCAACTATTAGGGAATTCCTAATGGTTCAATCCAAATGGAAATGGTAGCAAATTAGTTGTACAGGAGAAAAAATCATGAAGTTTCAATTTAAAATACAGCAATATCAAACCGACGCCGTCAACAGCGTGGTCAATATATTTGCCGGACAGCCTTATATAGACCGTGTCAGCTATGTGCGGGATTTAGGTATAAAAAAAGCTAAGCAAGAACAAACCCGTATATTTATAGAACAGGCCCCGCCGGAGGATGAGGTTGCAGCGGGCTTTAAGAACGCAGACATTGCCCTGCCCAGTGACCAACTGCTGCTCAACATTCGCAACATGCAAGTCCGCAACAACATTAAACAGTCCGACAGCTTAGTGAACCATTTAGGCAAATGTAGCTTAGATGTAGAAATGGAAACCGGGACAGGCAAAACCTACGTTTACATCAAAACCATCTTTGAACTAAATAAGCGCTACGGCTGGAGCAAATTTATCGTGGTGGTTCCCTCCATTGCCATCCGGGAAGGGGTTAAGAAAACCTTTGCCATCACCCAGGAACACTTCATGGAGCACTATGGCAAGAAGGCCCGTCACTTTGTTTACAACAGCAAAAACCTGGCAGAGTTGGACAACTTCAGCTCCAGTGCTGGCATCAACGTGATGATTATCAACATCCAGGCCTTCAATACTTCCTTAAAGGAAAATGCCAGAAGTAAAGAAGCCCGCCGTATCTATGAAGAGCTAGATGACTTCGGCAGCCGTCGGCCCATTGAGGTGATTAAGGCCAACCGACCCATCCTCATTCTGGACGAGCCCCAAAAGATGGGTGGCGATAAGACCCAAAAGGCTTTAGCCAACTTCAACCCTCTGTTCTGCCTCAATTACTCGGCCACCCACGCCCAGCATCACAACTTGGTCTATGTATTGGATGCGGTGGATGCCTACAACAAGCGCCTGGTCAAAAAGATCGAGGTCAAAGGCTTTGAGGTTAAGAACTTGCGTGGGACAACCCAATACCTGTATCTGGAGAATATTCTCATCTCCCCCAAAAAGCCGCCAATGGCCAAAATAGAATTGGAGATTAAACAAAAATCCGGCATCAAGCGGGACACCCGCCTTGTTGGGGTAGATGATAATCTGTACGCCATTTCCAAAGAATTGGAACAGTACAAGGGCTATCATATCAGTGAGATTGATCCCATTCGGGGTACGGTCACCTTTACCAACGGCCATGTTTTGGCCCGGGGGGAAGTGGTGGGGGATGTGTCTGAAAAGGATATACGCCGTATCCAAATACGTGAGACCATTATCTCCCACTTTGAAAAGGAAAAGCGGCTCTTTGAACTGGGCATCAAGACCCTGTCCCTGTTCTTTATCGATGAGGTGGCTAAGTACCGGGCCTACAACGAGGCCGGGGAAGAGGTCAACTCCGAGTATGGTGAGATGTTTGAGCAAGAGTATATTAATATCTTAAATGAATACATCACCCTGGAAGATACCCCCTACATTCGCTATCTTAAGGGCATTGGACCCAGCGCCACCCATACCGGCTATTTCAGCATCGATAAACAGGGGCGCAAGGTGGACAGTGCCATTAAACGGGGCAAAGATGAAAGTGATGACATCAGTGCTTACGACCTGATTCTTAAAAACAAAGAACGGCTCCTAAGCTTTGAGGAACCGGTGCGTTTTATCTTCTCCCACTCCGCCCTGCGGGAGGGCTGGGACAATCCCAACGTATTTCAAATTTGCACCCTCAAGCACGGCGGCAGCAGCCCCACCCAAAAGCGCCAGGAAGTGGGCCGCGGTCTGCGCCTCTGTGTCAATCAGCAAGGGGTGCGCATGGATGCCGAGCGCATCGGCGAGACGGTCCATCATATCAATATGCTGACGGTCATTGCCAGCGAGGGGTACCGGACCTTCGTGGCCGATTTGCAAACCGGCATTAAAGAAGCCCTCTATGAGCGTCCGGCTAAGGCCT
This sequence comes from Desulforamulus reducens MI-1, assembly GCF_000016165.1. Classification (GTDB taxonomy): domain Bacteria; phylum Bacillota; class Desulfotomaculia; order Desulfotomaculales; family Desulfotomaculaceae; genus Desulfotomaculum; species Desulfotomaculum reducens. The sequence continues at coordinate 2,456,928 of NC_009253.1, read as the reverse complement.
CTATGGAATACTTCATGGGTAAAACCATTACGGTGGGCGATCAGACCGTTATTCTGGATGTCAAGCTGGCTAAGGACATTTATCGTTACTTGCTGAAAAATGATTATATCGATGACAACGATAACGTAACAAGGGAATACCGGACAGATTTAGCCAACAACCGCCTGGCGTCTCTGCCGGAATCTCTGGCCCCCCTGGCCGCAGGTGTCCATACCCTAATCCAAAGCGTCTTTGATAAGAGTGTGCTGGATGACATGGTGGAAGATGGCAATAAGACAAAACTTAAAGAAAATGCCCTCAATGATAATTTCTTTAAGAAGGAATTCCAGACACTCTGGAGCTATATTAACCACCAGTATGCCTATACCGTGGAGTTCGATAGCCAGGAGTTAATAGAAAAGGCCATTAAGCATATCAATGACAATATGTTTGTTTCCCAGCTGCAATACACCATAGTTACTGGTAAACAAACGTTGAATTTGCATGAAGAGGCCATTGCCCGCGGGGAAAGTTTTCAGCAGGAACATACCTCTACCAAAACCCTGCAACACGCCGCCGCCAGTCAAATCAAATACGACTTAATTGGCAAAATTGCCGAGGGTACCACCCTTACCCGACGCACTGTGGCGGCCATGCTGGCTGGTATCGGTAACCATATCTTTGCCCAATTTAAACACAATCCTGAAGAGTTTATTAGCAAAGCCATCCGGTTAATCAAAGAACAAAAGGCCACCATGATCGTGGAGCATATCACCTATAATCAAATAGAAGAACAGTATGACAGCAGCATCTTTACCATGCAAAAGGACGAGGGTGATTTTGCCAAAGCCTTCCGGGCCCAGAAACACATTCAAGACTTCGTATTTACCGACGGCACCGCCGAAAAGAGTGTAGAGCGGAGGTTTGCCGAGGAACTGGATTTGGCGGATGAGGTTTGTGTCTATGCCAAACTGCCTAAGGACTTTGCCATTCCCACCCCCGTGGGCAATTACTCCCCAGACTGGGCCATTGCCTTTTATGAAGGGACCGTAAAACACATTTATTTCATTGCCGAGACCAAAGGTTCAATGGAAAGTATGAAGTTACGGGAAATTGAAAAGGCAAAAATAGACTGTGCCAAGAAACTGTTTAACCAGATATCCACAAGTCAAGTAAAGTACCACGATGTGGACAGTTACCAGAGCCTGCTGGATATTATGAGTAAGCTGTAATCCGGGAAATATTTAATAAAAGAGATTCGGATGGAGGATTGCTTGTGGCTGAATTCAAATATGAAATTATTAAGACCATCGGTGTATTGTCCGAGGGCAGCAAAGGCTGGCAAAAGGAATTAAACCTGATTAGCTGGAACGATAAGCCACCCAAGTATGATATAAGGGAGTGGTCACCGGATCGTCAGAAGATGGGTAAGGGAGTAACGCTATCAGAAGAAGAAATAAATGTACTAAAAACTCTGTTAGCAGAAATCTAGTTCATTATTACTGAAATATACCGTAAACATGTAAGTCTATCACCGTGGTCATATCAAAATTGGCCACGGTGAATTCATTTGGGGGGCTCAATGAAAAGAAATAGAAGCAATTATAAAGGAAAAATATCAGGAATATGCGGATCGGGTTATTGGCGAGATTAGGCGTCTTGGCCCCGATTGTATCTCAGCGGTGATGACTCTGGGCTAAAGGATGTATGGGAAGAGTTTAAATGCCAGTTACAAGAGGAATAAAGTTTCTTCTTTGAGGCTTATGAAGATACAATTGAAAAAATCCTTAGTCTGGCTCCTAAAATTAAGGAACTAGGTCCACACGGCATCGTTCGGATTGGCCCCTCTAAATATAATTAACAAAAGAGGGAGAAGTCTTTAATAGTGAAGTAGAACCAATTAAATTTAATAATCTATCTAAAGAAGAAATCGCAGTATTCAAAAGCTACTATGAGGATAGATGGAGTCTTTTTGTCGGCACCCTGCCTTTCCCCGGGGTCAAGCCTTCGTGCCATCCATAGTTGTCTGTTTTTTGGGTCGGTACAAAGGCCTCCAGCTCAACGGTCATTTAATAAACCATAACAATTATTCCCACTTAAAGTTTTAAGTGGGGATTTTTCTTTTTTAGTAGATAAAAATTTTTTACCTACTGACATATAGTTGTCAAACCCCATTGCTAACATAGACTTAGAAGTTTAAAAAAGGAGCTGGTTAAGAAAAAGCCTTAGTATGTGGTTAAAACTTTTAGTTAGCTGTGGAAGTGAGGTAGCCGCATGTATCAAAAAACTTGTCCCGCCTGTAGCAATAAATCCTACAGTGCAACGGAAAAACAGTGGTTTTGCCCCTATTGTGGTTGTGATTTGACAAAGCAGCCCATTCAATCGATTAAAAAGAAGGAGGAGGAAAAACCTAATGGAACAAATTCAAATTGATCTTGCTCTAGATAAGACCTATCTGCTACCAGGTAATAAGCAGGTGGCCTATCTGATGGTAAAGCTTACTGCGCCTAAGCAAGTGGAGAAGGAAAGGCCGGTGCAGAATCTGTCCTTTGTTATTGACCGCAGCGGCAGTATGGCAGGGGAAAAGCTAGACTACACCAAAAAGGCAGTTGCCTTTGCGGTTGGTCATCTAAGTCCACAGGATTACTGCTCGGTAGTAGCCTTTGACGATATGGTAACGATGGTGGCCTCCTCTCACCAGGTGGCAAACAAAGATGCACTTAAGATGGCGGTGGAAAGTATCTATCCCGGTGGCAGCACAAACCTAAGCGGCGGCATGCTGCTGGGCGTAAGGGAAGTAAAGCTGGCCCACAAAGAGAATCAAATCAACCGGGTGCTGCTGCTAACAGATGGCATGGCCAATGTGGGAGTGACAGACCACAGTGCCCTGGTGGAGAAGTCCCGGGAAATGGCTGCCGGTGGGGTTAATCTTTCTACCTTTGGTTTGGGGGAAGATTTTGAAGAAGATTTATTGCAGGCAATGGTGGAGGCTGGGGGCGGTAACTTCTATTATATAGAAAAACCGGATCAAATACCTGGTATTTTTGAACAGGAATTAACTGGGTTGCTAAGTATCGTGGCCCAAAATCTCTCAGTAAAAGTGAAACCGGGGCAAGGTGTGTCTATAACCGGAGTGCTTGGTTATCCCTTTAGCTCCGAGGAAGGGGTTACTGTAAACCTGCCGGATATTTATAGTGGTGAATCAAAGCTATTGCTACTGGAGTTGCTTATTTCGCCGCTGACGGAAGGTAATCACAAGCTCATCAGTGTAGAGTTGGATTATGCAGACGTTCGAAAAAGCCTGGCGCTGGTGAATCTCAAGGCAGAGCTAAGTATAAATGCTAGTGCGGAAATAGGGGATGAACCTGCTGAAAACATAGAGGTGATCAAGCAGGTGGAACTATTCCGCTGTGCTCAGGCTAAGGAAGAAGCTATTCGGTTAGCTGATCAGGGAGACTTCCAGGCTAGTCGTCTTGTCTTGGAAAATCAGTTATATAAGCTACAGTCTTTGGGAGCTTGTTTAGATTCTAGTGATCTTAATATGGAAGTAAACGAATTACAGGAAAACCTTTGCTTTATGTCCGAGGGCAGTTATGATAAGGCCTCACGGAAGAAAATGTCCTTTAACGCTTACCAACGGAAGAAAGGGAGAGGTAGAAAATAAATAGTAAAGGCTAGGAATCGTTTCATATCAAAATAATAGGGGGTAATAAGAATGTCTGAAAAGGAAAAGATTAAAAAGCCTATCTATAAGAGGTGGTGGTTTTGGATTGTTGCAGTATTTATTATCATTGCAGTAGCGGGTGGCGGTGATAACACGGATAATAATTCCTCTACTGCTGTAGCACCTGCCACTGAACAGAAGCAAAAACAACCAGTAACTTTTAAAGTCAACCAAGAAGCAAAGGTAGGGAACTTAGCTTATGTAGCCAGTGATATCAAGACTGCCACAGTAATTGGCAGTAACCCTTATTTACAAAAGAAAACCGAAGAGCAGTTTTTGCTGGTAAAGATTAAAGTGACCAATAATGATAAGGAGGCCAGAACGATCGACACAAACCTATTTAAGCTGTTTGATACTCAGGGAAAAGAGTATTCCGCAATGGGTGAGGCTGATCTATATGTTAACAATGATTCCCACTTCTTCCTGGAACAAGTTAACCCAGGCATGAGCCGTAGTGGCTTTATCGTATTTGAAATACCTAAGGGTATGCAAGGATTAACCCTACAATGCAGCAGTGGGCTAGGTTTTTCTGGGGGGCAGGATGCACGTATTGATTTAGGAGTGTAGAAATGATTAGTTGAAAATCACCTTTTATAGGTGATTTTTTTCTGGACTGACATACTGTTGTCGGGGCCAGTTGGTACCTATGGGATAGGGACATAAAATACATCATGGGGAGTACGAATGGCAATCGCCAAAGAGGCCTAAATTCTTAGAAGCAGCAATACTCCATCAGCTCGATATGCTAGATGCTATGGTGGAAATGTTCACAGTAGCAGAAGAGGATAGAAAGGAAAGTTCGAATAACTGGACTAATTGGATTAAGGGTCTGGATAGATATGTATTCTGTGGTTGATTTAGGTTAATTGCTAGAGGTTTTTGTATTATCCTGCCGAACTTAGATATTAGAAAATACCTTATTAGAATAGGGCAGGAGGTTCTAATAATGACTGAGCGGGCGAAGAAAGATGCCACTAAGGGTTTACGACTAAATATGATAATCGACCTTATTAATAAAAGAACACCCTATGGCGGGGTTACCGTTAATGAACTAATGGATAAATTTGAGGTTGCTGAGCGGCAGGTGTATAGGGATTTAAATACCATTGCGAATGATCTGAGGGTTCCCCTGGTAAAACAGGAGCGGCATATTGAAGGGATTAAGAAAACCTGTTACTGCCTAGAAGTTGGCTATTTACCCAGCCTTAGTCCGGAAAAGGCTACAGTATTATTTTTGAGCTTGCTGCAGCAGAAGGGTTCTGCCTTGACTGGTCATTTAAATGAACTAAAGGATGCCCTGGTTTCCACTTTATTTAAGTATCATTACAATCCCAAAGAATTAGCGGTGGAAAAGCTGCAGAATCGTATCCACCTGGTGGAGGAAACCCTGGTGGAGCCGGAACAGGTAGGTGAGATGTTTTCAAAGCTAGTCCAGGCCTTGAAGGTTTGTTATCGGGTGAAAATTAAATATTTTGTTACTCACAGCCAGAAAGAGACTGAACGGGTAGTGGAACCCTATGGCCTGATTTGTAAAAGGCAGAATTGGTATCTGGTTGGTCAGTGTCTTGAACGGAATGCCATTCGTGTTTTCCGGGTTGATCAAATTAGAGATGTATTTCCGTATACTTCCGAAACCTTCCAGTACCCCACTGATTTTGATTTAAAGGAATATATGGCCCATAGCTGGGGTGTGATGAATGACGGAGAGGTATGTCAGATTAGGCTAAAGTTTAACCACCGTGTAGCTCACCGGGTAAAAAATTTGATATATCACCCATCGCAGGTTTTGGAAGAAGAGCTACCGGATGGGTCTATCATTGTTGGCTTTAGGGTTTGCGGTATAACAGAAATGAAGACATGGCTTGTCCAATGGGGAGATACAGTGGAAGTGCTGGAGCCGGGTTGGTTAAGGGAAGATATGTGTAAGTTGGCGGAGGGGATTTTGCGGGTTTATCAAGGTGAACTAGGAGATTTTAGTAATAGGAAGGTGGAAGCATGATGGGTAATATCGTTGATACCCTATGTGATATTAATATTGCAGTTGTTAAAAACCTGTGTGCCGTACAGGATTGTAGTATAACAGTACTGCGGCGTCCCCCGTTAAATAGACACATAAAACACAAGTATTGCTTCCTGTTTCATAGAATTGCTTAATATTTCGTTAGCCTATCAAGATATTGATTATGTGCAGTGGTCTGGTAGTAACCTGGCCACCGTTCTTGACTCCATGTGCTAATTTAAAATTACCCGACCAACGGATATACGCTAAAATCTGGTTACCTCGGTCTGGTCCATTCAGTCTAGCACATGAAGTCAAGAATCTTCGCTTCGCTCGACCGCAGGCGGCGGTTACCTGTTGTGGATAGTGGGAATTTTTCCCCTCCCTCTGGAGACCGCCTGTTTATAATCTTTGTGAAGTGTCCGATTACAATTATTCATTAATTCTGATGCCTTAAGCTACCATCGCTGCAGAGTAATATTCCTCCGGTGTTAAATATCCATTAGTCTCATATAATCGCTGTCTGTTATAAAAAATCTCAACATATTCACCCAGCTATATAAAGCCAGCCTTCTTTTGTCCATAGATAGGTTATGTCGCTGACCATTTTCATATTGGGTTTTTCTGCTGAAAACTGACGGTTTAAAATATTCTCCGCCACTGGCAGGTGATGGTTTGAATTTGTTCCGGACTTAATTTCCCACTACCTGGGAAGGGAACTTCAGGCTTCTCACGAAATTTTTTTTAACCAACCATGTAGCGTGTTAGTGTTTACACCTAACTCTTTTGCAACCGAGGCTATGGAACCTTCAGAGGATTCCACCCGTTTAATGGCTTCCATTTTGAATTCTGAACTATATTGCTTTGCCATCTTTTATGACCCCTTTCAACTTCTATTATACTTGTGTTTCTAATGTCCATCAAAAAAAAAATACATGCTCTACTCAATTTAATTAGCTACCCGTAAATCAGAATTATTGATTTACGGGTTTTATTTTTTATCATTGTCAGTATTTTGTACATATTATATCTATTTTTTTATTTAAAAAAACAAACTATTTACTAATATCCTGAAGGAATTTACTTACTGCTGTGGAATATTGTTTTAGAAAATTTTATCATTTTTATTTATAAATTATGGCGGGAGGTGTTTAAAAGACTGACAGGGGATTGGTTTTGTTTAATGTTTAGTTAACGAATGAGGAGGGGTAAAATGAAAAAACATTTTAGATTAGCCGCCTTGCTAGTAGCCCTAGTCATGCTAGCCGGATTGGTTAGTGGATGTGGCGGCGGCGGAGAAGAAAAGAAAGCAGCCGATGCCAATGAAATCGTCATTGGTGGTAACCTTGAATTGAGCGGTCCTGTTGCTACCTTCGGTACAGCCATGAAAAATGGCGCCGAGATGTATTTTGAAGAAGTAAATGCTGCTGGTGGAGTTCTTGGAAAGAAAATTAAGTTTAATGTTATGGATAATAAATCAGATGCAACAGAAGCTGCGAACGTAGCAACTCGCTTAATTACCCAAGACAAAGTAGTAGCAGTAATGGGTGCTGCAACTTCCGGCAATACCATGGGTTTTATGCAAGTGGCTACAGATAACAAAGTTCCCATTATCACTCCCTCTGGTACTGCCTTGGAAGTAACCGTTGATCCTAACACTAAAAAGGTTCGCGACTATGTTTTTCGTACCTGCTTTATCGATCCTTTCCAAGGCATTGTAATGGCTAACTTTGCCACTAACGATTTGAAAGCTAAGACAGCTGTTCTTTATGTTGATAACCAGTCTCCCTATGCCAAAGGTCTGGCCCAGTTCTTTAAAGATTCCTTCATTAAACAAGGTGGCAAAATTGTTGGTGAGGAAGCCTTTATGCCAGAAGACCAAGATTTTAAAGCAACTTTAACAAAAATAAAAGGTTTAAATCCAGATGTAATCTATGTTCCTGCTTATTATGAGCCAGTAGGTAAGATCGTTAAGCAAGGTAGAGAAATTGGTATTACAGTTCCCTTCCTGGGTGGCGACGGTTGGGATTCTCCTAAATTACCGGAAATTGCTGGTGGTGCAGCCCTAAACAATACCTATTTTAGCAATCACTATTCATCTCAGAAAGATGACCCTGAAATTAAAGGTTTTGTCGAAAAATATCAAGCAAAATTTGGCCAAGTTCCCGATACTTTTGCAGCCCTTGGTTATGATACTGCCGTATTATTGGTAGATGCCATCAAGCGTTCCGAAGACGCATCTCCTGAGAAAATAAAAGAAGCACTGGCCAATGCCAAGGATGTGCAAGCTATAACTGGAAAACTGTCATTTGATGAGAACCATAACCCCATAAAAGGTGCTGTTATCCTAGAAATGAAAGATGGCAAACAAGTCTATAAAACCTACGTACAACCTTAAGGAAACCAAGCCTAAATAAAAGATAGTGAGGGAGTCTCACTCCCTCACTATCTTTTTAAGCAACTCTAAAACAACTGATAGAGGTGGCCGCTTTGGAAGTTTTTTTTCAACAATTGATTAACGGTATATCCCTAGGGAGCATCTATGCCCTCATAGCACTGGGCTATACCATGGTCTATGGTATAGTTCAATTAATAAACTTTGCCCATGGTGATATTTATATGGTGGGTGCCTACCTTGGCTTCTTTGCCACAGCCATCCTAGGTTGGTCTTTTATACCTGCATTATTATTGGCCATGATTGTCTGTGCTATTCTAGGGGTCGTCATAGAAAAGCTAGCCTATAAACCGCTGCGTAATTCACCTAGAATTGCCGCCTTAATTACCGCCATTGGTGTTTCATTATTTCTAGAGTATGGCATGATGTTGCTAGTAAAACCAGATGTTCGTACCTTTCCCCAGGTGTTATCTGAAGTGCAATATAAGCTGTTTGGTAATTTGGTAATTACAAACAGACAAATAATTATTTTAGTTATTACAGTTGTTCTAATGCTGTTATTACAGTACATCGTTCACAAAACCAGAATGGGGAAAGCAATGCGTGCAGTTTCCTATGATAAACAAGCAGCGCAGTTAATGGGTATCAACGTTAATAATACAATTTCCTTTACCTTTGCCATAGGTTCCTCCTTGGCAGCTGCAGCAGGTGTATTGGTAGGCATTTACTACAATGCCATTAACCCGTTAATGGGTATTATGCCAGGTTTAAAGGCCTTCGTAGCTGCTGTTTTAGGTGGCATTGGCATCATCCCCGGAGCTATGGCTGGTGGATTTTTGTTGGGTATTGTGGAGGCCATGGTCAGCGGTTATGGTAAATCCTTGTACCGTGATCCTGCTGCCTTCATCATTCTAATTATTATCCTCATAGTCTTGCCCGCCGGCTTGTTTGGCAAGAATGTCCGGGAGAAAGTGTAGGTGATGTTGATGTTTAAGCGAAATCTAGGCAAACAAATTGTTATTTTTATGGCCTTGCTGGCTATTTGGGGTAGCGTTTATTTATTAATCCAAACCGGCATTATCAATCCCTTTTATGAACTTAACCTAATATTAATCGGTATCAATATTATTCTAGCGGTGAGCCTAAACCTAATTAATGGTTTTAACGGACAGTTTTCCATCGGTCACGCTGGTTTTATGGCTATCGGAGCCTATGGGGCAGCTATTATTACTATCAAAGCAGGACTACCCTTCCCTGTGGCTCTTTTATTTGGGGCAGTTGTTGCAGGAATTTTCGGTATTCTGGTTGGTCTGCCTACCTTGCGTCTACGGGGTGACTACTTAGCAATTGCTACCCTTGGTTTTGGAGAAATTATTCGCGGTGTCATTGTTAATATTGACTACATCGGCGGTGCCTATGGCCTTTCCGGCATCCCTAAAATGGCTAATTGGACTTGGGTGTTCTGGTTAACTGTATTAACGGTAGTAATTATTACCAACTTTATAAATTCCACCCACGGCAGGGCAACTGTATCCATTAGGGAGAATGAGATTGCCGCCGAGGCCATGGGCATAAATACCACTAAATACAAGGTTATGGCTTTTACCATTGGTTCATTTTTTGCTGGTCTTGCTGGAGGATTACATGCCCATTATTTCTATACCATTCAGCCGGGTACATTTAACTTCCTTAAATCCTTTGATATTTTGGTAATGGTTGTTTTGGGTGGGCAAGGTAGTATTACTGGTTCGATTATCGCTGCCATTGGCCTTACTATTTTATCGGCCTCTCTACAAAGTCTGGTTTCTCTACGTTTGGTTATTTACGCCTTGTTATTGATTATCATTATGATATTTAGACCCCAAGGTCTCATGGGCACCAAGGAATTTAGTTTGAGTGTGTTTGGCGAAAAATCGAAGGATAAGGGGGAGAAACAGCATGGCACTTCTATCGGTCAGTAACCTGTCCATATCTTTCGGTGGCCTAAAGGCTGTATCAAATGTAAATTTTGAACTGAATAAAAATGATTTAGCAGGTCTCATTGGGCCCAACGGGGCAGGTAAAACTACACTTTTTAACATGCTTACAGGAGTATACCTGCCAACTAGCGGAGAGATTTGTTTGGCTGACAAGAATCTGGTTGGTTATAAACCTTATCAGATCAATCAGAGAGGGATCGCCCGAACCTTTCAAAATATACGACTCTTTAGTGACCTATCAGTCATTGATAACTTAAAAATAGCCTATCACAGTCATGCTAAATATGGTTTAGTCAGTGCCATCTGCAGATTGCCAGGGTTTTATGCTGGTGAAAAAGAAATGCATGAGAAATCAATGGATCTACTAAAGATTTTTAAATTAGATCATAAATATGATGATTTAGCTAAAAATCTGCCCTATGGCGAACAGAGAAGACTTGAAATTGCTCGGGCCATGGCTTGTGAGCCCCAGGTGCTTCTCCTTGATGAACCGGCGGCTGGTATGAACCCACAAGAAACCAATGATCTAATGGAACTAATTCAATGGATACGTAAGGAATTTGACCTTACCATTCTTTTGATTGAACATGATATGTCCCTAGTTATGGGTGTGTGCGAAAAAATATATGTACTGGATTACGGTCAAATCATTGCTATGGGAACTCCGGATGAGATCAAGAATAACCATCGGGTAATCGAAGCTTATCTTGGAGAGGAGGCCTCCTAATGCTCAAAGTTGAAGATGTACACGTATATTACGGTGCAATACATGCCATTAAGGGTATTTCCCTGGAGGTACCTCAAGGTCAAATCGTTACACTTATAGGTGCTAATGGAGCAGGAAAAACATCTACCCTTAATACAATTTGCGGCTTTATAAAACCTAAAACAGGAAAAATTTTTTTTGAAGGCAAAGATATTACCAACCTAGCTACTCAAGATATAGTTAAGCAAGGTTTAACTCAGGTTCCCGAGGGACGTAGAATCTTTGCCAACATGCCAATCTATGAAAACTTAGAACTGGGAGCCTATCTTAATAGAAACAAAAAAGAAGTAGCCCAAAGAATGGAGAAGGTTTATGCAAAATTCCCCAGACTGCTGGAAAGAAAAAATCAGTTAGCTGGAAGTTTATCTGGTGGTGAACAACAAATGTTGGCCATGGGACGGGCACTCATGTCTAATCCGCGCTTACTACTATTGGACGAGCCATCCATGGGTCTTTCGCCAATCCTAGTAAAAGAAATTTTTTCCATCATTAAAGAACTTAATGAACAAGGAACAACAATTTTACTAGTAGAACAAAATGCCAAGATGGCGTTATCTATAGCCCATAAAGGCTATGTAGTTGAAACTGGTAGGATTGTACTTGCTGGTGAGGCTAAAGAACTGCTTGAATCACCGGAAGTTAAAAAAGCATATCTTGGTGGGTAGTGACATACTTCATCATTGTTAAGCATTTGCTAAAGTTAAACCAATGATTTAGTCTACCTAGATTAAAAGGTTAGACAAAATAACCATTCCTATGTCTAATGTGTCTAATATAAAATTCCATAGTTAGTTGACAAGAACTAAAATGATGTTGTAAAATTTAAACAATAACTTCATAAAACCTCACTTTTAACGGGTGAGGTAGAGGTGCGATATTCAACAGTCTTTAGTGAAGTTTGAGAAGCGTTGATACTAAGGAGAAGGGGATGTCGCCGAAGCTGATAATATTCTCAGTATTATTAGCTGGGTCTGCAGTTAAGAGTTGCAGGACTGTCTCAATAAGCTTCCCGGTTTATTGAGTTGTGCTATCTCATTTGGGAAAAGGTAGGGGATTGGGAGCAACTATACCTATTGCGGCCTGAGTTCACCTCAGGCCTTTTTGTATTTAGTAAATGCTAAACAATGGAATAAACCCCTATAAACATTGACATTAGCTTTTTAGTTTCAAGGTACATATTAAACTAAATTTAATTAGGAGGAGAAGTGGTCATGAAGAAAAAAATTTCAATATTAATCGCAATGTCTCTTGCAGTCATGTTGCTATTAACAGGATGTGGATCAGGTGGTAGTTCAGAAACAAAAAAAGAAAAAACAGGTGGAACATTTAAGGTAGGTCTTGAGTGTGGATATGCACCATTCAACTGGACTCAAATGGATGATTCCAATGGCGCAGTTAAAATTGATGGCAATGCTGAATATGCAGGTGGCTATGATGTAGAAATTGCTAAAAAGATTGCCAAAGGTCTAGGAAAAGAATTAGTTATTGTAAAAACTGAATGGGATGGCCTTGTTCCAGCATTAACTTCAGGTAAAATTGATGCAATTATCGCAGGTATGTCACCAACTGCAGAACGTAAAAAAACAATCGACTTCTCAGATATCTACTATAAATCTGATTTAGTTATGGTTGTTAAAAAAGGTGGCAAGTATGAAGGAGCTAAATCTATCCAAGATTTCAATGGAGCAAAAGTAACTGCTCAATTAAATACTTTCCACTATACAGTAATCGATCAAATTAAAGGTGTTGCCAAACAACCAGCTATGGATAACTTTCCAGCAATGAGAGTGGCTCTTGAATCAGGTATTATTGATGGATACGTCTCAGAACGTCCAGAAGGCGTTAGTGCTTCAACGGCTAACCCAAACTTTGCCATGGTAGAATTTAAAGAAGGCTTTACTACATCAGATGACGATACTGCAATTGCTGTAGGTATTGCAAAAGGTAGTGAATTAACTGAACAAATTAATAAGATCCTGGCAGGTATCTCTGAGGAAGAACGTACACAAATTATGGATAGTGCCATCAAGAATCAACCGGCAGCTAAATAACAATAATTTAAAACCGGGTGCATTCAAAATGCACCCGGTTTTATAACGTTATTAAAGGAGGAGAAAGATGACCTTTGAGTGGATAGTAAAAATTATTTCAGACTACGGTCCAATGTTCATTCGTGGTGCTGGTGTGACACTCTTAATTTCTATCATTGGTACTATTGTGGGTTTTATCATCGGTTTATTAGTAGGAATTATACGTACTATTCCAATGCCTGAACGCGGTGGCAAAAGAGTCACTATTAAAATTATTAATGCAATCTTATCTGCTTATATAGAATTCTTCCGTGGCACACCAATGATTGTACAAGCCATGGTAATTTATTATGGTTCCGCTTTAGCATTTGGCGTGGATATGAATCGGTTAGTTGCAGCAATCTTTATCGTATCTATTAATACAGGGGCGTACATGTCAGAAATTGTTCGTGGTGGTATTATTTCTATCGATAAAGGACAATTTGAAGCAGCTCATGCAATAGGTATGAATCACGTTCAAACGATGTTTAATGTTATAATACCACAAGTAATTCGTAATATTTTACCAGCAACAGGCAATGAATTTATTATCAATATCAAAGATACCTCTGTACTTAACGTAATATCTGTAACGGAATTATTTTTCCAAACAAAATCAGTTGCAGGAAACAACTTCAGGTATTTTGAATCATTCTTTGTTGCCTGTATTATTTATTTTATCATGACCTATACAGTAACAAGAATTTTACGTTATTTTGAAAGGAAATTAGATGGTCCAGATGATTACATTTTGTGTGGTAATCAAATGCAATTAGAAAGACCTGAAGATATGCTGCGTAAGACAAAAAATAATTAGACGAAGGAGGAGAGAAAATATGGAAAAAGTAATTGATATTCAGCATTTAAGCAAATCCTTTGGAACCCATGAAGTATTAAAAGACATTAATTTTTCGGTTAATAAAGGAGAAGTTGTCTGTATCATCGGTTCATCGGGATCTGGCAAATCAACTCTTCTTCGTTGTGTTAATCTTTTAGAAAAACCAAGTGGTGGTCAGATTATTTATAATGGAGAAAATATATTAGATGATAAGCATGATATCTATGCCTACCGTACAAAGTTAGGTATGGTATTCCAGCAATTTAACTTGTTTAATAATCACAATGTGTTAAACAACTGTGTCGTAGGACAAATAAAAGTACTAAAACGTTCCAGAGAAGAAGCCGAAAAGGTAGCTATGAAGTATTTAAAAGTTGTTGAAATGGATAAGTTTGTTAACGCAAAACCTAAACAGTTATCAGGTGGTCAAAAACAACGTGTAGCTATTGCAAGAGCACTTTCTATGGAACCAGATGTGATGTTGTTTGATGAACCAACATCAGCCCTTGACCCGGAGATGGTAGGAGAAGTTCTCAAGGTTATGAAGGAACTTGCTGAAACTGGTCTTACCATGTTAATCGTAACTCATGAAATGGGGTTTGCCAAAGAAGTATCTGACCGTGTGGTATTTATGGATAAAGGAGTTATTGCAGAAGAAGGAAGTCCACAGCAAATCTTCAATAATCCTTCACAAGAACGAACAAGGGAATTCTTAAAACGTACCTTGAATCAGATGTAATGTATTTGTATTTGTACATTACTCAGGGCTGGAAACTGCTAAGTGCTTAACAGTTATTTTCAAATATTTGAAAGAAAAAGGAATGGTATAGGCCATTCTTTTTTTTGTTGTTCGACAAAACCATTTTTATGCTTTTCATGGAAGACTGTCCCGTTTGAGAGATACTGGATGTAACAAAAAACTTTTTGTTTGCAGTTGTTATTTGTAAATCAGCTCTTGTACATTCTAAACAATATGATAAAATTTATATTATATTTAATCATGAAAATGTATAAAAATACATAAATTTAATACTTCTTATTCAATGTAGTAAAGGAGAGTATACTATGCCGAAAAGAACAGACATAAACAAGATTCTCATTATTGGGTCCGGTCCTATTATTATTGGTCAGGCCTGTGAATTTGACTATTCTGGAACGCAAGCCTGCAAGGCCCTAAGAAATCTAGGTTATCAGATCGTTTTGGTTAATTCCAATCCAGCTACAATTATGACTGACCCAGGAATTGCAGATGCAACCTACGTGGAGCCTCTAAACGTCAAAAGTCTTACCGAAATCATCGTAAAGGAAAGACCGGATGCTGTTCTGCCAAATTTAGGTGGACAGACAGCCCTTAACCTTTGCTCAGAGCTTAACCAAAGTGGTATCTTAAATCAATATGGAGTTAAAGTTATTGGTGTTCAGATAGACGCCATAGAACGTGGCGAGGACCGTATTGCCTTTAAAGAAACCATGAGTAGACTTGGTATCGAAATGCCTCGTAGCCAAGCAGCCTATAGTGTTGAGGAGGCTGAAAAAATAGCCCAAGAGCTTGGCTATCCGGTTGTTATCAGACCCGCCTATACTATGGGTGGTACCGGAGGGGGTCTTGTCTATAATGTCGAAGAGCTTAGGACCATTGCTAATCGCGGTATCGCTTCCAGCATGGTAGGACAAATTCTAGTTGAAGAATCCGTACTCGGTTGGGAGGAACTTGAGCTTGAGGTTGTAAGAGACAGTAAAAACCAGATGATTACTGTTTGTTTTATCGAAAATATTGATGCAGTGGGGGTACATACCGGTGACTCCTTCTGTGCTGCCCCTATGCTTACCATCAGCCAGGAACTGCAGCAGCGATTACAAAAGTACTCCTATGCAGTTGTGGAAGCCATAGAGGTTATTGGGGGCACCAATGTTCAGTTCGCCCATGATCCTAAAACAGGCAGGGTTGTCATTATCGAAATAAACCCACGTACTTCCCGTTCCTCGGCACTGGCTTCCAAGGCTACTGGCTTCCCGATCGCTTATGTATCTGCCCTACTTGCGGCTGGTCTTACACTTGATGAAATTCCTTACTGGAGGGATGGAAGTCTAGAAAAATACACTCCTTCAGGAGATTATGTGGTTATTAAATTTGCCCGCTGGGCCTTTGAAAAGTTCCCTGGTGCCCAGGACAAACTAGGGACTCAGATGCGTGCAGTTGGCGAGGTTATGAGCATTGGTAAAAACTATAAGGAAGCTTTACAAAAGGCCATTCGTTCGCTGGAAATCAATCGTTACGGCTTGGGTTTCGCTAAGAATTTTAACCAGTATTCCCTTGATGAATTGCTCTCCATGCTTACTGAACCCACCAGTGAGCGCCAGTTTATCATGTATGAGGCCCTGCGTAAGGGTGCTCCAGTGGATCAGCTATATAAGATGACCCATATTAAACCATATTTTATTGAGCAAATGAAAGAGCTTGTTCTTCTGGAAGAGGAAATACTAAAGTATAAGGGTGGTAAAGTTCCGAATGATCTGTTAATAAAGGCTAAAAAAGATGGTTTTGCTGACCGTTATTTAGCAATGCTTTTAAACTTAGCTGAAGCAGAAATCCGTAAGGCAAGAGCTGGTTTGGGTATTGTAGAGGGCTGGGAAGCAGTTCCTGTAAGCGGGGTTGAAAATGCATCCTACTATTTTTCAACCTACAACGCTCCAGATAAAACTTCAGTAAGCGACAAGCCAAAGGTGATGATTCTTGGAGGAGGTCCTAACAGAATTGGTCAGGGAATTGAGTTTGACTACTGCTGTGTTCATACAGCCTTTGCTCTAAAAGAGCTAGGCTATGAAACAGTTATGGTTAACTGCAATCCGGAAACTGTTTCCACTGACTATGATACATCTGATAAGCTGTACTTTGAACCACTTACAGTGGAAGATGTTTTAAGCATTTATCAGAAGGAAAAGCCACTGGGTGTAATCGTTCAGTTTGGTGGTCAGACTCCCCTCAATATTGCAAGGGAACTCGAACAGGCCGGTGTAAAAATCCTTGGAACTTCCCAAGAAACCATTGACTTGGCGGAGGACCGTGATAGGTTCAACAGCATGATGCAGAAGCTGGGTATTCCCATGCCGGAGTCAGGTATGGCAGTCAATATCGAGGAAGCCATTGACATCTCTAAGAAAATTGGTTATCCATTAATGGTTCGTCCGTCCTATGTTTTGGGTGGCCGGGGTATGGAAATCGTACATGATGAGGATATGCTCCGCAGGTATATGGCAGCTGCAGTAGGAGTTACTCCTGAAAGACCAATTCTTGTAGATAGGTTCCTGGGACATGCCATTGAAGCAGAGGCGGACGCAATTTCCGATGGGAAAGATGCCTTTGTTCCGACAGTCATGGAGCATATTGAATATGCTGGTGTTCACTCAGGAGATTCAGCCTGTGTAATTCCACCCGTAAGTATATCAGAGGAACACCTTAACACCATTGTGGATTATACCAAGAAGATTGCTAAAGAAATGCAGGTTGTCGGCCTTATGAATATGCAGTATGCAATAGCCGACGACAGGGTTTATGTGTTGGAAGCCAATCCAAGAGCATCCAGAACGGTTCCTCTTGTCTCAAAGGTATGCAATATCCCCATGGCTCGCATAGCAACAGAAATAATCATGGCTGACTACGCCGGAAAAAAATACCCCATGGGTAGCCTTATTAATAAAAAAATCCCCCATTATGGGGTGAAAGAAGCAGTTCTACCCTTTAATATGTTCCCTGAGGTGGACCCGGTTTTAGGTCCGGAAATGCGCTCCACTGGAGAAGTATTGGGAATGGCAGATTCTTTCGAGCTTGCATACTATAAGGCTCAGGAAGCAACACAGGTGTCACTGCCTACCTCGGGAACTGTGCTTATTAGCGTAAACGATAATGATAAATCTGATGTTCTTGAGGCAGCAAGGGAATTTTCAAAAATCGGCTTTAAAATCAGAGCAACAGAAGGAACCTGCAAATTCCTTGAGATAAATGGAGTCGACTGTGAGAAGATTAAAAAGGTCTTTGAAGGACGTCCCAATATAGCAGATAGCATTGCAAATAAGGAAATAAATCTTATAATCAACACACCACGGACTAAACTCAGTGAACTTGATGATTCCTATATCCGTAAAATAGCCATCAAGCATAAGGTTCCATATATCACCACCATGACTGCAGCCTTGGCAAGTGCAAAGGGTATTGCAGCCTATATAGAAAATAGTTTGTCAGAGTCTAAGAAAAAATCCTTACAAGAATATCACTCAGATATTACTACACTAAATATCCCAGGCTAGTATCTTCTGGCTGAATAGGTCCAAATGGTGATGCATGTTTAATTTAGGTTGATTTGCGATAGTTCAAGGTGTTAGAATAAACTGCATAGGCATGGTACTGGAAACCCCTGACCCAATGGTTAGGGGTTCAGTGCATATGTTAGTATTCCATATTTTATTTCTAACAACAAGTATGATATATTTAAGTAAGGAAAAAGGAATTTAGGAGATTTATAAGTGAATATTCAAATCTTTGGTATAAAGAAATGTTTTAATACTAAAAAAGCTGAACGCTATTTTAAAGAAAGAAGGATAAAGTATCAATTTATTGATCTGAGCATAAAGGGGTTAAGCCAAGGAGAGTTGAAAAGTGTTGCGGCTGCGATAGGATTAAATAACTTAATAGATACTCAATCTAAGGATTACAAGAAGCTTTGTATGGATCGTATCATTGGTTCCAGTGTTAGGGAAGAGCTACTGCTAAACAATCCAGGCCTTTATAAAACGCCTATTGTGCGTAATGGTAAAAAAGCCACGGTGGGCTATGAGCCCGAAATATGGGGAATTTGGGAATAAAAGGTGATGTTGATAGAAGGTCAGATCTTCCTAAGCGAGGGTCTTTTCTATTTTTTAAAAAAGTGTTTTTATTGTTATTTGAGATAATAATATCCATAAGGGCGGTACCAAGAATGCCTTGGAAAATATTAACAGAGAAATGACAAATAATATTTAATCAAACTAGAAGAAGAAATACGAAACTTAGAAGTGGAGAAAGCATAAGTGATTAATTTCAAAAAAGTTGAATTGGCTGACAAACAATGGATGGGACCGCTTATTACCTTAGGGGAAATGAGTAGTAGTCATCAAAATTTTACCAATATATTTGCCTGGTCCGAAATCTATCATTATCGTGTGGCAAGGGTAAGTGATTATCTTGTTGTTAAAGGAAGGTTGCAAAATGGTGAACAGTATTACTTCTATCCCGCGGGTAAAGGTGATCCTAAGTCTGTAATAGAGACTATGAAACAAGATGCAGCAGACTGTGGGCATAAATTTATAATGTTAGGAGTATCTCCAGAAAATATAATCGTGCTTAATAGTTTGTTTCCGGAGAGCTTTGAATATAAAGAGATGCGTGACAGCTTCGATTATGTTTATCTTCTAGACAAGCTAGTTACCCTGTCGGGGAATAAGCTTCACTCCAAACGCAACCATATCAATCGATTTAAGGAAAAGCATGTCTGGAGTTTTGAACAAATATCATCTGATAATCTAGCTGAGTGCTGGGAAATGAATGTAATATGGTGTAAGGAAAATGGATGTCATGAAGATAAACAGCTTGCTGATGAAAACTGTGCTGTTTGTCGATGCTTTAATAACTTTAACGAGCTTGGTTTAGAGGGTGGACTCATTCGATTAAATGGCAGAGTGATTGCTTACACCATGGGAGAAAAACTAAATTCTAATACCTATGTTATTCACATTGAAAAAGCCTTTAGCAAGATACAGGGAGCTTATCAAATGATTAACCGTGAATTCGCGGCTTTTATACAAGAAAAATATCCCCAACTGATGTTTGTCAATCGTGAGGAGGACATGGGCTACGAAGGATTGAGAAAGGCCAAATTATCCTACTACCCATATAGAATGGAAGAAAAATTCATGGCAAAATATATTATTGTTTAAAAGATTATGATCAAAATAACTGGTACTTGGCAAGGGGTTGCAAAATGTTTGAAGTTCGACTTGCACAAAAAGGCGAGATAGTTTACCAAAAAGAAATATGGAAGCTTTGCTTTGGAGATCAGGACAGTTATATAGACTTCTACTATGCCAATAGGTACAAAGAACATGAAACCCTCTTATTGCTTTACAATGGGGACATTTCTGCCATGCTTACCATGATACCTGTCAAACTGGTGACCCCTGATAACCAAATTTTTCATGCTGCCATGCTCTATGCCATTGCCACACATCCCCAAAAACAGAACAGGGGTTTTGCCACCCACTTAATGAATTATAGTGATGAATATCTTAAGGCAAACAATAAAAATCTCTCTGTTCTAGTTCCTGCAGAGGAGCAGCTTTTTAGCTATTATTACAAAAGAGGCTATGAAAAAGGTTTCTATATCAGAGAGACTTCGTTGAACCGCCATAAAATAGACACCTTGCCAATTAGCCAGACCCATAAGGGAACAATATCACCCATTGTTGCCGAAGAATATAATCTTCGAAGAAATAAGCAGCTTAGTGACAGGTTTTATATTGCCTATGAGGATGAGGACATTAACTACCAAAAAAAGCTGTCTAGGCAATCTGGAGCAGACATCTATGGTATTGATTTTGAAAAAATACAGGGTTGTGCAGCCATTGAAAGACTATCCTTAGAAAAGGTATTGATTAAAGAAATCTTACTACCGGAGGAACTTTTAAACGAGGGTATTAAACTGATTGTACAACAACTGGACGCAAAGGAATATATAGTGCGTACACCTGCATATCTAGGTGGGCATTTGGGAGGCTCCATCAGGCCATTTGCCATGGCCAAAGTGCATAGAAAAATTAATCTAGAGTTAACACCTGAAAATTTAGGTTATCTGGGTTTTGCCTTTGACTAGCTATCATCAGTCAGGGACGGTTCTATTGAGTGGGACCCTACTTACTGGGGATTCTTTAAAGATCATGAAGGCAAAAGGATTAAATATATAACAAGAAAGACGCACAGTTCTTGGATTTTGGGGTATAATATGGTATAATTTCAAACAAAAAATCATTAGCAGAAACAAATTGGAATAAAATAGTGATTATAAAGATGTGTGTGTTCTTCCATATTAGGAGAAGTTAGAAAATAAAAAATATAACGACATAGACATGGCTGAAGGTAATGAAGAGGAGGTTACCGTAAGCCATGTTTCTTTTATTTTTTATATAAAAATCTGTGAGAAGTATTTGCTCATTTAATAGGATATGTATTCATTTTTTATTTTTAGATTTGAAAGAAATCATAAAAATGAGTAAACAAATGTAAAAACGGGAGGTCTTAATATGAATAAAAAAATAAATACAATGTATTTTAGCCCCACAGGCACAACAAAAAAAGTAGTATCTGGAATAGCAAAGAAGATTTTAGAGAACATTGCCAGTGAACTAACTATAAACAATATTGATTTTACATTACCTGGAGTTAGAAAAGAACCAGTATCTTTTACAGGAGAAGATGTTGTCATTATAGGAGTTCCTGTATATGCAGGAAGAGTTCCTAATATATTACTTAATTATTTAAATACTATTACTGGTAACGGTGCACTAGCAATTGCTGTAGTTGTTTATGGAAACAGAAATTATGACGATGCTCTAATTGAATTAAAGGATATTCTAGAATTAAATGGTTTTAAAGTCATTGCTGGGGGTGCCTTTATAGGAGAACACTCATTTTCTAAAACTCTTGCTAAAAACAGACCTGATGAAAAAGATATGGTCATAGTAAGCGATTTTGCCGAGCAGATATATACGAAAATAACCACTCAAGATAATATACAGACTGTAGTTGTAAAAGGAAATAAACCTTATAGAAAATATTATAAGCCCGAAAATGAAAATGGTACACCTGTTGACATTAGAAAGGTTACTCCAAAAACAAATAGTAATTGTATTGATTGTAAACTTTGTGTTAATCTCTGTCCAATGGGTTCCATTGATTATGAAGATGTATCTAAATTAAACGGAATTTGTATTAAATGTGGTGCTTGTATTAAAAATTGTCCAACTGAAGCAAAGTATTATGATGATAAAGATTATTTAAGACATAAGCATGAATTAGAAGTTGATTTTGCTAGCCGAAGAGAACCAGAAACTTTTTTCTAGATAACTTTTATGTAAATGCTTGACAAACAAAATAGCATATTATAACATGTATAAAAATTAATAGTACAAACTGATGAATAAGAATAGTAAGAAAGTTTTACTTTTACAGAGAGTCGCAGATGGTGTGATTGCGATATAGTATACTTTACTGAATGGACTTATGAGGGCAGGCCGAAATATTTTATTAGAGTAGGCTTTGACGAGATCTCAGCTCGTTACAAAGTGAGAATGTATGTCAGTACATTATAAAGTGGGTCATTTTGACCAATTTGGGTGGTACCGCAGGAATTTACTCTTGTCCCTTTCTAAGGGATAAGAGTTTTTTATTTTATAATTTAATAGGGGGTATAGAAAAAATGAATAAGTCATTTGTAAGAATCTTGGTAGGATTGTGTTGTGCAACATTGTTTCTTGGTATTTTATCCGGCTGTTCTTTGACTTCTAAGGAGTCAACTGAAGCCACCAGTGGCACGGAGAAAATGTATAAAATCGGTATAACGCAGATAGCAGATCATCCATCTTTAGATAATTGCCGTGAGGGTTTCATTGAAGGGCTAAAAGCAGAGGGTTTTGAAGAAGGGAAAAACGTTACCTTTGATTACAAAAGTGCCAAAGGCGAAATAGCAACAGCAAACACCATTGCAACAAGCTTTGTTGGTAATAATTATGATCTTATTTGTGCAATTGCAACTCCATCTGCTCAGACAGCTTATACAGCCGCAGCTGAGAAAAAGATACCAGTTATTTTCTCAGCTGTTTCTGATCCAGTTGCTGCAAAACTTGTCAATTCCCTTGAAAAACCCGGCAAAGGTTCAACCGGCACAAGTGATATTATCCCAGTTGAAAAACAACTGGAAATGATCAGGGCCTTTATGCCAAAGGCGAAAAAAGTAGGTATTCTATACAACACCAGTGAACCGAATTCTGCCACTCAGATTGCTATGTATGAAGCTGCTGCGGCAAAATTCAATTTTGAAATCGTTAAGGTTGGCGTTGCGGCCCAAGCCGATATTCCCATGGCCACCGATAACATTTTAGCAAAGGTTGATTGTATAACCAACCTTACCGATAACCTTGTTGTTTCCAATCTTCAAACGGTGTTAGGTAAAGCAAATGCAAAGAAAATTCCTGTATTTGGCTCAGAAGAAGAGCAGGTAAAAAATGGCTGTCTTGCTTCCCAGGGTATCGATTATATCAAGCTGGGTATGCAAACTGGTAAAATAGCCGCCAGGGTTTTAAAAGGTGAAGATATTAATAATATCGCCGTCGAAACAATCAAAGAAAGTAAATTAGTTGTTAATGAGAATGTTTTGAAAAACTTGAGCCTTACACTACCGGCAAGCCTTAAAGATACTGCACAAATGGTGAAATAAAAAAGGTTCAAAAATATCGGAGGCATAAAAATGTTTGAAATAATTGTTGGTGTTTTTGAACAGGGTTTCATATATGGCATAATGGCTCTAGGAGTATATATAAGTTATAAAATATTGAACTTTCCTGACTTGACGGTTGACGGCAGTTTCCCGCTAGGGGCTGCCGTTACTGCTGTTTTACTTACGGCTGGAGTCAATCCTTGGATTGCACTGGTCTTATCTTTTTTTGTTGGCATTTTTGCCGGACTAATTACTGGTATCATACATGTAAAATTAAAGGTTACAGACCTTTTATCGGGCATATTAGTAATGACAGCACTTTATTCAGTTAATTACCGTATAGCTGGTAAAAAGGCCAATATACCGATTTTTGATAGTGATACCATATTCAATAGCGGTTTAGCAAAGCTTTTTCCCCCAGAGCTTTCTGGCTTTGTCGTCCTCTTTATTGTATTTATTGTTGCCCTTTTGATGAAATTTGCATTGGATTGGTATCTTAGCACAAAATCAGGCTTCCTGCTAAGGGCAACAGGAGATAACAAACAGTTCGTAACTTCTATTGCTAAGGATTATGGTACAGTTAAAATAATTGGACTTGCCATTTCCAATGCTTTTGTAGCAATGTCTGGCTCAGTGGTTTGTCAGCAGCAAAAACTCTTTGATATATCCATGGGTACAGGAACCATAGTAATGGGACTGGCAGCGGTTATTATTGGTTTAAATGTCTTTAAACCATTGGGTTTTTTGAAACTAACCACGATGGTATTAGGTGGCTCAATAATTTATAAAGCGTGTATAGCAATTGCCTTTGAGGTGGGCTTTGACAATGCTGACATTCGTCTTATAACCGCAGTATTATTTCTTATTGCACTTATTGCAAATGGAAAAGTAATAAAAATTCGGGAGGAATGAAATTGCTCACCCTGAATCAAATATATAAAACCTATAACAAAGGCTCAATAAACGAATCCATACTTTTTTCTGGCTTTAATCTTACGGTTTCTGAAGGGCAGTTTATTTCCATAGTGGGCAGCAATGGGTCTGGCAAATCCAGCTTGCTAAATATTATTTGCGGCAGTATTGATATTGACGGTGGGAAAATACTTCTGCGAAATAAAGATATAACGGGTAAAAGAGAGCATAAGAGATCTCAATTTATTGGACGTGTTTTTCAGGACCCGGCAAAGGGTACCTGTCCCAATATGAGTATCCTTGAAAACATGTCTTTGGCAGATAATAAAGGGAAAAGCTACGGACTATCAGCGGGGATAAATAAAAAACGGACGGATTACTATAAATCCTTGCTAGAGCAACTAAAACTTGGTTTGGAAGATAAAATAAATGTTATGGTGGGTGCTCTTTCAGGTGGTCAGCGACAAGCCTTGGCACTATTAACTTCCACCATGACGCCCATTGATTTGCTTATCCTGGATGAACATACCGCTGCATTAGATCCTAAAACCTCGGAAAATATTATGGAGCTTACTGATCGTATTGTAAAATCGAAAGGGATTACAACCCTTATGGTTACCCATAATCTTAGATTTGCTGTCAATTACGGAAATAGAATCTTAATGATGCATAATGGGGAAATTGTTATAGACGCAACAGATACTGAAAAGCAAAAGATAGGAATCAACAAGCTGCTGGAAGTATTTAATGAAATCAGTATAGAATGCGGGAACTAAAATTTACTTAATTAGTGAGGCAACAGTTATGTTTATGTATGTGTTTTCAATTATACTGATAGTAGCATCAAATGTACTGTATAATATTTGCCAGAAATCAACTCCAGAGAAAGCTAACCCTTTTTCTGCATTGCTTATTACCTATCTAACGGCAGCTCTGTTAACTTGTTTTGCCTATTTTTTTAACAAATCTGAGAAAGGGTTTGTTCAATCCTTTGCAGATTTAAATTGGACAAGTTTTGCCCTGGGGATTTCCATTGTCGGTCTTGAATTAGGATATTTGTTGGCTTACAGGGCAGGCTGGAAAATAAGTGTCGGCTCCTTAGTGGCTAATATTGCCTTGGCCCTTATGCTTATTCCAATAGGCATCATATTTTATAAAGAGGGGTTTGGATTTAATAAAATCATTGGTGCTGCTTTTTGTATCATTGGATTAATATTTATAAACAAATAAAGAAAACCACACTTATAACAGTAAAATTGCAATTTTCTAAAAGTAAGACAAAAATGAAAGCCCTTCAAAATGAAGGGTTTTTATTTTTTATTACATCACATTATTGACATATGCTCAAAATAATGATAGATTTATTTTGGGCATATGCTAATAACAAAATAAAAAAGAGGGAGTTGAATTATATGAAAATATGTATTTCATCAAAGGGTGGATCAACCACTAGTGTATTGGACCCAAGGTTTGGCAGAGCTGCATATTTTATTCTTGTGGACAGTGATACGATGAAAACCGAAGTCATTGAAAACTCTGCAATCGCCTCTGGTGGTGGGGCTGGTATCGCATCTGGACAATTGGTGGTTGATAAAGGCGTGGAAGTGGTAATAACGGGCAATGTTGGGCCCAATGCCACCAAGGTTTTAGAGGCTTCCAATGTTGCGGTGTTTAGAGGGGTTCCTGCAACAATAGAAGAGAATATCGAAAAGTATCAGAAGGGACTGCTTGAGAAAATTAGCACTGCAGTGCCAGCGCATTTTGGCATGGGATCTATGGAGGCATAAAAATGAAGATAGCCGTTTTAAGTGGTAAAGGGGGAACAGGCAAAACCACCATTTCTGCCAGTTTTGCAGCATCAATAGCTTCTTGTCAGTATATTGACTGTGACGTTGAGGAGCCAAACGGATATATTTTTTTAAACCCTGATATTCAAAGAAGTCAGCAAGTAAAGGTTCTTGTGCCAGAAGTTGATAAAGCGAAATGTGATGGCTGCGGAGCATGTGGAACAGCATGCCAATTTAATGCAATTGCCGTGTTAAAGGGGGAAGTACTTCTCTTTCACGAAATATGTCACCATTGTGGTGCATGTGTCATAGCCTGCCCAAGGGATGCAATCTATGAACAAGAAAGAATGATTGGGGTTATAGAGGCCAATAAAAATGATAATTTTCTTCATGGCAAACTAAATGTGGGCGAACCCATTAGTGTTCCCATTATTCAAGAACTTAAAAACTTGATAAAAAAGGACAAGCCAGTAATCATTGATTGTTCGCCGGGAGCATCTTGTGCAGTGGTGCAGTCTATTGAAGAATGTGACTACTGTGTATTAGTAACAGAACCAACGCCCTTCGGTTTACATGACCTGGAAATTGCTGTACAGCTTGTAAGAAAAATGAAGATGCCCTTTGGTATCATCATTAATAAAGCTTCTGATGATAGCAAGTTAATACACGATTATTGTCGTAGCGAAGGTATTAAGATTCTTATGGAAATACCCTTTTCAACGGAGATTGCCAAAGCCTATTCGGAGGGCATTTTGCCCATTCAAAAGGACATTGTATTAAAGCAAAAGTTTGAAAAACTCTATGAAAAACTGGTAAGGGGTGAGTACCAATAAAACAAATAGTCTTTATCAGTGGAAAGGGCGGAACAGGAAAAAGCACCTTGGTTTCATCCTTGAGTCTCTTAGTCAAAGATAAAATGTTGGCGGACTGTGATGTTGATGCCCCCAATATGCATATCCTTTTAAAACCAGAGGTTTTAGATAAAGATGACTATTATGGTGCAAAGGAAGCAGTGATTGATTCATCAATCTGCTTAGAATGTGGTATGTGTAGGGAGTCCTGCAGGTTTGGTGCAATAAGTGAGACCTTTAACATGATACCAATGAAATGTGAAGGGTGTGGGGCCTGTGTATTGGTGTGCCCCCAGGAGGCAATCAGGCTGGAGGATGTAAAGACAGGAGAAACCTATTTATCCAATACACAAAGAGGGACCTTTTCCTATGCTTTACTAGATATTGGTGCTGAGGGTTCTGGCAAGCTGGTCACTGAAGTAAGAAAAAAAATAACAAATCACAAAAAGAATGAAAAGTGGTTGCTTATCGATGGTTCACCAGGTATTGGCTGTGTGGTTATTGCCTCTATTACTGGGGCAGATGCAGTGGTGGTGGTTACCGAACCAACAAAGTCTGGTCTCAGTGACTTAGAAAGAGTGTTAGGGGTAACAAAACATTTTGAGATTCCTGCCTTCGTGTGTATCAATAAATATGATCTTAATAATGAGATTTCTTCACAGATTGAGCGTTACTGCGAAAACAATGGCTTTTCTGTTGTGGGGAAAATACCCTTTGATCCGTCCATTGTCAAAGCTTTACAGGAATTTAAAACTCCAGTTGAGGCAGGAAATAGTCATGTCACTGACGAGATTATAAGTATATGGACAAAAGTAACAGAAAAATTAAATTAATTAATTTTCAGGGGGAATCGAATATGCGTGTAGCAATACCGACAGATGGAGATTATGTTTCTGCACATTTTGGAAGATGTCCTATTTTTACTTTGGTGGATCTAGAAAATAATAAGGAAGTAAAGAGAGTTATTATTGAGAATCCCGGTCATGCACCAGGACTTGTCCCCAAACTCCTTCATGAAAAAAACGTAGAAGTTATTATTTGTGGGGGCATGGGTGCTAAGGCAGTAAGCTTAATTCAAGAATATAAGATGCAGGCAATCTCAGGGGTGTCTGGAAAGATAGATGAAGTAATAGCCAAATTTGAGAAAGGTGTACTTGAAAGTGGAGAAAGTATGTGTACACCCGGAGCCGGCAGAGGCTATGGCATTGAGAAAAATGAATGTGACCATGGACATGAAAAAGAAAACTGTGAGCATGATCATGACCATGAATAAGAATTTTCCCGTTGATAAAAAGTAACAGTGGTTTATTTTATAATTACATTTGTATATTTTTATGTATTATAAAGCCTAGTTATCATAAGGCTTTATTTTTGTACTAAAACAGACAAAACAATATGGAAATAAGGAATTGAGATATATGGTTCATACTTTTATACTAAATGTCTGTAAAATCGCAGTTGATGGAGGTAGCGGAAGCGTCCATGTACTTGATGATATCAGTTATCTAATTCTGAATGCCATGCAGTAATTGATTCCACTGGATGATATAAACAAGCTCTTAAATACAAAATATTTCGATAAAGAAATAAGCAAAGCATATAACGAAATAATTTTATTAGCAGAAGAGGAAATGAAACAAAATGATATTCAAGTTAAAACTGGTATGGAAGTAAAAAGAATATTAGGGGATGAGAAAGTAGAAGAAATAGAACTTGGAGATGGTCAAAGGATTAAGGCAGATGCTGTAATTTTAGCCATGGGCGTTGAACCAAATTCAAATCTTGCCAGAGAAGCAGGTATAAAAGTTTCTGAAAATAGAGCTATAAGGGTTGATGAATACATGAGAACCAGTGAAAAAGATGTATTTGCAGTGGGGGATTGTGCAGATAAGAAGTGTTTTTTTACTGGTGAACATGTTCCAATATTACTGGCATCTACAGCGGCTATGGAAGCAAAGATTGCTGCATTAAATTTATATGGATTAAGGTATATTAGAGAAAATAGAGGTACCATTAGTGCTTTCTCAACTAAAATTTTTGGAAAATCATTTGCAGCCGCAGGGATCACGGAAAGAAAGGCAATTAATGAAGGTTTTGATATTATGTTGGTAAATTTTCTACAATGGATAAACATCCGGGTTCACTTCCTGGTACTAGTAAAATGGATTTAAAATTAATATTTGTTAAGACGTCAGGTGTATTAATAGGAGCCCAAATATCTGGAGGAGATACAATTGGTGAATTAATTAATATACTTAGCTTAGCCATACAGAAAGGTATGACGGCTAATGAGCTTAATACATTCCAAGTTGCAGCTCACCCATTGCCTATCCAATCAATGCAGCTGCACTGGATGCGTTAACTAAGATCAAATAAAATAATAGAGTTATTGACATATGACCAAAATGAGTTATAATAAATTTAATGGGTATATACCCATAATAATTACCCGGGGGGTATCTATTATGCCAAGAAGAGATGGTACAGGTCCAATGGGACTGGGAAGAGGAAATGGAAATGGAAATGGGAGAGGCAAGGGTAGAGGCATGGGTTTATGCAATACAATGAAAGCAGGCGCTGGACTAGGACGTGGTCTGGGACGTGGAAGGGGCTTTTGCAGGACTACTTTTGGTAATGCCATTGATCCCGATAAAAAGGATAATGCTTAAAGCAAAATCTTTTAGAACAAAGTTTAATATTGCTGCAATAAGAATCAGGATAAGTAACAACAATAAGAGGTGGAAAACCACCTCTTATTGTTGTTACTTATCTACCAGAAGACTACTCTTGGCGCAAAGAGAGGTGGGATTACTTCACCAATATAAAGATTATGTGATAATATAGTTGAGTAAAATTGTGGAGGTGAAGGAACGTGGCAAGGCCTAAAAAATGGAGAAGAGTATGCATATTACCAGAAGTTAATACTTTTGGTCCCATAGATATATCTGAAAGTACAAGGGAGTACATTCATATGACAGTGGAAGAATATGAAACCATAAGACTAATGGATTTGGAGGGCTTAAATCAGGAAGAGAGTGCGGATGTAATGGGGGTTGCTCGTTCAACAATACAGAGAATCTATGACAATGCTCGAAAAAAACTAGCCGAGAGTCTGGTCAATGGCAAGGTGCTAAAAATAGAGGGTGGTGATTACAAGCTCTGTAATGAATTTGATGATCAGAGGCAATGTAATAGACGAACTTGTCGCAGGAATAAGCATAAAGATAATGTTTTAATAGCTATTCGCGAGTGTAAATGAATAAATGCAAGTGGAAAAGAAAAAGATTTCAGACCTCCAACTGAAATCTTTTTTTGGCAAGTCAGAAAGAATAAAACTTCCCGACTTGCATAATGGCAACTAAGGCTTACGCTGTCGCCTAAGATTAACCACATAATGGTATGTAGGTTTTAAAAAAATAAAAAAAGCAGTGTATAATGAGTTAAATTACTAGAATTTCCTAAGAAAAGTAAACAAAGGGGAATATCCATTGAAGAATAGGGTACCTTTCGCTGAATTGAAAATAAGAATGAAAAGATTTCGGGATAAAATGAAAGCTACAAATCCTGATTGGCAAATGGTAGTTATTTTTAGCAAAGTGAATATTTTTTACTTTACTGGCACTAGACAAGATGGTATGTTGTTGATTCCCCGGGAGGATGAAGCAATCTATTGGGTGCGTCGCAGTTACGAACGTGCAATGGATGAATCATTTTTTCCTCATATTCAACCAATGAACACGTTCCGAGATGCGGCAACTTCCATTAAGCACTTTCCCAGTGTTGTTTACATGGAAACCGAGGTCGTTCCCCTGGCTTTATATCAACGATTCAATAAAAATTTTCCCTTTAACGAGGTTAGATCAGTTGATGCACAGCTGGCTGCTATTAGAGGGATAAAAAGCCCCTATGAACTATCTCTAATGGAACAGTCCGGTCATATTCATCAACTGGTGCTGGAGGAGTATGTACCTAAAATGCTGAAAGAAGGTATGAGCGAAGCAAAACTAGCCTCTGAGTTGTTTGCGGTGATGGTTGAAGAAGGTCACCAAGGGGTAACACGTGTGAGATCTACTGATACCGAGATGGTATTAGGACATATCGCCTTTGGTGAAAGTTCCATCTACCCTTCCTATTTTTATGGTCCCGGGGGGAGCTATGGGATGAGTCCCGCCGTACCCTTGTTAGGCAGTCGTGATCGGAAACTTAAAAAGGGTGACCTGGTATTTATAGATATAGGCTGCGGGGTAGGTGGCTATCATACTGATAAAACCATGACCTATATGTTTGGCGAATCCTTGCCAAAGGAAGTTATCTCTATCCACAACAAATGCGTTGATATACAGCACAGGACAGCAGAAATGCTGAAACCAGGTGCAATTCCATCCGAAATATATCGTTCTATAATGGGTAGTCTTGACAACGGGTTTCGAAAAAACTTTATGGGATTTGGTAATGGTGTACTACCATTTTTAGGTCATGGAATTGGTTTAGAGATAGATGAATTGCCTATCATTGCTGAGGGCTTTACTGAACCATTGCAGGAAGGAATGGTTTTTGCTGTTGAACCAAAGAAAGGGATTGAAAACATCGGCATGGTGGGGGTAGAAAACACCTTTGTGGTTACCCCCCAGGGTGGTCGGTGTATTACCGGAGATCATCCAGGATTAATTCCAATATATTAGTAAGAAAACATTAGCAAAGCATCTGCAGAGAAGGCAGGTGCTTTTTGATTTAAATAAAAGCATATTATCTCATTTACATAGGATAAGTTTTTTAAAAAAGCATAACGCTAAACAGAATAGATATCGCCTCAAAATATAAAAATAACTTTGAGTATAAAGAATTACAGGGGGCGTTTACTATATTTCTAGTTTCTGTATTGATTGTTCTTGCCTTTGTTTTATGGGGGGCCTTTTTTCCAGAAAGCCTTGGTCAGCAAGCAAACAGTATATTAGGGTTTATGACGGAGAAGTTTGGTTGGTTTTATCTTTTAGCTACCTTTGGTTTTTTAGTGTTTGCTATTTACCTGGCATTTAGCAAATACGGAAGAATCCGCTTGGGGGATGATGATGACAGGCCGGAATATTCCAATATTACTTGGTTTGGCATGTTGTTTAGCGCGGGAATGGGAATCGGGCTGGTGTTCTGGGGTGTTGCAGAACCAGTAAGCCACTACACAAATCCTCCCCAGGGTTTGCAGGGTGGAACAGCGGAAGCTGCCCGGACGGGTATGCTTTATGCCTTTTTTCATTGGGGTTTTCAGCCCTGGGCCATCTACACAATCATTGCTTTATCATTGGCATACTTTAATTTCCGGAAGGGCTATAGAGGGTTAATCAGTTCCACCTTTTACCCATTGCTGGGGGATCGTATCAATGGTCCCCTTGGCAAAACTATTGACATACTGGCCATTGTGGCCACGGCCTTTGGCGTTGCTACTTCCCTTGGCTTAGGAACGCTTCAAATAAATGGTGGACTTGCGCATCTTTTAGGTATTCCCAATAACACCTTAGTCCATATTGTCATTATCGTCGTTGTAACAGTCTTATACATGATTTCAGCCACCACAGGGTTGGATAAAGGGATCAAATTTCTTAGTAATGCCAATATTGCAGTGGCTACGTCCCTGCTTCTATTTGTATTGTTTCTGGGGCCAACCTCCTTTATTTTTGATACCCTGACAACCACCCTAGGAGGTTACTTGCAAAATATTATCCAAATGAGCCTCCGTTTAACTCCCTTTACTCAGAATAAGTGGATTAGTAATTGGACCCTATTTTATTGGGCTTGGTGGATCGCTTGGGCACCCTTTGTGGGCATGTTTATTGCCCGGGTTTCTAAGGGGAGAACAATCAAAGAATTTATCTTAGGAGTTCTATTAGTGCCCAGTCTGTTTAGCTTTTTCTGGTTTTCTACCTTTGGAGGAACAGCTTTAAACCTTGAAGTTTTTGGCCATAAGGCTATTGCGGCAGCTGTCCAAGAGGATATTACTTCGGCATTATTTATTACCTTGGAGAAACTGCCCTTGGGAACAATATTGGCAGCCACAGCAACCCTCTTAATTATAACTTTTTTTGTTACCTCTGCAGATTCTGCCACCTTTGTTTTGGGGATGCTTTCCTCCAAGGGGGATAACAACCCCACCAATAGGGTGAAGCTTACCTGGGGAATACTTCAGTCTTCTATTGCCACTGTCCTATTATTGAGCGGCGGATTACAGAGTTTACAGACTGCCTCAATTGTTACAGCACTACCCTTTGCCCTCATAATGGTATTCATGTGTTTTTCTATTATGAAGGCCCTTGAAGATGATTATGATGATATGGAAAGGGAATATCGAAAGCGGACTGGAACCAGGATTGCCCTTAAACCTTTACCAGATGGGAAAAAAAGGGCAGTAGAACAAAAAAGTAATAACAAGACAGTTGAAATCCCGCAATCCCGTAAGTGATTGCGGGGTTTTTATTATTCTAAGAATGATGTCAAAAACCGCAAAGGCTGATTTGTACGGGTAACGGTTTGAAATTGTTACTGTGGTGGACGGCACAAAGGACAGGTAGGTTAAAAATAACCATTGTTTCAATGGTGGATATGATTTAAAGATATTAAAATAACAAGGATAAAGTTAAAACTGCCACAGAGGAAGAATTATACGAAGTTCTGGCTTCCGACGGTATGCTGCTGAAACGACCAATATTAACCAATGGTGAAGTCGTACTAGTTGGTTTTAAAGAAATGGATTGGCAAAAGGTATTTGCATCATAACAAAGTTTAATTGGGAAATACTAAACCCAGCAATAAACTGCTGAGGTGATGTATATGATATTTGAAATGTTTAGTAAGCTACCGGAAAATGCTATAAAGGAGTTGCGAGAGCATCATCCTGAAAAAAATGAAGGATTTATTCAGGCGACGGTAGCACTAACAGACATTGCTACCAATATGTTGAGGGAAAGCCCGGAATTTCGTAGGGCCTTTGCTAAAATCCATGAAGAATTTCTTAAATATCCTGAAAGTAGATCAACCATTGAACAGGCCCTGCAGGCTCAGAAAGAATTTGGACCAAATCCTAATACCGTTTTAAACTAATGGGAGGTGAGCAAAATGTCCGACCGTGGCACCAGTAATAGTCCTAATACCAGAAACCCGGAGCGTCCTGCCAGCCACCCAGCTAGGCTGGATCAGTTTGCGGACGATCTTTTTCAAGGAAATGATATTTCTAAAAAAAAGCTGCCAGTTACCTCCGGCAAAGAAAAACCAATGTAATGCTTACTGAAGCCGACCCGGTGGGTTGGTTTCAGTAATTATGAATTCAATCCTAACAAAAGAATTAACAAATTATGAACTATTAATAAGCCAAAAGGAAATAAATATTGTTTTGCAGAAGAAAAACATGGTAACAAAAAAGATCAAATTAAAGGAGGGCTCATCAATGAGTTTAAAAGGAACCAAAACCGAAGCCAACTTAAAAGCAGCCTTTGCAGGTGAAAGCCAGGCTCGTAATAAATATACTTATTGGGCCAGTGCAGCAAAAAAAGAAGGCTATGAGCAAATTGCTGGTATCTTTATTGAGACTGCTGATAATGAAAAGGAACACGCTAAAAGATTACTTAAGTTTTTAAATGGAATCACTAACACCAAAGCTCACCTGAAAGAAGCCGCCACTGGTGAAAACTATGAATACACCAATATGTATGTAGAATTTGAAAAAGTTGCCCGGGAAGAGGGCTTTGACGAGATTGCTGATGTTTTTAAAGAAATAGGTGAAGTGGAAGAAGAACACGAAAAGCGTTTCTTGGCTTTACTGAAAAACATTGAAGAAGGCAAAGTATTTAAGAGAGATGAAGAGGTAAAGTGGAAATGTCGTAATTGTGGTTACGTTCACAGCGGTAAGGAGGCTCCTGAAATATGCCCGGCCTGTGCGCATCCTCAGGCTTACTACGAAGTCCTTTGCGAAAACTATTAATAAACAAGAAACCCTGTGCCAATGCATAGGGTTTCTTGATTTTATATCAGCTTTGTACAATCCCAATAATTAGAACCACGATAGCCACAATGGTAAACACATATTTTGTGTGAAATTCCAACCATTTGCCCAAGGGTTTTGCAGCACCTTTGTTAATTTGTTCCCTAGCCCGGGATGCTCCGTATACCCAGAAGAACACAATAGCTGCCAGAACAGCACCAAAGGGTACAATATAAATGGTAACTAAATCTGCAAATCTACCGAACAAATCCATGTTTAAATCCAGTGGGATACCGATTATAAAGCCAGCCAAAGCTACAATAATGGAGGCCTTGATACGGCTCATATTAAAGCGATCCATGATGGCTTCAACGGGTACCTCCATTAGGTTAATGGCAGAGGAGATGGCGGCAAAAACAACCGCTGTGAAGAATAGAATACCAAAGATATAGCCACCAGTCATTGATTTAAATATCATTGGGATGGTGATGAACAGTAGGGGTGGGCCAGCCTGTACATCCATATTAAAGGCAAAGGTTGATGGAATGGTAACGAAGGCTGCCAGCAGAGATGCTATGGTAGTCCAAAAGGCTGTATGCATGGCAGAGGATGGAACATCCTCAGTATCCTTCAAGTAACTACCATAAACCAGCATGGCGGCACCACCCAAGGACACCGTAAAGAAGGCTTGACCAAGGGCCATGACCCAAGTGGTAGCATCTGCCAGCTTAGACCAGTCTGGTATCAACAGGAAGTTAACGCCTTCCATGGCGCCCGGCAGAGTTAAAGAACGGAACAACAAAATCAATAAAATGATGAATAAACCAGGCATCATGTATTTGTTTGCCGCTTCAATACCACCAGAAACGCCCTTGGCAATGATGGCCAGTGTGATCACTAGGGCTAAGAAGTGCCAAAAGATACTTTCGGGTTGTCCGGCAAAACCACCAAAGTAAGGACCAGGATCAATTTTGCCAAAGGCCCCGATGATAGAAAGGTAGAAATACTTCAAAATCCAACCGCAAACAATTAAATAAAAGGTAAAAACCCCTGTTACGCCAATAACTGGTATGATACCTAGGGTAGAGCCATAGTTTTTACCCTTTTCTTTAAAGACCTTGGAGAAGGAGCCAATGGCCCCCTTTTGCTGGCTCCGTCCAAAGGCAAATTCCCCCATTAAACCAAACACACCTAAACCAAAGGTGAAGAGCAAATAAGGAATCATGAATGCTCCACCGCCGTAGGCACCGATGCGCCACGGGAACATCCAGATGGATCCCAGGCCCATGGCAGCACCAATACAAGCTAAAATAAATCCAGTTTTTCCCGACCACGCCTCGCGTTCTTCAGCCATTTCATTCCCCCCTGTTTGATATGTAGTTAAGAAATTTAAATCTAGATTTAAAAACTAAAGTTCCTCAAAATAACATAAATTATGCTTTCACAAACATTGCAAAAAATGTCATTCTGAATGAAACATTCATGGACCTATGTAGCAAAGGGTTGAGAGATGTGATAAAATTCTGAACAACAGAGGTGATGAATATGTCAACTAACCTTATAAGTGGGATAATCGGTCTGCCGATGGTGGGAAAAACAACAATCTTTAATTTATTAACCAATTCCAACCAGGAAGTATCAAATTTTTTAAGTGGAAAAACCGAAACAATCACTGCATCTGCGAGAGTGCCTGATAAGAGAATTGATTTTTTAGTGAATATGTACAAGCCACGAAAGATTACCTATGCTCAAATTCAATTCAGTGAAGTGCCTGGATTAGTGCGGGGAGCCAGCGAAGGAAAAGGAGTTGGCAATCAATTCCTCAGTGCCATTCGAAATGCTGATCTGCTGGTACATGTTGTAAGGGCCTATCAGAATCCCGACGTTCCCCACGTAGAAGACGAAATTAACCCCCTGCGGGATATAGAAACCATTGCTGTGGAGATTTTATTGGCAGATATGGATCTGGTGGAAAAAAGAATCCAAAGAATCCAGTCTGGCAAAAAAATTACCAAAGAGAATGCCTTTGAGCTAGAAGTATTAAAAAAATGTCTGCAGGCACTGGAAGAAGAGACGCCCATCAGCCAATTGGGGCTAACCGAAGAAGAAAAATTAACATTAAAAAACTATTCCTTTTTAACAGAAAAACCGATGCTGCTGGTGATAAACATAGATGAAGATCAATTTAGGGAGGGTAGCTATCCCACTAAAGAAGAAGTAGAAAAATACGCTGCTGAAAAGGGAATTGCTGTAACAGAAATCTGCGGTCGCATAGAAATGGAGATCAGTCAACTGCCGGAAGCTGACAGGCTTCTCTTTATGGAAGACCTGGGGACGAACGAACCGGGCATTGATCGTTTGGCCAGGGCGGTGTATGATTACCTGGGTTTAATTTCTTTCCTTACCGCCGGGGAAGATGAAGTACGGGCCTGGACCATCAAACGTAACACCGATGCCAAAAGGGCGGCGGGTAAGATTCACTCCGATATTGAGCGGGGCTTTATTAGGGCAGAAGTGATTGCCTTTGAAGATTTGGCATCCACAGGTTCTCTGGCCAAAGCCCGGGAAAAGGGCCTGCTGCGCTTAGAGGGAAAAGAGTATGTTGTACAGGATGGCGATATTATCAACTTTCGATTTAACGTGTAGATATGTGGCAGCTCTTTATCTTTAGGGCTGCCCATTTGTTTTAGCCCTGTATGCATACCCCTATTCCTGAGTTAAAATATATCAAGTAGCTTTTTACAGCAAAGGACGGATTCAATGAGTTTGCATAGAGATTATGATATTTTAGTGGTTGGGGGAGGGCCAGCGGGCATGATGGCTGCAGCTAGGTCCGCAACATTGGGAGCCAGGGTGTTGTTGCTGGAGAAGAACAATTGTCTGGGTAAGAAAATGCTCATCACCGGTGGAGGGCGCTGCAACCTAACTAATAGTGCCAATATCAATGAAATGATTGAAAATATCCCTGGTAATGGAAAATTTGTATACAGTGCCTTGCATCAATTTTCCGGGGAGGATTTGCGAAATTTTTTAGGGTCCCTGGGAATAAAGACAAAGGTGGAGGAAAGGGGCCGGGTTTTTCCTGTCAGCGACCGAGCAGCCGATGTGGTTCTAGCCCTAGAGAAATACCTGAGACAATCCGGCGTAAGCATTCGCTATGGTAGTAAAGTGGACTCCCTGTTATTGGAAAATCAAAGTTGCCGGGGTGTCTTCATGGATGGAGAATCATTGCGAGCCAAAGCAGTGGTGGTTGCCACCGGAGGGCTGTCCTATCCAAACACGGGCAGCACTGGGGATGGCTATAAGATGGCCCGGCAGGTGGGGCACAGCGTTACCCCATTGTTGCCCGCAGCTGTATCGGTCACTTGTAATGACCCCTGGATTTCGAATAGGCAGGCCCAGGGTCTCTCATTACAGGATGTATCCATAATGATTTATAACCATAGGGGAAAAGTCCTGGCCTCAGAGGTTGGGGATGTCATTATAACCCACTGGGGTCTTTCGGGTCCCGGGGCCCTGCGGGTGGGACGAGCTGTTGCACTGGAAGCCCAGCGCTATCCAGGTGAACCTATACAAGGTAAAATTGATTTATTCCCTGGATTTTCTGTGGCGGTCTTAGAACAAAAACTAAACAAGGTTTTGGAGGAAGGTGGCAAACGTTCAGTAAAAAATCTTCTGTCTACCATACTGCCGGAGCGATTAGCCAAAGTATTACTGCAATTGGTTGGTGTCCCCTTGGAGAGTCCGGCGAATATGGTGACCCGGCACAATCTTAGAGATTTGGTAGCTCATTTTAAAGCATTACCAATTCACATAACCGGCACTAGACCCCTCAAAGAAGCCACCGTAACTGCCGGAGGTATTGCAATAAAGGAGATCAATCCTCGGACAATGGCATCCAAGCAAATAAAGGGACTTTATTTTGCCGGTGAAGTATTGGATGTAGACGCGCAGACTGGGGGGTTTAATATGCAGGTGGCCTTTAGTACTGGCTTCGTAGCAGGGGAATCAGCAACATTTTTTATCAAAGAAGATCTTGACGAAGAACAATAGTTGTTGTAAATTAACCAGTAATGAAATAGTGTTTTTGTACTTATCAAGAGTGGTGGAGGGACTGGCCCTATGAAGCCCGGCAACCGGCCATTGGATGGCGGCGGTGCCAACTCCTGCAGGACTTTTAGTTCTTGAGAGATAAGGTGCGCGATTGGATAGCTGTAACCATTAACGCCCTTATTGGGCGTTTTTTTATTATGCGGAGGGTATTATGCTACTACCTCAAATACCAGTGACAATTTCAAAGGATAAAGTTTTCTTGTATCTGGGTATAAATGATCAGGGTAAGGTTAACTCGGAAATGTTAGAGCAGATACAACAGGTTATTCAGGCGGGAAGAGTGCTCTTAAGTCCCACCGGGATTTTAAACCAGGTACCATTGAGGTTTCATGAAAAATCCATTTTTATTAGCCATGACATTAAGCTTAGGATGAAGAACAGCTTCCTTAAAAATTGCACCACTGCCAGTGTGGTAGCAGTGACCGTAGGAGAAACTATTGATAAAGAAGTAGCTAAGTTATTTGAAAAGGGAGAAGCGACCAGCGGGATTATTCTGGACGCTGTGGGAACTGTTGCTGTTGAAGAAGCAGCGGATCAAGTGGTTAGGATGTTATCTCAGCAAATGAGATTAAAGGGACTTTTTGCAACACCAAGGCTTGGGCCTGGTTATCAGGGCATGCCCATAGAATGCTTGCCAGAGGTTCTTTATTTGGCAGGGGGAGGGAAAATTAAAATTACCACCAATGAATATTATCAGATGATACCGGCTAAATCCCTGTGCTTTATATTAGGTTGGAGTTCCCAACCTAGTAAATACCATAAAAAATGTGATTTTTGCCATAAAACAGACTGCCAATATCGTAGTTAGGATGGAAGGGGAGAAAGAAATTGTCTTTTAGGAAAAGAGTAAAAAAAGAAGTTCTCATCATTGATGGCGCAATGGGTACACTGTTGCAGCAGAGGGGTCTGCCAGGGGGTTGGTGCCCTGAGGAATGGAACCTTAGTCACCCGGAAGCCGTTAAAGAGATACATAAACTTTATTTAGAAGCAGGGGCTGACATTATCACCACCAACACCTTTGGGGCCATACAATTAAAACTGGCAGATTATCATTTGGGTGATCAGGTTAAGGAGATTAATCAGGCAGCAGTTAAACTGGCAAAGGAGGTGGCCCAGCCCTACGGGGCTATGGTAGCCGGTTCCGTGGGACCCTTAGGTAAGTTTTTACAACCACTGGGCACCATGACCTTTGAAGAAGCTTATCAGCAGTTTTATGAGCAATGTGCGGCGATGGTGGAAGCCGGTGTGGATTTAATTCTCTTTGAAACCTTTGGAGATATTGGAGAAATGCGTGCAGCCCTTATTGCTGCGGCCGACGCCGGAGATGTACCGGTGGTGGCCAGTTTCACCTTTGATGAAACTGGCAGGACCTTTACAGGAACAGACCCGGAGACTGCTGCGGTGGTGGCAGAAAGGCTTGGTATTGCAGCCATTGGGGTCAATTGCTCGGTGGGGCCCCGTCAATTGGAGGGTGTGGTCAGGAAGCTTACAGAAAGTACTAATTTACCGGTGTTGGTTTCACCCAATGCGGGTATGCCAGAAATTATTGGAGGAAAAACAGTTTTTAGGGAAACACCGGAGATTATGGCGGAGTATGCACAACGTTTCGTGGATTATGGGGCATCCATTTTAGGAGGCTGCTGTGGAACCACGCCAAAACATATCCAGGCCATTTACCAACAGGTGAAAAAACTAAAACCAAAGTGTCGCAATAAAAGGTTTGGTCTGAGGGTGGCCAGTCGAGTAAAGACCGTAACCATCCAGCCCAGCGGAGTTCCTGTGGCCATTGGGGAGCGCCTTAATCCTACAGGTAAAAAGGCCCTACAGGCAGAAATTCGGGAGGGAAAAACAGAGATTACCCGCCGGGATGCCTTGACTCAGGTACAGGCAGGGGCAGAGATTTTAGATGTTAATGTCGGTGTGGGGGGAGTCGATCAGGTGGCTGCCATGGAACGGGCTGTCCAAGCGGTACAGGTTTTGGTAGAGGCACCCCTTTGTATTGACAGCACCGACCCCACAGTCATTGAACATGCCTTAAAACTTTATCATGGTAAAGCCCTTATTAATTCTGTGAACGGTGAGGAGAACAGCATTGAAACCATTCTTCCTTTGGCCAAGCGATATGGAGCTGCCCTCATTGGACTTACTCTGGATGATGAAGGAATCCCACCCACAGCTGCAGGCAGATTGGCAGTGGCCCGCAGACTGGTAGAAAGAACCGAGGCAATGGGTATCCCAAGAGATGATTTGATGATGGATTGCCTGGTGCTAACTGTCAGTGCCCAACCGGAAGGAGTGCCGGAGACGCTGGAAGCCATCCGGCTGGTTAAGCAGAAACTGCAAATCACCACTAGTTTGGGAGTTAGTAATGTGTCCTTTGGGTTACCTAACCGTGTATTAATAAATGCGGCCTTCTTTGCCATGGCCTTAAACGCAGGTTTAGATGCAGCCATCCTAAATCCTCAGGATCAGCGTATGATGGAGACCCTTAGGGCTTCCGCAGTTCTTACCGGTAGAGACGTACGGGCAGAAAAATACATTGCCATAGAACAACAGACCCACAATGGTAGCAAAATGGAAACAACGGGTGAACAGATGAAGGCTTCCACTCCCCTGGATATTTTGTATCAAGCAGTGTTGTCCGGAGATAAAGATAATATTG
Source organism: Desulforamulus reducens MI-1 (assembly GCF_000016165.1). Classification (GTDB taxonomy): domain Bacteria; phylum Bacillota; class Desulfotomaculia; order Desulfotomaculales; family Desulfotomaculaceae; genus Desulfotomaculum; species Desulfotomaculum reducens. The sequence continues at coordinate 2,415,367 of NC_009253.1, read as the reverse complement.
TTTCCTATATTAATGAAGCTCTGAAAACAGGTTTGTCGCCCATGGAACTGCTGGACAAGGCTTTGATACCAGGAATCGAAGAAGTGGGACGGAGGTATGGAGCAGGTATTTACTTTTTACCTCAACTGATGATGGCTGGAGAAACCATGACCAAAAGCTTTGAACGACTTAGACCGGAATTAGCCAAAGGACCTGCCAAGAAGGCGGGTACCGTTGTACTGGCCACTGTTAAGGGAGATATTCACGACATTGGCAAAAACATTGTTTCGGTCATGCTGGCCAACCACGGCTTCGAGGTCATTGATCTGGGAAAAAATGTAGCCAATGAGGAGATCCTCCGGGTGGCTGCAGAACAAAAGGCAAATATTATAGGGCTGAGTGCCCTTATGACCACTACAATGGTGCATATGCAGGAAATAATCAAGTTGGTCAAAGAACAAGGTCTAAACTGCAAAGTAATGGTAGGGGGCGCCGCAGTTACAGAACATTATGCAAGGGAGATTGGTGCAGACGGTTATGCCATTGATGCGGTAGAAGCTGTGAATGTTGCCAAAAAATTAGCCAGTTAGAGGTAAGCTACTTTGGATAAAATAAAGGTTATCTTTCAACCAGTGGGAGTTACTGTGGAAGTGCCGGTTGGTATCACAATTTTGGAAGCTGCCAGGTTAGGTGGTATTTGTCTAACAGCTCCCTGTGGGGGTAACGGGCGCTGCGGCAAGTGCCGAGTTAAAGTTTATCGGCCGGGAGATATGGAGAAGTGGGTTCTGGCCTGTCACACCCCTATTTTTCAAAATATAACAGTGGAAGTGCCTCCCATGGGGGAAATGGTGATCTTGGAAGAAGGTAATACCAAGGGGATTCTGCCGGACCCTGTGTTTCTATTAGACGGAAATGGTAATTTAAATCACCGGACCGGATTTGTTTTAGACAGTCCAGAGCAGGAAGGTGTGCCCTTGGGTCTGGCGGTGGATGTAGGAACCACCACCATGGTTGGCTACCTTTACGATCTTTTTGAGGGAAAATCCTTGTCAGTGGTTTCACACCAAAATGGTCAATTCCCTTATGGCTCGGATGTTATTTCTCGTCTGGCCTATGCTATACAGAGTGAGGAAAATTACCGTCAAATTCGACGGGCCTTACTACAAAGTATAGAAGCACTGTTTTTAGATTGTTGCCGCCAAGCTAAGGTTAAGGTAAAGCAAATCCGAGAGATTGTAACCGTGGGCAATACACCCATGATGCACATGCTACTGCAGTTGCCGCTGCAGGGTCTGGCCACAGCCCCCTTTCAACCTTACGCAAAGGGTCCCTTTTATAAAACTGCCTTTGAGCTGGGCTTGGGAGCAGTGGATAAAGCAATTTGTTACTTTCCACCCTTTATTGGCGGCTTTGTTGGTTCCGATGCATTGGCTGCAGCCCTGGCACAAAATTTTGGCCAGAACAATGAAACACAAATGCTGGTGGATATCGGCACCAATGGGGAAATTATATTACAGTCTGGAGAACAATTGCTGGCCGCCTCTGCCCCGGCAGGACCTGCCCTAGAGGGTGGAAACATCCATCACGGCATGATAGCCAGCTCTGGTGCCATTGATAAGGTGAATATTGATTTTGATGTACAGGCGGCAGTAATAGGGGGAAGTAACCCACAGGGGATTTGTGGCTCCGGGCTGGTGGATGCCCTTGCCGAAATGCTTCGTTTAGGTATTCTCCACAGCACTGGACGTATGAGAGAACCCTCAGAATTGTCTCCGGTGATATCATTTAGGATCAAACAGAGGATAAAAAAAGAACCGGAAAGTTGTTTTTTCCTGGCAGAGCGTGTGGCCATCACCCAGCAAGATATCCGGGAGGTGCAACTGGCCAAAGCGGCCATTGCAGCGGGTATTGAAGTAGTTTTAAAAGAGGCTGGGATTGCTCCGGAAAAAATTGATAGTGTGCAACTGGCAGGAGGGTTTGGTAACTACTTGAATGCCGCCAATGCCAAGAGAATTGGACTGTTAGGCAGACTGCCCTTGTCAAAGGTTCGGCAGGTAGGTAATGCAGCAGGCGCTGGGGCAATTAGTATATTGCTTTCTTATAAAGCAAGAAAAGAGGCAGAGTATTTGCAAAGATCCTTTAAACATCTGGAATTAGCCAGTGATGTCAGGTATCAAAGGTTGTTTCTTGAGCATATTAATTTTCCAGATAAGGAATACTAATAAAGCATAAAAAAATCCCTGGAGTTGATTCCAGGGATTTTTTACCAATAGTATCTAACTACTTAAGTGGGAAAGGATTGAAGCCACTGTAGATCATGGCAGCCACCACGGAAGCTACGATAATCCCGTAAATGAAGCAGGGAATGGCATTTCTTCTGATTATCTTACCCTCAACACCGATGGTACCCACCGTAGCGCATACTGCAACAACGTTGTTAACGCAAATCATATTACCAACTGCACCACCGATAATCTGCAGACCCACAACTAATACTTCGGGCATGGCCAGAATCCGGGCGGTTTCAAACTGGAATGAAGAGAACAGGATGTTTGATACCGTGTTGGAACCGGAAATAAAGGCACCCAGTACACCAATAAAAGGTGCAAAGAAGGGGAAGGCATCTCCGGAAATAGCAGCGGCAGCCTGAGCCATAGCAGTCATCATACTGGGTAGATTGCCAGCATTGGTACCGGAGTTCAGCATAAGTTGAACTAATGCTACACCAGCAAAGAGGGCGATGGCAGCCCCGGTAATTTGCTTAAAGGTGTTCGTCCAGGCTTGCTTAACTTGCTGTGCACTCATACCATGAATTACGGCAGTTATCATAGCAACCAGGATAAAGGGAATGGTTCCGGGCAGGTAAGCCCACTGCAAACCATAATTTAAGCCTTCAATTCCCATAATGTTAGGGATGGTAATCTTTTGAGCAGCCAATACAGCCTTTAGGCCCAAAGAAGGAATACGGGTTACAACCAGGATAATAGCAATTAAAGCATAGGGAGCCCAGGCCTTTGCCAAAGACATTTTAGCCTCACCGGTGTCCCCTTTATCTTCGATAACAGACTTCCAGTCTTTTTCCCACTTGGACTTGTCCGGGAAATCCCAGGAATCCTTAGGAACTAAGAAACCAGACTTAGCAGCTAACAGAACGATAGGCAGACCGATAAAAGCACCCACCAGAGAAGGGAATTCGGGACCTAAGAAAGCTGCAGTGGCGATATAAGGAATAACGAAAGCTAAACCGGCAAAAATTGCGAAGGGAGCAGCAGCCAAACCTGGCTTAATGGATTTTTCTTCGCTAAAAAACTTGGTTAACATGCAGAGACCTAATAAAGGAATAAATACACCAACCAGACCGTGGGGAATAGCGACCCATTTGGTCATAATTAATTTAAAGGCTTCCTGATCAGCACCAACCTGGCTTAAGTTGCCGGCAAGGGTACTCATGGCGCCGAACACAGGGGTGCCAACTGCACCGAAGGAAACAGGGGTACTGTTAAAAATAAGTGCTACCATTGCTGCAGCTAGGGGAGGAAACCCTAGACCTACCAGCAGGGGACCGCAAATTGCGGCGGGAGTACCAAAACCGGCTGCACCTTCAATGAAGGCACCAAACATCCAACCAATAATGACAGCCTGAATACGACGGTCCTTGGTGATGCCGTTGAACCCATTGTTAATGGTGGTCATGGCGCCAGATATTTTCATAGTATTCAGAATTAAAATTGCACCAAAGATAATAATAAGTACATCAATAGCCTTTAAGAAACCAAAGACAGAATAACCGATTACGTGTTGGAAATCCATTTGCCATACGGTTAAAGCAATACCACCGCTTAACACTAAGGATAAGGGTAGTGCTCTTTTGGCAGGCCAGTTGAAAGCTGCCATTAAGACTATTGTTACTAAAATAGGCAAAAATGCCATAAAAGCTAACATATTTAGAGGACCTCCTTACTATGTTCTTATTTTTTATGCCGCCTCCCTATTAAGTTTGTTTTTGAAAATCACCTCCTAAGATTGGTAATAATAACAATGAAAAATTATAAAGCTCCATATCTAGGGAAACATGTATTTTAGTTAAAAAACTTACACGGCATGAAGATATACAAGTATGAATATTTAATGGTATGACCAAAAAATACATAAATATATACAATGTTTTGAATTGAAAACCTCCTTTGTTTATTATAAATATTATAAAAAGTTTAATAGCTTTAAAGTTTGGCATGAAAATCTAGTGGCCTGACCTCTGAGTATATAATTAAACTTTTTTCGTCAAAATCCTTCATCATTTATAAAATATTTTTAAAAATTAAAACATTCACAATATTGGTCAGATGGTAGTATGGTCAGACCAGTAAAATGATTAATTCTGACAGGATTGATCTGTCTAAGATTGGGTACTATAAGATCAGGAGGTGTTACATTTATGGCTAAAGAGAAACGTACTTCCAAGGCTCAAGAAGAAATGGAACAAATGAATTCCAGCTGTGCTAGTGATTGTCCTAGCACTTGCAGTTCCACTTCTGATAGCTGCGGCCAAATATCCTCTGATTGCCGGTAGTAACACTTTTTAGCATATAGGAAAGTTTAGGCTTTCCTATATGTATTTACAAAACTATTTCTAAAGAAGAACGGGGATGGATGCCTGTTCTTTTTATTTTTAAATAATACAGGGCTCCCAATGTTTGTTATAATTAGTTGAAGGAATTTTGACTTAAGCAGGTGATGCAATGACCGTTAAGTTATTTATTAAGACAAAAACGACTAAAGGGTTTGATAAAGATATTGTGAAAGTTACCTGGGGGGCTGTAAACAACATTGGAAGAATATTTTATTCCAATACGGAAGTAATGAGCCTAGAGGATTTTTTAAAGTTTAAACAATTATTTGCAACAGTTGGTTTAGATGAAGAAAAAAGATTGGATACGGGGAGAGATCACTATTAGGGTGTGATGAAAATCACACCATTTTTACTTTTTTATAGATACAATGGAAAAAGAAATTCGTTCCAAAGACAAATTTAATTTTTAATAACATTAAATTTGTAGGATGGGGCACAAATATAAAAAAATAAGGAGTAATAAATATGGCGATAAGAAAAATTGTTAAAATTAATGAAGATCTATGTACTGGCTGTGGCCAATGTGTTTCCCCCTGTGCAGAAGGTGCCATTGAACTGGTAAACGGCAAAGCAAAGGTCTTAAGGGAAGAATTATGTGACGGAGCTGGCTTTTGCTTGGGAACCTGTCCCACCGGGGCTTTATCCCTGGAGGAGCGTGAAACTGTTGACTTTGATCATCACGCAGTTGAAGAACATATGAAGAATAGAGAGAAGCAAGGAATAAGTCTGCCACCAGGAGTGGAAATCAAATGCCACCTATGTGGTGCCGAAGACCATGATAGAGCACTTCTGCCAACCAGAATTAAAGGGGAAAGTGTTTGGACTTGTACTCGTTGTTTACCAGCACTAATTCATGGTTAACATTCTTAGAAAAAGGGAATAATCCCTGTTATTGACAGCCAAAATAAAGTTGTCAAATTATATGGAGGTGTTACTATGAAAGCATCAGTAGATCAGGATCTTTGCATTAGTTGCGGAGCCTGCATTGACACTTGTCCTGAGGTGTTTGATTGGAATGACGAAGAGAAAGCCTATGCTAAGGTAGATGAGATTCCCGATGGACAAGAAGATCAGGCTAAGGACGCCGCGGAAAGTTGTCCTACCGAAGCAATTCGAATAAGCTAACTTGCAGACCGCCAATAGAGGCGGTCTTTTTCTGTGCAAGTTTTCTAATCGACGGGCAGGAGAGTCTACCAAAGGCGGCGAATAATGGTGGGATGCATATCGAGGGTTAGGATTGGGAAGATATACTATTGCAGGGGTGAAACCGTTGACCAAAATAAAAGTTCTGCATGTGGTAAGGCCCGCAGCAGGTGGTATGAAAAACCACCTGATTAATTTGATTCGCTATACTGATAAAAATAAATTTTCTGTAACGGTAGCCTGTCCACCAGGAACATCCATGTGGGATGAATTATATGACATGGGTGTAGATCTTATCCCTATTCCATTGAGAGGGGAACTTTCACCAACCAAAGACTATTTGGTGGTACATACATTAGTTAAATATTTGCATCAATCCAGAACAACTATTTTGCATACGCATAGTTCTAAGGCGGCTCTGGTGGGGCGCGTGGCAGGGATCATAGCACGAACTCCAGTGATTATCTTTACTGTTCATAACAGTATTTTTTATGAAGAATGGTCTCGGTTAAAGAAAAAAATATACTCGACGGTGGAAAAAATATTAGCGAGATTTACAGATCGGATTATTACAGTTTCCGAGGCATTAAAACAGGAATTATTGGTGAAAGAAGATCTATCACCTACACGATTAACTACCATTTACAATGGAATTGAGGTTGAAAAATTCACTACACAAAGTGACCTTAATGAAATAAGACAAAGCTTTAATATTCCTGAATCGAGTATGATCATAGGGACAATTGCCCGTCTTGCCCCGCAAAAGGGTGTTAGTTATTTACTTAAGGCAGCTTCCCATCTTAAAGAATATAATGTAACTTTTTTAGTGGTGGGGGATGGTCCGCTGCGGCAGGAACTGGAACAAGAAGTCTCTGAGAGAGGGCTGCAAAACAGGGTAATCTTTGCCGGAAAGCGGGACAATATTCCAGAGATTCTATCAATATTGGATATTTTTGTGTTGCCCTCTGTTACGGAAGGACTTCCTTTAACCATATTAGAAGCAATGGCCGCGTCTAAACCAGTTGTGGCTACCCGTGTTGGTGGTGTTCCGGAAGCAATTGTAGAGGGAAAAACCGGTTTGGTAGTGTCACCCAAGGACCCGGAGGCATTGGCAGTTGCTCTGGCAGGGTTGTTAGGCGAAAGGGATCGGCTAAATCGCATGGGCCAAAACGGGCAAAAACATGCAAGTGAAAAATTCACCGTTAATCTGATGGTAGAAAAAACAATGGATCTATACAAACAATTATTATTAGAAAAGAAAATTAAAACCCAACGTTAGAATTAAACAAACAAAATTATATAGGTGGGGGGATGGAATTTGCCTTACTCTTTCTGGCAAAAAGTCATTGCCAGTTTATTATTTGTATGTGTTACTCTGAGTTTCGTTCATATTGCCACAGCGGAAGTATCCACAGGTAAGGCAGAAAGAGTTATTCTTGTGGTTATTGATAAACTAACCCTGCAGGACTATGAAGAAGCGGGGTTGGAAAATGTAAAAAAACTGACTAACCGGGGGGCCCTAGGGCTATTAAATAACAATACGGGGGCAGGTATTTATTCCGAACACACATACCCAACCATAGGAGGAGGAGCTCACTTAATTGGTACAGGGGATGCTCTCAATGGTTTTAACCCAGAAGAGGAGACATTTGACACGAAGGCAAGCAATGAATACATCCGTCGTACTGGGTTTATTGCACCAAAGGATTCCGTAATTCAGTTGGCCCTTGGCAAATTACTTAGAAATAATTCAGAGTTGAATTATTTAGCAACTCCCGGAGCTTTGGGTCAAGCCCTGCAAAATGCTGGTAAAAAGACTGCGGTTATTGGCAACAGCGATACCACAGGTGTTCATAGACGATTAATAACCACCATATCCATGAATAAACAAGGGGTTACGGATATGGGAACAGTAGATCATTCTATTTTGTTGCAACATCAACCCGTGATTGGTTCCTATCAAACTGATTTTCCTAAAGTGCTGGCTAAAATAGAGGAATACAAGGAAAAGGGAGCTTCTTTAATTGTTGTTGAAACCGGAGACCTCACTCGATTATATGAAGAGAAAGATAAAGCAACCGATCAAGCCTACCAAAGGCAGCGAGAGGATGCCAAGAATAGAATAGACCGATTTATTGGAAACCTTGTAGGCCAGATGGATTTTAACAAAGAAGTATTACTGGTGATGACACCCACTCCCACCATAGAGGCAGTAAAGGAAAATAAAAACCTGACGCCTATTTTTGCAGTGGGACCACAGTTTGAACCGGGTAGTTTATTAACCTCCGGGACCACCAAACGGGATGGTATTATTATGAACACCGATATTGCCCCTACCATCCTGAAGTACCTAGGGGTCCAGATTGTGCCGGAAATGTCTGGGCGGCCCTTTATGACTTCCAGTGTAAAATTAGCAGGAAACAGCCTGGAACACCTGCTCAACCTAAATAAAGGGTTGGTCAGTACTTATCAGGCGAGACCACCTCTTCAGTCAGCCTATGTACTTGTACAACTGATCGTACTATTCATGGGTCTTTATGGTATTTTCTTCAAGAAACACATGGCCGAGATGATAAAACCATTTCTGCTTTTAGTTATGTCAGTTCCATTGGTTGAGCTTGTTATGCCACTTTTACCAAACACATCCGTAGCCATCATGGCAGTGCAGTTGGTTGTATTAACACTGGCCTTTTCAGGGTTAGCCATTTTGGTTAACCGAAAAATAGGGCTGAATCCCTTCATATTCATATGTATTGCCACAGCAGGTACGATTTTGATTGACTTAGTAAACGCATCTTATTTGCAGAAGCAATCCATTCTAGGATACGACCCCATTGTAGGGGCGCGTTTTTATGGTATCGGTAATGAATACATGGGTGTGCTAATTGGTTCCTTAATTTTTGGAACCACTGCAGCGGTCCAATACTGTCCAAAGAACAGACGAATCTTAATTCTCCTAAGTGGCTTGGTGTATCTTTTTACTGTCTATGCAATGGCGGCACCCAACATGGGTACCAACGTGGGAGGTACCATTGCAGCAACCGCCGCTTTGTTGGTAACTTTTCTTTTGTTAATGGGTGTACGCTTCCGCTTTCGAACCATTTTAATGGTTGGCTGTTTGGTGGTTCTGGCTGTCAGTGGTTTTATTGCCTTTGACCTAACTCGCCCACCGGATTTACGTTCCCACATGGGTACCACAGCTTCATTATTATTAAAGGATCCCAATTATGCTTTGGAAATTATTCAACGAAAATGGTCAATGAATATGAAACTCTTGCGGTACACTGTCTGGAGCAGGGTACTGCTGGCAAGTCTAGGTATACTGGCTCTATTGTTTTATCGTCCCCAGGGAGTAATGAAAAACCTGAGAGTAAAATATCCCTATTTGTTTAAAGGATTTATTGGTGTACTTACTGGTGCCTTGGTAGCCTTTGCCTTTAACGACTCCGGTGTTGTAGCCGCTGCCACCACTATGATTTTTGGTGCACCCCCTTTGGTTTATCTGGTTTTATCCGAACAAAGGCCCAAAAATAAGCATAGAATTATATGAGGAATGAAATTAGGGTAGGCCGAGAGAAATCATATACTAGGGAAGAATAATCAGTTAAATACATTAAACACGTGAATTAAGGTGCAAATAAATAAATTTGCCATTTAAAGGCGAATATTGATTAAGATTTTATTGACAAGGCAAAAGTTTATGCTAAAATTGACTTTGGTTGGAATTGACCAGCCCGAAAACTTAGTAATTTGGGCTGGTTAGTTCCAACATTTTATTAAGTGAAATGGAGGAGGATAACTATAATGAAACCTTTGGGCCGCCATGTCTTGGCTGAAATCTATGGCTGTGATTTTGAAATCCTCAATGATGTTAAGAAGGTTGAGGAAATTATGGTTAACGCAGCACTGGAATCGGGGGCTGAGGTCCGCGAATATGTTTTTCACAAATTTAGTCCACAGGGAGTTAGTGGTGTAGTAGTAATTAGTGAAAGCCACCTGGCTATTCATACCTGGCCTGAATTAGGTTACGCTGCGGTTGATGTCTTTACCTGTGGTGATTCAGTGAATCCCTGGGATGCATGCAACTTCTTAACCAGAGAATTTGGTGCAAAGGATATGTCTGCTCAGGAGACTAAGAGAGGAATCCTGCCTGGTATGGCGCCGCATTTGGTGGCTGCAAATTCATAGGAGGGATATTTATTAGTACCAAGAG